>JAAFGX010000129.1 GCA_010365115.1 Paludibacter sp.
CGATTGCAAATTCCGCTTGCGGAAGGCTTTCAAACAAATAGGACAATTAGACGAACTTGCCTGCGGCAGGCAGGGTCGACATTGGACTATATTGATTGTGCAATCGGTATTACAACTAAGAAGATGGAACAATATTGCACCATTTTATTAGGTCTTAATAGAACGCGGACGGCGTATTTTTCGACGTTCCGACTTGACGATATTCCCCTGATTAAGCGGATAATTACTGATTCTTTAATATGGATTTTACTCGCCTTTGGCGAGAGGATATTGATTCATGTATTTTATAATCATATCACTGAAAGCGATATTGATATCCTTTTTTTGTTAATCCGCTTAATCAGCGGAAATCCACATTCACTTCTTTTTTTATAAATAAATACGACATTACTTACTGTCACTTACTTATTAAATTATCGACCGAAGTTGTTCATATTATTGCCAGAAGAATTAAATGAAAAATATTTTTCTCCTTTCAAGCCTAATTCTATTGCCTTTTCAAGTTCATTCAAACCTGCCGATTTCAAAATAAACCCTACAGCTCCAATTTCTATCATATTATATAAGTACTCCTCCCGATCAAACAAGGTGAATGCAAGTATTTTTAAATCGGGCATAATTTGAAGCGCTCTTTGAGTAGTTTGAATTCCATTCAGCCCTGGCATATCAATATCCATTAATACTAAGTCGGGTTTATGTACTGACAAAAGTTGAATAAATTCGTCCCCATCTGCCGCTTCGCCAACAACTTTTCCCATATTTTCGAGATTGATAAGGTTTTTAATCCCTTGTCTGAAAATAGGATGATCGTCAACTACAATTATTTTTGAAGTTTCCATTATACTTTATTTGGATTAAATTGTTATATGTTAGAAATAAAGAAATTGGTATAGGCGCTTAGAGCGCATAGACTTTGTTCCTTTAATTTGTGAAATAAACAGCCTAAAAATTATCTAATTTATATGATAAATTAACATTGTTTTTTCTGAATACAAGCGATTAAATAAGGACAATATTCAACATGTCCATTAATACTCATATCGGAAATGATTAAAAATCAATAATGAAAGGGGTTTTAGAGTGCGCTCTAAACGCCTATACCAATAAAGAAATTTACCACTAAAGCACTGATTCATTGATAATTTGTAACAATGTTAATAAATTCTTTTCATTTCGGTTTTATATGGATATAACACCTCGGTTTTTGTGTAGTTCAAAGTTTTTATTGTTTTTAAGCCAAAAATTCCCAAATTTCATTTTGAAATCATCAGAAAATAATTTAGTGACAACATTTATAGCTCGAATATCATAATGTATATTTTTTTCACTCATCATAAGTGAGTGAATATCAATTTCCAATTCTCTAATAGCAGTTGATTTAAGCAAAAACTTACTAACACCAACCTTCATCAGTTTATTAATATAATCATCATTTTCGAAATTAGTAATCGCAATTATTTTCATGTGTGGATTTAATTTCAATGCACTTCCCATTAATTCAACACCGTTAATTTGAGGTATATCTACATCGATTATTATTAAATCCGGTTTGAGGTTTGAGAGAAGTTGAATTAATTCCTTTCCTGTGGAAGTCTTTCCAATGACCTGGGCTTTATTCAAAACATCTATTAGAAAAGTTAAACCTTGACGGAAAGTCAAATCGTTATCTACTATAATAATTTTAGGTTTGTTCATATTATACCATTTGAAAATATATTTTAGTCCTATAAAGCATTTGTATAATGTCGTAGCTTCAAATAAACAGTACAATTAGACAGTCGACATTGGACTGAATTATTTGTGCAAACGGTATTAGTTATCTTGTGTGATTGTAATTTTTTCACGGCCACAGTTCCAGGGGAAAAACATTAATTTTCTGTTACTAATTTGAGTTCCTATATCAATATCTTTAATAACAATTCTATCATCGGGTACGTTGTTATTGTTGTCAGGTTGGTGAAGTTCATGAGAAAAATACCGTTCGCCATGCATAACCTTCCGAATAGCTATTTCTAGTTCTTTCAATCCTTCGGTTTTTAGGATAAACCCCTTTACTCCAAGTTCAACCATTAAATGAAAATATTCTTGATCGGCATATCCGGTAAAAGCAATAACCCTTAAATCCGGATTTAAATTGAGTGCTCTTTTAGTTGCTTCAATCCCGTTCATATCAGGCATTTCAATATCCATTAATACCAAATCCGGGCTACTTACAGAAATCATATCTATAAAATCTTTACCGTTTGAAGCTTCACCAATAACAGTTCCTAAATTTTCAAAATTGATAATTGCTTTTATTCCTTGTCTAAAAATGGTATGATCTTCGACAAGTATAATATTAGGCACTTTTAACGTTTTTGAGTTCATAATGTTAATTTTATTATTTTATTTATAATATATAACCATTGCATCACACTAAATTTCTGTTGTAAAATTACTAAACATACCCAAAACAAAATGGGCATAAAGTGGTATACTTCACTTACAAATGATGTAATTCGGTTAGATAAAAAGACGTATTGAGTATACGCCAAAAGGAGGAGAATCCTCTAAGGTATTGATTCGTTTTTATTTTACACCAATTAGAACAGAACAATGATATTAACAAGAGAGCATCATTGCATATTGGTCGACGTAAAGAATTTTACTAAAAAAAATGGCTCTATTCTAAAACGTGGTTGATAGTTTGTGTATTCTAAAAAAGCACTTTAGCGTTCATTATTCTCTTCTCTTTTTGCTTTTTCACAACAAACAGTCTCGAAACCTAATAATAAACTTTCAACCGTATCTAAGAAAAGAGCAAAAAAAATTACAATTTTACAATTTTATTTTTAATAGCAAATAAAATTAATCCCTGAATATTCTTCGAATCAGTTTTTTCTAATAGATTAGACTTGTGCGATTTAACTGTTTTAGGACTGATAAAAAGCTTGTCAGCTATTTCTTCATTGTTCATACCCAAACATATGAGTTGGAGGATTTCCATTTCTCTGCCGGAAAAGCTATGTATTATCGAATCGGTTACATTGTTTTTATTGCTAAAGTTGTTTATAATTTTTCGCAATAACTCATTGGAGAAATAACTTTCACCGAACATCACATCTCTGATAGCATTTTCGAGTTCATGTATGCCGCTCGTTTTGAGAATAAAACCCTTTACTCCCCTGTCTATCATTTTATAATAATATTCCTCATCGCTAAACATTGTAAATGCAATAATTTTAAGTTCGGGCATTAATTTTATTGCCTTTTCAGTTGCTTCTAATCCGTTCATGTGTGGCATGTCAATGTCCATTAATACCAAATCCGGCTTTGTTGTTTTCAACAATTCTAGAAACTCGAGACCATTTGAGGCTTCTCCTGTCACGGTTGCAAAATTTTCTTGCGAAATTATTGATTTCAAACCTTGTCGAAATATCAAGTGATCATCTACAATAATAATTGTAGGTTTTTTGATTGATACTGTATTCATAATGTAAACTTTTAAAATATAATTAACAATAATGGATGACTCTAATTAGATATTGATTATAAAATGGTAATCCACGCCTAAGCCCGGGCCGCTCATCATATTTAACTTTCCTCCAATCGTATTTATTCGATTTTGCAAATTAAATAACCCCAATCCTTTTTGTTTTGACAACGTTTCAGAAATATCAAATCCAACACCATCATCTTTATAAGTCAGGTGGAGTTGTTGGTCAATCATTTCAATTTTAATACTAATATTTCGAGCCTCAGAGTGTTTTATTGAGTTATTAATACATTCAATGATAGCGCGATATAAAGTTGCTTCAATTTCAATATCCAGTCGTTCGTTATAGTTACTCTCAAAATTGATTTTAATTGAAGATGTTGCCTTTATTTTATCTACAAAATTTTTAATGGCGGAGTTCAATCCATAATTTGTAAGCAAATGTGGACTCATTTTGTATGAAATCTCACGTACTGTTGTTATTGCTTCTTCAAGTATCGATTCTGCATTTTTAATAATTTCGGTGTGCGACATATTAGGATTTGGTCTTTCCGACCATTGTAGGTAAAGTTTAATAGTTGACAGTAAAGGACCTAATCCATCATGTAATTCTTTCGAAAAATGTGTTCTTTCTTTTTCCTCAGTCCTTATTATTGCTTTTACTATGCTTTTTTGAATGAGTTTTTTTTCTGTAATATCGTGTATTACACCATATACAACTTTTTCAATAGAAATATAATTTAATATAATTTCGACATGTATGTTAGAAGAATTTTTTTTCAAACATTCTACCTCAAAAGTTCTAATAAAGTTTATTTTAGACGTTGTTGACTCAAAGAAATCGTCTAATTCCGCTTGTTGATCGGGAGCAATAAATTGAGTCAGTTTCATTCCCGCAAGTTCTTCTCTTGTGTACCCAAATATATCGCAGACCGACTGATTTACATAGTCGAACGCACCTTTTTTCAATATAAAGATGCCGTCGGAGATGTTTTCAGAAAGAAGGTTGTATTTTCTGTTACTTTCTTTAAGTAATTCCTCCATTTTTTTTCTAACAGAAATATCTTTATTGCTACCTCTAGTGCCACTAAATAAACCTGAACTATTATATATTGGTTGACAAAAATGACTAATCCATCTTACTGTACCGTCTTTTTTAATAATTCTATATTGAATTTCGTGGTCGAAAATTTGCGCTTTTAATTCTTTTTTCTGATGGTTATTATACATTTCAAAATCATCAGGGTGAATAATACTTGAAAATAGATTTGAATTCTGAACAAATTCAGTTACATTGTAACCTGTAATTCGTTCACACGATGGAGAACAATAAAGCATAGTGCTATCCTGAGCAATCCAAAATTCCCAATTGGTGGCAAAATCGGCAACGGTTCGGTACTTCTCTTCGGTCAATTTTAAAAATTCTTCTTTTTGCTTTCTAATATTAATTTCTTTATTTAACAAATTGTTGGTAACTTGCAACTCACTAGTTCTTTCTTTTACAAGTACTTCCAGTTCAACGTACGATTTATTCAATGCTTTTTCGGATAATTGGTGAGCTGCCCGCAATCGAATAGTTGTAATTCCATTAGCCAAATCATTGGCCAACTCCGACAACATTTTTATTTCGACATCTAAGAAAGCCTCTGGTTCTTTTGAGTAAATCGATATTGCACCAAATGCTTTTTCGCTTGTTATAAGAGGAAACACACTAACTGAAGCAAAACCGCGTTTCAAGGCATGTTTGCGCCACGGTTCAAAAGTTGGATCAGTGTACATATTATTGCAGATACTCATTTGTCCGGTTCGTATAACTGTTCCGGTTTGTCCGCGTCCATGTTTCGAATCGTCCCAACTCAATTTTATTGTTTCAAGATAATGATCTTTAAAACCTGCACTTGCCACAGGGAGAATTGTTTTTGCATCATCATCCTGCGCAAATCCAATCCATACCATCGGAAAACCAGTATCTTCCACTACAATCTTACATACTTGTTTCAGATAGTCAGCTTCATCAGTAGTCTGTGTCATAGCCTTACTACTTTTGCTAAGTGCTAAAAGAGTTTTGTTCAGTTTGCGAAGAGTTTCTTCTTTTAATTTTCGCTCGGTTATATCCTGAATAGTTCCTACTAACGATTTTACGTCATTATTTGAATCGAAATCGATTTTACCATTGCCATGTACCCATCTAATTTCACCATCATTTTTGCGAATAATTCTGTACTCTTTGTTAAATATAACGCTTTTTAGAATAACTTCATTGTTCAAATACTTATTCATCATTTTCCTGTCATCAGGATGCGTGATTTTTAACCAACTTTCAATATTTCTGTTGTAAGACTTGTCTATACCAAAAATCTGATCAAGAACTTCTGACGATTCCCACATTCCGGAGGTAAAATCAGTTTTATACGATCCAATAAACGCTGCTTTTTGTGATTCTCTAAAGAAATACTCGCTTTCACGCAATGCTTCTTCAATTTCTTTTCGTTCAGTTATATCTTCCGCTGTGGTAAGTGTGTAATTCTTATTGCCTGATTGAAAAGCGTCAATGTTAAATCGAAAAAATCTTTCCTCTCCATTTTTATTTTTAAAAATACTCTCCTGATTATAAATAAAACCGGATTTACTCATTTCTAAAATGATTTTTTCAATTAATTCCGAACCCATATCAAAACCTAATTCTTGAATTTCTTTTCCTATAGCATCTTGCTTTGAGAATCCAAATGTGTTTACAAAAGCTTCATTTACATCTACAAGACCTTCCGACAAGCTACTTAGCAAAATAACATAAGGCGATTTTTCGAAAACGAGCGAGAACTTTTCTTCGCTTTCGCGCAATGCCTCTTCCGCCTGTTTCACTTTGGTAATATCTTGCACAAGCGACATTATCGAGCTCATTTGTCCATTTTCATTTGTTAACACAGAACTATACCATGTACAATGAATAACTTCCCCTGATTTAGTGACATTTCGGTTGGTATTCACAACGATATTTTCATTTCCGCCGGATAATGTTTTTATAGTGTCACTTACTTGTGAAAGATCTTCTTCATAAATTAAGTTTAATTCGTAAATTTGTTTACCAATTGTCTCTTCTTTTTTCCACCCGAAAATCCGTTCAGCTTCCACTGACCATTGAGTCACATTAAAATTATTATCCCACTCAACAATAGCGAGTGGCGAGTTTTCAAAATGATAATTAAGTCGTTGTTCACTTTCACGAAGTTTATTTTCAGTTTCCTTTAGTTGGGTTATATCTATAAATGTACAAACTACTTGAAATACCGTCTCGTTTTCATCATGTTGCGGCTCTGCATCTACCAAAAGCCAGACAAAATCATTTGTTGTTGCATTTTTTATTCCCAACACTACATTTCTTACCGATTTTCCGGTGGTTATAGCTTGATGAACAGGCATTTTATTACCGGGGAATGGAGTTCCATCTTCATATATCGCATTCCAATCATCATTTAATACAGATTTACTATTGATCTGCTCTTGAGTCAGACCAAGCAACTCGCACGCTTTTGGATTACATAAAATTACTTCAGATTTCAAACCTTGCAATAAAACCCCCACGTGCATATCCGATACTAATCTTCTGAATTTCACTTCGCTCTCAACAATTGCATTCTCAGAATGCTTACGTTCAGTGATATCCTGAAATACAGTGGCAAATTTCCCATTTTCAGGTGAAAACACAGATATTGAAAAATATTTATTTAGTGGTGCAAAGTATTCTTCAAAGGATGTTGAAATACCCGTTGTTGCTACTTGATAAAAAATATCCAAATAGGGTGCAGAATCTACCGAATAAACTTCTGTTGCTTTTTTCCCTTTTACGTCAGGCCTCTTTAATCCGAGGATTTTTTCATAAGCAGGATTTATTTCTTGGATCCGATAATCAATGGCTTTTCCATTGCTATCATATATTATCTCATGAATAGCCAACCCCTCTGACATTGAATTGTAAATATCAGAAAGGTTTCTTTCACTCTTTAGTATCGCATCTTCAGCTTGTTTTTGAAACGTTACATTCCTGATTACAGTTAAAAATTTACCTTTCTCTTGAGTGAAAACTGAGAAAGACAAGTATTTATTTGTTCTCTCATCAAAAAAATCGAAGTATGTAGGTTGTCCTGTCTGTTCTACGTTTATATAATGTTCCAAAAAGAATGGCATTCTCTTAATAATTGTTTCTGAGACTCTTTTACCGATAAATTCATTTCGTTTTACTCCAATAATCTTTTCAAATGCAGGATTCACTTCATTAATAATGGAATCAATTACTTTCCCATCATTATCGTACACAATATCATGAATGGCTAATCCATCGGACATTGAATTATACACTTCCATTAGTTTACGCTCACTCTCACGCAGTGCATCTTCAAGTTTCTTAGTTTCAGTTACATCATGAATTATTTCATAAATCTTAGTTTTGTCATGAAACGAAATCGAACCTGAATATACTTCCACATCCTTAATTTCGCCATTAGCTAATTTGTGTTTAAAAAAAAGATGAGCACTTTTCTTTTTCTTTGTTATTTGTAAATATTTATATGCTTCTTCATCTGAAATGATATTAATATCACTTATCTTTTTCTGACACAGTTCAGAATGTAACCAACCATAATAATCACACGCAGCAGAGTTAGCATCATCAATCTCACGGGTATCCGGATTGATAATAAGCATTACAGAATTATTGTCTCTAAATAATGACTTATAGCGTTCTTCGCTTTCTATGATTTTTTTTTCGTTTCGTTTTCGTTTGGTAATATCGTGTAAAAAAAATACCAACAAATTCTCATTATCAGTCTGATATTGAGCACTAATCTCTACATAAAATGTTTTTCCATCTTTGCGGCGGTGTTCCGTTTCAAAAATACACTTATGCTTTTTATTAATTTTATGAGCAATCTCAGTTTCAGAAAAAAGTTTGTCTAAGTCAGTTATTCGCATGGAAAGTAGTTCATTTGCGGTATAGCCACTCATTTTACAATACGAATCGTTAACATCAATTATTTGTCCGTCAATGTAAACCAACATAAATCCGTCGATTGCTGTTTGTAAAATGGTACGGTGTTGTTCTAAATCATGCTTTATCGTTTTTTCTGCTATTATACTTTCAGTTATATCACGAGAAATCAAAATTGCACTTGCTACTTTATCGTATTCCTTTACTGGCGAAATGCTTACTCTAATATCTCTGATTTCATCATTTTTTGTTTTTTCTTTTAAATTAAGTGTCAGTGAAATAGCATCATTAAATACCAACTCTAATGATTTCTTCATTTTTTCTTGATATTCAGAGAGTATCAAATCATAGATACTCTTTCCTATATAATATTCGCAAGCATATCCATGCATCTCACGATTAATATATAAAACAGAACCTTTTCGGTCCAATTGGATTAAAATGTCGGGAGCATTTTGAGTGATGGTACGAAGTAGCTCTTCGTTTTTTTGTAATAAATCTTCAGCTTGTTTTCGAGTTATCAGAGAGCCTATGTGAGTTGCAATTCCCTCCAGTATTTCAATTGTATTTTGGTTGAATCTGTCTTTCCGCTTATCAAGAAGTTGAATAAGACCAACAACTACAGAATTGACTTTTATGGGGATTAATGCTGCAGAAGTATAGCCTTTTAGCGCACAAATATTTCTGGGCTTAAATCTCTTCTCTTTATTGGATGGAATATCTAAAATGGTTGACGAATCATTTGTCCACCAGCTGCCACCAGAAGTTATATTTACACCTAGTTTATTGGTTTCCCCAGAAATAACGAGACCACAAGTACACGCCAGTTTTGGGTTTCCATATTTATCCTTGTAAACATTTCCTTTTGTATCCATCTCAAACAATGAATTTTCTGTATTTAAAAATTCTATTGAATAACCTTCATGTACCAAATAAGGGAAATCTTCGCCTTTCTGAAGTCGAAGACCAACTTTATCAAATCCAATTCGGTTTTTTAATATTTTTATCGTTTGTTGGATTGTTTCATCTAAATCTTTCGCTTGGTTAAGGATTTGAAGAATTTCACTTGTCATTCCCCTATATATATCAGTTTGTTTTTGTTCAGTTATATCTATAATTGACATTAAACATTGTTGATCATCTTGCGTAACAATGCCTGAAAGATGAACAAAGATGGAATTTGAATCCTCAAAATCCAATGACAATTCACAGGAAGCTTTCGACTTGTAAGTAAATATATTTTGAAGAAAATTATTGAATTCCGATTTGTGGTCGTCAGAAACAAAGAAACCAAATCTACTGTTTTTTAAATCGAGTCGTCCTTTTCCAAGCATTTTGGCACCGGAGGTATTTAAATCAATAATTTCACCTTCATTTGAAAGAATCAAATAACCGGATGTTGAAAAGTGAAATATATCGGTGTATCTTTCTGCAACATTTTGGGATACAGTTTGTGTTAGTGCAAGTTCACTATTTTGCAAATCAAGTTCGATTTGATATACATCCAATTCATGTATTAATTTTAAGACTTCAGGTTCAGATATAGTGTATTTTTTAACTTCATCTTTTAGCTCATTTTGAGCGTTAATGATTACTTCAGTCTCTGATTCAAGTTCTAAACTATATAATTCAAGTTCGCTAAGGAGCTTTATTATTTCGCTATCGGAGGATTTCTTTATCGGAATGTTGGATCTGTTTCTAAGCAACTTTTCTGCCTTTTCGCGTAGATATGTGGCTTTGGTTTTGAATTCAGAATTCATATATTTAGGTTTTTATAGGCTTAAATAGAATTAAAACTTCTTTGAAATAATTGAAGTCAATAATATAAGAAAACAACTATTATTATCTTATTGTTTAACATTCAAAAAAAAAATAATTAATGCTCAATAAAACAGAATATAAAATCCAGAAATAATAATGGAAAGGCTTTAAACAAAATGCGAATAATATAATCATATCATCTTACTATTGAAGTGATTATATTTAATAAAATAAATAATTTTGTAACTACTCAGTACCCCTAAGTGGATGATACAGAATATTTTACAATTTTGAGTAAAATTATTTTTAAAATAGTTGATTAAATTGTTG
>JAAFGX010000130.1 GCA_010365115.1 Paludibacter sp.
AAAAAAAACGGAATGTGCCATATGCATTGAAAACTCCTACGGAGTAAATATTAGAAAATATTTTACCCACACAAAACGTTATAGAGCCTTTTTTAGCTTCAACCGTGAAAATTAGCGTTCCATTATTTTTTTTAAATTGGATAAAAATTGTGTCAATCACGAAGAATTTGTACGTATTTATTTTGAAACAAATGTTTATTTTTGACACCCCACCTCGGGGGATTTTAGGGGGCTACTTCTAATTCATATAATTTTATTTTAAGTCCCTATGTTTAAATATACGTCTTTTCATTAGCGCAAACCAACTTGTAGATCGCATTAATAATAATACAATAATTGGAAAAGAAGCTATGTTGAAATCCTGTGTCGAAAGGGCAAAAACAAATAATGCAGCTGCTAATAATAAAATATTTAATATCTGATAATAAAATAAAACAATTCGAAGTGGACGAATCCAAACTAAAATAGCTACAATCAAATTAAGTGGATTGAGCCAGAGAATATTCAAATTATACTTGACCAATGGATGTACTGAAAAGAACATAAGGTAAAAAACAATAAGACCACCTAAGCCTGTTAGAAGCATTAATGCAAAGTCAAATGGAACGTAATGATGTTTTCTTTTGTTGTCCCAGATGGTGATAATAATTCCGATTAATAACAATAGTCCGCTGATACTTATTGGTTTGTAAAGCCAGAACGGTTTTTCTTCAATCACTTCTTTTTTTTCTACCAGAATATTTCTTTCTGTAACTAATTTTCTGTTCTGTCCATCGGGTGTTTTTATTTGAGCAGTTTGAAATTCAGACATCAGGACTTCTGGTAAGAATGAACTTTCGCTAACCGATGCAAATCGATCTGCTTCTATTCCAAACACTAAATCGATACCGAATTTTAACCATGTGTCCGTTCCAACATATGTTCCAACCCATTGACGAAAAGTTTTAGCATCGGAATTATCCTGAAAAATCACATAACCATGTAATGCAGCTAGGAGCTTGTCTCTGGGACGCGTTGAACAATTATCAAAAGCAAAATTATATCGGTAAACCCTGTTTTGAGGTTCGTAGTTTTCGACTAAAATATTATATAAAATTCTTTTTTCAGTTAGCGAGAGATTAAGCACTTGTTCCCAAACCATTGAATTTCGCATGGCATACTCCGGTAAAAAATACTTCGTATCATACACACCCAATAGATAATCTGTTTCTCCTTTAATGAACTTATAGTAAAAGTTGTTTGTTTCGAAACTAAATATACCATAATTAAAAACAACGTCGGTGCCACTTTCTGCATCTTTTATCCGAATAGCGGTATGACCAAATTTCGAATAGACTTCCTCGCCCGGAGAACAGGTTATTAAACTGAATACAGCTGAATCTCCGACTGACAGTTGCTGGGATTTTAAATCGATTAAGAACAGAGATATACAGAAAAAAAGGATGATTCTTCTCATATTATTTAAACTTTGAAACATACAAAAGTAATAATTTTTTTTAATAGTTGTAAAGTGCTAAAATTTGAGTGATTCTTTCAACCAAATCAATCTACAATTTTAGGATTGTGATGTAATTCGAAAATTGTCATAAAAAATGCGATTTTACATATTATATAAGGTTTTTTTTCTGTTTTTTCTGTTTTATATCAAAAAAATACTAAATTTGTGCTTTATAACATTGTTGTCAAACATATTTCTTACCAAATCTTATGGCAAAAAAAAATAACTTTTCGGAACTCAAGCCAATTGAGGAATTACTTTCGGTTTGGGATGTTCTGACACCTGATGAAAGGCAATTTGTAAAGAACAATTTTACAGTGCATCATTTTAAAAAGAATGAAATGATACATTGTGAAGGCGAAGTGCCCACTCATATGATGATTTTGGCACATGGTAAGGTGAAAGTATATAAAGAAGGAGTAGGAAGTCGCTCACAAATTATAAGAATGCTAAAACCGGGAGAATATTTCGGATACAGGGCCATAATTGCCAGCGAGCCTTACAATACGAATGTCACTGCTTTTGAAGTTTCAGTTGTTTATATGATAAAGGCCGATATATTTATATCAATACTTCGACATAATAATGCATTTTGTTATCGTTTCCTTGAAGAAATGGCTACCGATTTGGCTGCTTCTGATGCTCGAACCGTTAATCTCACTCAAAAACATATCAGAGGCAGATTGGCAGAAGCGTTGTTAGTGCTTAGAAGAAATTATGGGTTGGAAGAAGATGGTGCAACAATCAGTATTTATTTGTCGCGCGAAGATTTAGCCAATATGTCCAATATGACTACTTCCAATGCCATTAGAACGCTCTCAAACTTTGTGAACGAGCAGGTTATTGCGATGGATGGTCGAAAGTTAAAAATAATTGATGAAGACAGGCTTCGCAAGATTAGCAAAATGGGTTGAGTTTAAAAAAGTTTAAATCAAATGTGGTTTTAGTATAATGTTAGACTGTTAATTTATTTTGAAAGTCATTAATAATAATGAATGCAAATCAAATACATACAACTTACAAATCAGTGTTGCTCTATCTCGCAAAGGGACAGTTGAAAAACGCATTTGAAAAAACCAAATTATTGGTTTTAGAATTGCAATTGGGTGAATACTCTGATCGTTTTGAAGATCTCCAGCAGAACTACCGTTATTTACTTCAATATTATATTTCCGGCGCAGATGACCCACAACGAAAAGTTGTTTATAATAAGTTAATTTCAAAGGTTTTTGTTTTGAATTCAGAATTGCGGGAGGAGCTTCTGTTCCGCAACTCAAGTAATTTTGAATTTACTCAGAAACGATATTTCCCCCACAGAAGAAAGCATTCAACAACTATTGAATTGTTTAATGCCTTGAAATTCTTCCATTCTCAATCGGCTTTGTTGAATAATAATGAAGACGATCACATCATAGAGTTAAATAGACTTAGAACGAATTACGAAAGCATTTTACCGGAATTTTTCAATATCTTTTGGTTGTCGGGTATTTTTAAAACTGATGAAAAGAACTTGTTTGATAAGGTAATGGATGTAAATTATCCTGGTCGGCTGGAGAAATCGTTATTGATTTCTGCTCTTACTTTAAATTTGTGGCGGACTTTTGACGAAAGTAAGTTAATCCTGTTATTTGATTGCTGTCTAATTAATGATCAAAGTCTGAACCAACGAGCTTTAGTGGGATTGTGTTTTGTTTTAGCTAAATACAATCGTTTTCTTCCTTATTTTCCTTCGGTACGAAATAGATTGGTGCTGTTGTCCGACGACAATCATATCGTTGAGAATTTTTTGAATATCATTATTCAAATCATTGGAACTGCCGAAACTGAGAAAATATCAAAGAAGATGCAAGAGGAAATTTTGCCCGAAATGATGAAAATAAGTCCCTTGCTTAAAGATAAAATGGACACCGACAGTTTGCTAAATGCAGACGAATGGGGCGAAGAAAATCCGGCTTGGCAGGAAATTCTGGAACAAAGTGGTGTTTCAGACAAGTTGCAGGAATTGAGCGAATTGCAAATGGAAGGTGCTGATGTTTATATGAGCACATTCTCTATGCTTAAAAGTTTTCCTTTTTTCTCGGAATTCTCTCATTGGTTTTTGCCTTTCGATGCGCAATTTTCTGCAGTGAACGAACTTTTTAAAACCGATGAAAAAACGGTTTTGTCTTCGTTTGTAAACAGTGTGGTTATGTGCAATTCCGATAAGTATTCATTTTGTTTGAGTATTCTTCAAATGCCTGAATCACAACGTGGAATGTTGAAACAATCGTTCAGAATGGAAGCAGAACAAATGGAAGAAATGTCAAAGGAGGAATTGATGTTGACCCCCGATGTAGTTGCCAAAAACATATCCAAGCAATATATTCAGGATTTATTCCGATTCTTCAAATTGTATCCGCAACATTCCGATTTTACCGATATGTTCTCCTTTTCGTTGTTGATGCACAAGTCTTTTTTATTCGACATATTTTCGCCCGGAACTGATTTCAAAAAGAATATTTCAGAGTATTATTTTGCCAAAAGTCATTATCACCAGGCACTTGAATTGTTTGTGGAGATTATAAACGATTCGCAGCCAACAGCAGCACTTTATCAAAAAATAGGATATTCGTATCAGCAGACGTCCCAACTTTCAAAAGCATTGGATGCTTATATAAAGGCGGATATTATCCAACCGGATGATGTGTGGACTGTTCGTAAAATTGCACTTTGTAACCGCCTGTTGGGGAAATATGAAAAAGCATTGGAATATTATCAGCATGTTGAATTTCTAAAGCCCAATCAATCGAAGGTGCTACTTCAAATTGGACATTGTTACCTGGAATTGGGGAAATATAAAGAAGCGCTGAACATCTATTTTAAATTAGATGCCGAAAATGGTGACAATGTAAAGGTTTGGAGGGCAATCATCTGGTGCGCTTTTGTATCGGGGAATATTCAAAAGGCTGATTATTATGCAAATAAAATACTTGAAAACGAGCCTTTACCCCAAGACTATCTAAATGCAGGGCATGTGGCATGGTGCATGCAACGGTTGCCGAAAGTTGTTGATTTATACCGTAAAAGTTTTGAATTGCAAGGCAATGACTGGGATTTGTTTATGGTTAAATTTGACGAAGATATTCCTTATCTAATTTCAAACGGGATAGATGCCGATGAAATTCCATTAATGTTGGATGCGTTGAGAGGATAATTTGTAGTTCATAGTTAAAAGTTTGTTGTTTGTAGTGCAACTAGTAGTATGTTAAGTATAAATTGTCTGTTATAATCCTACAATCCCGTTTAAACGGGATGTGCGGTAAGTAGCGTTCAACAGCTTCGAGCGGTTAGTCGCATTAAGAGAATTAAGCGTCAAAACAGTCTTGACATAACACTAGTAGAAGTAAAATAATTGAAGTTAGAAAACAAAACGGTCAACGTTATTCAGGCATCAACAATCAACAACTTATCACTTATCACTCGCCACTAAAACCGATAACCCAATCCCCATTCAATAAATTCAGCCTTTTGTAAATGCGTTTTTAATCCCAACGATAAAAATAAGTGTTTGGTAAATGCGTATTTTACCGAAGCGCGCGTGTACAACCAACCATCTTCCTTTTCAATGTTATATTTGTAAATCAAGGGTTTGTTTAATTTTCCTGCCATTGAATCGGTATAAGGTTCCAGATTGCGAAGTGGATTGTATAAATAGAGTCCAAAATGCATACCCGCAGTAAGATTACCAAAAACAAATTCCGGTTGCAAACTGATTCCAACTCTGATTTTATTTTTTAATTGATTTGTGGTTAGATACGTTCGTTTGAATTGCGTGTTGCCATCATATACTCCATCGTAAAACCCATCAACTCCGAAGCCAAGTCTGAAATTATTCCCCAATTGACGGTAAACTCCTAAAACTAGCGAACCAATAGGAAACATTTTGTTGTCCTTATAATAAAGCTCTCTAGCACCACCCGAAGCAATTAGTTCGACTGTAAATTTTTGTGGTAACGATGCTATTTGTTGTTTTTCAGGGGATTTGTATTGTTTGTAATTTGGAAAATAAGATAATCCAACAGTTGCATTCAACATATTTAATCCTGAATTGGGTTGGTAGAAACTGCCATTGGAAGCGTGATTCCAGTTGTAACCTGCCATCACCGAAAGTCCTGATAGTATGGGAACTTCGATATTTGCACCGCCGGAAAAATATACATTTACAACTGAACCAATGGCGGCATTTCCGGTGTTTAAATTGTTTAAATCTGTAGCTGTATTGTCGAAACGGTTATTCAGAAAACTCATTCCGGCACCTCCTTTTAGTTTTAACTTGAAAAAATCGGTATCGATTATTTTAAGATTCAGATAAGGATAAATTGCCAGCAATTGTCCCAGCATTTCGGGGTTTCCAAGATCTAACCCCACCAATGCAACTCCAATCTTTGGAAAACTATAGTATTGATGCCACGGTTTTTCGCCCATGGTTTGCCATTCCAGAGCAATTTCGCCCCCCTGAACCGGACCCTTTACTAAGTTATTTAAGTGGGTGGTATGTTTCAGTATATTTCCGTAGATATACTCTGCTTTTATTTGATATGTAGAACTTGTTTGAGCCTGCAGCAACTGTAAAAGCAATACAAAAAGACAGAGTAATGTGGTTTTTTTCATATTAACGACATGTGAAAATAGATTTTCATTTCATTTTTTTTGGTTACCTTTGACACCGCAAATGTATGAAATAATTCATAATTGGTAATTCAAAATTGTTAAATATGTTTTCTATTTTAAAAAAAGAATTACAATCCTTCTTCAGTAGTGCGACAGGTTATATCGTTATCGGCATTTTTTTGCTGTTAATGGGACTGTTTCTGTGGGTTATTCCCGGTGAATATAATATTTTAGATGCAGGATATGCCAATGTGGATGGGCTTTTTTATTTAGCCCCTTGGTTTTTCTTGTTCCTTTGTCCCGCCATAACGATGCGATTTTTTGCAGAAGAAAAACAAAACGGAACGTGGGAGATTTTAACTACAAAACCGATCAGTAAATTGCAAATTACATTGGGAAAATTTTTTGCCGGTTGGGTAATGGTTGCTTTAGCGTTACTTCCCACCGTATTGTATTATTTTTCTGTCTCGTATCTGGCCGAACCACAAGGGAATATTGATACAGGTGCTTTTTTAGGTTCGTTTTTAGGATTGTTTTTTCTGGCATCAATCTATGTGGCAATTGGTACATTCTCATCTGCACTTTCAAACAATCAGATAGTTTCATTCGTTTTGGCAGTTGTGCTCAGCTTCTTTTTCTATTATGGATTTGATGTGCTGGCAAGTTTTTTTACTTCGGGGCAGATCATTCAAACGGTTGAATCTTTTGGAATTAATTCTCATTACAAATCAATGAGCCGTGGAGTAATAGATTCCAGGGATCTGTTGTATTTTATTCTACTGAGTGTAGGATTTATAGCAGCTACTGTTTGGAAGATTAAGAAGTAGAACTAAGAACCAATGGAGTACTCGACATCCCGCCCAAGCGGGAGAGGCAAGAACGCTTTTAAAAATTTCGAGATTCAAAGATATTTTAGATTGAGATAAAGTAAATTACTAATTTAAACTCTCACTTGAGGGATTTAGGGGAAAAAAAACAATGAACAAACCGCTTATATTAATAACCAATGATGATGGTCATGATGCAAAAGGAATTGAGTTATTAACCCGACTCATGATGCAAATTGGTGATGTTGTAGTTGTGGCACCGGATGGTCCGCGTTCCGCACAATCAAATGCATTAACAGTAACTCACCCAATTCGTTTCAAGAAAATTGAGGAAAAGGAAGGTCTAAAAAGGTATTCGTGTACCGGAACACCTACAGATTGTGTAAAACTGGCGTTGAATGAAATAGTGGAACGACAACCCGATTTGTTAGTTTCAGGGATTAATCATGGTTCGAACGCAGCTATAAATGTAATTTATTCGGGAACAATGGGGGCGGTGCTGGAAGGATGCGAAAATGGTGTTCTTTCCATCGGATTTTCTATTTGCGATCATTCGTTCGATGCCGATTTTTCAATTTTTGAGCCCTATATATTAAAAATTACCCGTACAGCATTAGAAAAAGGATTACCCCATGCCACTTGTTTAAATGTGAATGCACCTATGGGCGAAATAGCTGGAATTCGAATAGCAAGGCAATGTGATGGTCGTTGGGCAAAAGAATTCGCCAAACGGTCCGATCCGCAAGGTAGATCTTATTTCTGGTTGACAGGTTATTTCGAGAATCATGAACCGGAAGCAACCGACACCGACGAATGGGCTTTGAGTAAGGGTTTTATTTCCATTGTGCCTACAAAAATTGATTTGACGGCGTATGAAGCCATGGATGCAGTTAAGAAATGGGAATTGTAAAGTTAGTAAAGTTTATAAAGTTAGTAAAGTTTATAAAGTTAATAAAGTTAGTAAAGTTAGTAAAGTTTATAAAGTTAGTAAAGTTTATAAAGTTTATAAAGTTTATAAAGTTAATAAAGTTTATAAAGTTCGTAAAGTTAAGTAAGTATGTATGTATTGTGGAATTTTTTAAATCGATCCTAAACCCCTCCCGTTACATTTTCGACACATCGACAAGCTGGGATAAATTGCGGGGAATTGAAGTGGGATATACTAAGCTTATCTTTTTCTACAGTTGCTTTATGAGGCGTAAGTAATTCAAAAGTTCCCTTTATTTATCTAGCCAATGGCAAGAGGGATGTAGGGAGAGGTCGGATTTTCATAGTATTTCTTAACTGAACGACATTAATTGTTTATACAAAAAAAAATGGCTCGATTTAATAAATTCATTTACGGATTTTTACCCGGACTTTTACTTCCCATACTTTTTATGTGGGTGTATCTTAACCGGTTTTATCCAAGCGATTTGACTTTTTTTGAGGAATTAAAACAATTGTATCCCGGCCTATTATTTGGAAAGTTGCTTTTGCTTTCCATTATGCCCAATTTACTGATGGTGTTTATTTTTTACAAATCGGACAGTTTTAAAATTGCAACCGGTACGCTATTGGGTGGAATGCCCTATTTTATTGGGAGTATTTTTATGCTTTAAACCCCTAGCCCCTAAAGGGGAACAAGAGATATTATTAATGATATTTTTATTGTTATAATGAACAATGGTAAAATGAACAAAGAAAAGAAAATAGGATACAAAAGTAACTTCAATTCCCCTTTATGGGGTATGGGCTTATGAAATATTTTATCATTGCTGGTGAAGCATCAGGCGATTTGCATGCATCGAATTTAATGCGCGAACTTAAATGTCAGGATTCAGAAGCTGAATTTTGCTTTTTGGGTGGCGACTTGATGCAGGCACAAGGCGGCCTTATGGTGAAACATTATTGCGATATGGCTTTTATGGGCTTTGTGGCAGTGGTAAAAAATGCCGGAACTGTTCTTAGAAATATTTCCGACTGCAAAATGGCTATTGTTGATTTCAAGCCTGATGTATTGATTTTAGTCGATTATCCAAGTTTTAACTTACGCATTGCCCGATTCGTAAAAGGAAACATGAAAATTCCTGTTTATTATTATATTTCACCCAAAATATGGGCATGGAAAGAATATCGTATCAAGGAAATAAAACGATATATCGACAAAATGTTTACCATTTTTCCTTTTGAAACGGAATTTTATGCCAAACATAATTTTCCGGTGGAATATGTTGGAAATCCAACTGTCGATTCCATTACTCAACGACCCAATCAACAACAGACTTTCAAAAACTTTTGTTCCAATAATAAATTGTCCGAAAAACCAATTATTGCTTTATTGCCGGGAAGCCGACAACAGGAGATTTCAGCTTGTTTGCCCCGAATGCTCGAAGCTGCTATGAAATTTCCCGATTATCAGGTGGTAATTAGTGGGGCGCCAGGGAATGAACCTCAATACTATAACTCAGTTTTGAAGAATAATAATGTGCAAATAGTTTTTAACCAAACTTACGAACTGCTTCAGCACGCAAGTGCAACCATTGTAAATTCGGGTACGGCTACTTTAGAAACCGCTTTAATCGGAACGCCTCAGGTTGTAGTTTACCATCAGCCGTTGGGCCGAATTGCGTATTGGATGAAAGACCTGATAATAAAAGTAAAATACATTTCTCTGGTCAATCTGATTGCCGAAAAGGAAGTGGTGAAAGAATTAATTGCGCATTTATTTACTGTGCAGAATATGACTCGAGAATTGGATCAACTGATGAATAATAAAACCTATCGTCAGAATATGTTGAATGAATATGCCAAAATTACAAAAACACTTGGAGAAGCTGGAACTGCAAAAAGAGCTGCTATGAAAATGGTGGAGTTTTTAAGGAAATAAAAAAGCCCCGCAAACATTGCCTGAGGATTAAAAGTTTCCATCATGATTAACTGTCAAGTTTCACAAGAATAGTTGATGGCAAGGTGTCTTATTTTGATGAAGATTAGATTTGCAATTATAAAATCGGTTTATGAAAACAAAATTTGAAATAGGCGATAAAGTAAGTTGGAACTCTGAAGCGGGAAGAGTTTAAGGAACTATCATTAAAATACACACAAAAAATTTCGACTACAAAGGAAATACACATCACGCCACGGAAGACGAACCTCAATATAAAATAATACCAAATGAATATTTATTTCAGCCCAAAGTTAACTTTGGTATAATGCCGATCGAGTATTTCGAGATTCCGCTTGCGGAAGGCATATCGTAGCATATCGGAGATCCCCTCACACGCGAGAAATAAACAGTACAATCCAGTTACACGGGATGTTCCATTAGACGGACTTGCCTGCGGCAGGCAGGGTCGACATTGGACTGTATTATATACAACGAGTTTGTATATCTGACATAATAATTTGTAATGTAATTGACAATGTGCACTTTACATCTTGGCTCTCCCGCTGGGCGGGATGTC
>JAAFGX010000021.1 GCA_010365115.1 Paludibacter sp.
TACCAAATGAATTTTTATTTAAGCCCAAAGTCAACTTTGGTATAATGCCGATCGAGTATTTCGAGATTCCGCTTGCGGAAGGCATATCGTAGCAAAGCGGAGATCCCGTTATACGGGAGAAATAAACAGTACAATCCCGTTACACGGGATGTTCCATTTGACGCACTTGCCTGCCTCAGGCAGGGTCGACATTGGACTGAATTATTTCTGCAATCAGTATAAAACTATTATCTTTGCAAAATATTATAATAAATATTCAATTTTACTCGTGACTTCCAACAAAAATATATTCAAGATTACCTACCCGATTTTTCTGACGTTGGTTGCGCAGAATATCATTAATGTGACAGATACCGCTTTTCTCGGTCGTGTTAGTGAGGTAGCATTAGGTGCATCGGCTATAGCGGGAGTATTTTATTTTGCGGTTTATATGATTGGGTTT
The DNA here is from genome assembly GCA_010365115.1 of Paludibacter sp. GTDB lineage: Bacteria > Bacteroidota > Bacteroidia > Bacteroidales > Paludibacteraceae > Paludibacter. The sequence goes on from JAAFGX010000021.1 coordinate 443, forward strand.
GGATTTAGCCAGGGAGCACAAATCCTTATCGGAAGGAGGAATGGTGAGAAAAATTACTCGCAGATTGGCCCGATTTTCAACAATAGTTTACTGTTCAATTTTCTGATAGCATGCTTTATTTTTATTATTTCTTACCTTTATGTGCCCGATTTGATGCGCAAGTTGGTGAGCTCCGAGCATGTGTATAAAGCTACTATCGAATACCTCGACTGGCGTATTTATGGTTTTTTCTTCGGTTTTATTAATGTTATTTTCAGGGCTTTTTTTGTTGGCATTACCGACACCAAAGTTCTTACAACATCGGCCATTATTACTGCGTTGGTAAATATTATTCTGGATTATGTGCTTATTTTTGGAAAATTTGGATGCCCTGAACTTGGTATAGCAGGTGCTGCCATTGCTTCGGTAATAGCTGAAGCCGTCACATTGCTTTATCTCATTTTTCATACTTTTGCGTTTGTCGACATTAAAAAATATGACTTGTTTACACATATTAAACCTGAAATAAAAACTATTTATCCAATATTGAATCTATCCATTTTCATTATGTTTCAGTATTTTATTTCTATTTCTACCTGGTTTTTATTTTTTATTTTTATCGAACGAATGGGGGAACGACCACTTGCTGTAACAAATATTGGACGCAGCATGTACATCTTACTTATGATTCCGGCAGCAGCACTCTCAACAACAGCAGGTACGTTGGTTAGCAACATGATAGGCGCGGGGAGTAAACAGGACATCCTTAAAACTGTGAATAAAATTATACGTATTGCGCTTTTGTTAGTGACTCCACTTTTGATTTTTACCTTCATCTTTCCAGAACTTTTTGCCCGCATTTACACCAACGACTCTTCGTTGATGTTGGCTTCAATTTCTGTAATTCGAGTAGTTTCAGTGGCTGTCACATTTTTTGCTGTAAGTAATGTAATCATAAATGCTGTATCTGGAACCGGAAGTACCAAAATAGCATTCTTTATCGAAATTATTACACTCTTTTTTTACATTTCGTACGTTTATTATACAGCCATTATCAACCCTCAGAGTGTAGCAATAGTTTGGTTGTCGGAATTTATTTACTGGATAATTATTGGTGGTTTGGGATATTTGTATTTGTGGAAAGGAGATTGGAGAAGGAAAAAATTTTAATAAACTTTATATATTAAAAGTGGGGTTTTCAGGTTTATAAACTACCAATGATTCCAAAATATTTTTGTATTTTTGTGGTTGAAACTAAAAAACTTTAAAAAGTCATGAGACTTATTATTCAACCTGATTATCAGGACGTATCAAAATGGGCAGCAAATTATATTGTTGCAAAAATTAATCAGTCAAATCCCACAAAACAGAAGCCTTTTGTGCTTGGATTGCCAACAGGATCGTCACCATTGGGGGTATACCTTCAATTAATTGACATGTATAAAAACAGAATTGTTTCGTTCGAAAATGTAGTTACATTTAATATGGATGAATATGTAGGTCTGCCTCAAAATCATGAACAAAGTTATTACACATTTATGTGGACCAATTTCTTTAGTCACATCGATATTAAACCTGAAAATGCTAATTTATTAAATGGCAACGCTCCCAATCTAGAAGAGGAATGCGCTGAATACGAAGATAAAATTAAAATATTCGGAGGAATTGACTTGTTTTTAGGTGGAATTGGAGCCGATGGTCACATTGCTTTCAACGAACCGGCCTCTTCGTTATCTTCACGTACCCGTCAGAAAACGTTAACAACCGATACTATTATTGCCAATTCACGATTTTTTGACAACGATATAAATAAAGTTCCCAAAACGGCTGTTACAGTTGGAGTAGGTACTGTTCTCGATGCAAAAGAAGTTCTGATTGTTGTGAATGGACATAACAAAGCTAGGGCGCTGCGCCATGCTGTGGAAGAACCTATAAATCACATGTGGACAATTAGTGGATTGCAACTTCACCCAAAAGGGATTATCGTTTGCGATTATGACGCTTGTGCTGAAATAAAAGTTGGAACCTATAAGTATTTTTTAGATATTGAAAAAGACTCCTTAAATCCCGATTCTTTACTCTGATTTTTCTTTGGTTTTCCAATCAACAAAATCATTAAAAACATTTTGTTGATTGGAAACTAAAAATCAACACCTACCCGAATAAACCCAACCAACGCATTGTTCAGTTTTGTTTGCATACCAGCAGGATTAATAATGTATTGAATGTCAGGTCTAAAATAAATATATTTGTTTAAACTAAACAAATAAGTCATTTCAATTGCTGTTTCACTCCCCACATCATTCCCATCAATTCCTGCATAGGCAATGGCCACTCCAAATTGATCTTCAGGTCGTTTCTTGCTCCAATTCTTATAACTAAAACCTAAACTTAAAAAGTGATTGTGTCGGTTTTTTGCTTTAGGACTAAACCCAATTTGCGAGAAGACTGAAAATTTGCTGTTAATGTATTGATCTGCAATAAAGTAAAAACCACCATTCTGTTGTTCAATGTATGTCGAGTCATTGTGCTCATGAAAATAAGCACCAAATTTATAACTTGCTGTTGTGTTTTTTATTAAACTTTTTTTAATTTGGAATTCAGTTACTGCCAAATATCCTTGGTCTTTACTTAATTTCCAATTTATATTGTATGGGTTTTTCTCAAAATCATCTGGAGTTCCATCAAAAACGGCCATTTCCCACGAAAATGAATCGGAGATATTCCATTGTATATTAGCTCCTAATGCGGTCAATGGAAAAATGGGAGTAGATATATTGTCGGCAATACTCGACTGAATACCAAACGAACTATTAGTGAAAAGCGAACCGTTTTCTGTAGTTGCAAAATCAGCATTCAAATCCTGTAACCCTACAGTAATAGTCACATTTGCAATGCTTTGTTTGTACCAAAGCTCGTATAAAAATGTGAGATTTCCGGCTTCAATATTCGATACGCCCTGAAAATCACCTACATAAGTGGCCGAAGGTGTTCCGCCATGCGTATTTGCCAAATTCACAAAAGCCTCACCACCTTTCCACCAATTGGCATTTTCGGTATCAAAGCCAGCCTTTATATTTGCTAATCCGAGATAGGTGGTGCCGGTTTTCAATCCACCATGAAAGTTGCTTACAACATCGCCAATGTAAGAAGCATGGAAATGAAATGCTGATTTTTTCAATTCGGCATTTTCTTGGGCTGTTGCTTGAAATAGAGTAAAAAGAAAACAAATAAAAACACTTCTTGATGCTAATTTCATTCAACAAAATTAATATAATTTCGATTAATAGCTACAATATTGACTTATATTTATTGAAGGATTTTCTTGAGCAATTTTGTTTTATGCTCTATGTCCAAGGATGTTGCATCAACCGAGATTGTTGCACCCGAAATTGCATCAACATTTTTTCCAACTACGAGTTCCTTTTTTCCATCATAGTTTTTGAATTGTTTCAACCAGCTAGTGGCTGTAACTTCCTGACCATGTGAAGCTTGATAATTAAATATTTTCACCAATTGAATAGATGCGTTAGCATCAAAAAATATAAAATAGTCGAAAAACTCACTGTCCTGATTCGTTTTTGTATTTTGTTTTATTGAACAACCTCCTGTTCGACAAGTATTTATGCGTCCAACATACACATATTTTGTAAGAATAAATGATTGATTTGTAATAGAATAAAATTTACCCAACCGAATATTTCGGGCTAATTCAGGTGCAATTGAAAGTTCTTTCAACTCAACTTCTTTGTTATTTACTTTTGTCAATTCAGCTTTGAGCGATTTTGGATTGAAATCAATGCTTGCCTGAGACATCAGGCAAGCATTGATTACTAACAAAAAACTAATTGTACTAACTATTTTATTCATAATTTCACTCTTAAAACATAACTCCAACTCCTGCATTAAATACTTTTGAATATTCGCTTGCAGCTTCTGACTTTACAAATTGCAAATCGGCTTTTACCACAACACCTTTTGCCAATTTACAGGTCAATCCCGAAGTAATTACATTGTTATTGTAAGCTTTATTTTTTGCTAAAGTACCTGCCGTAGCTTGATGTGTATTGTAATTTTCGTAACGCACAAACGGAACCAATTCCGTATTGGTGTTGCTCACAAATTTCAATACATTGTAGCCCGCTTCAACATAATATCCACTCATTGCACTTCCTAAATCATTTTTTACACCACTTTTGGCAGTAAATTTATTATATTGCTCCGTGTTGCCAATGGCAGTATAGTAAAGTTGTCCGCGCATTTGAAACCCACCCAAATTATAGCGTGCATCAACGCCAACCATTGAAATATTTGTAACCGATGAATCTGCTTTTGCAAGTCCAGCAACATTGGTTTCATTCAATCCATTGTAAAGCGTACTCTGTGTTTTACCAAAATAACCAGACAAACCAAGATTCAAACCACGAATGCCGTAATACTCAATTTTTCCAGTATAATTGGGCGAACTGATATAGGATTCAGCACCTTTTTGTCGACCGCTTCGGAAGCCATTATTGCCATTCAACGTTCCTGCACCTGCTTTGTATCCATTAAATCCATTGACAAGGTAAGCTTGGTATTTTAAAGAAGCCGGAATGAAATTCCCACTAAATCCTAAACCGATTTCGCGCCAAGTGGTTGGAGAAATTTTCGAGTCGACTAACGGACGTTCAACACCATTAAATGTTGTAGGCTCGTGATATTCATTTACAATTCCCATTGGAATAAGTAGCAAACCAGCTCTAAGATTGAAATAATTATTGATTTTGTGTTGCAAAAAAGCTTGTTCTACAAATACTTCGCTCACATGCTCAAATTCTAATTCGGAAACAAATTGGGTTCGCGAATTAAAATTATAACCCAGCAGCATCACCATGCGATGCACGTCTAATGTTCCATTACTTCTTACTGTTGAACTAAAAGGTTGGTTGTAATGTACCTCTCCATAACCGCCAATAACTAGTTTCCCTTCAGTAGATAGTAATTTTTCTGCTGCATTTTGGTATTTGTTATTTAGGCTGTCTGGTTGCTGTGCATTCAAGCACAAAATGGAGATTGAAAAAAATACTAAAAAGATTGAATGTTTCATACCTGTTTTATTTTTGATTTTTATACCCGCAAAATTACAGCAATCAGTTTCGTGCCGCAATCACTATATGTAGGTATATTTTACACAATCTATCACTATAAACAGTGATAAATCATTTCAAAAATGAAATTTCAAATCAAATAAGCATGTTTTTTTTAATTTGATCAATTTCAACAAGCTTATTCACAATAGCGTAAATGGTAAGTCCTGCAGTACTGTGAATTTCAAGTTTTTTGGCAATATTTCTTCTGTGGGAAATAACGGTATGAGAGGAGAGAAAAAGTTCTTCTGCAATTTCTTTATTGGTGAGACCTTTTACAATGCAGGTAATAATTTCTTTTTCGCGAATGCTCAACGTATTATTTTCGTCGGAATTTTCATTTGAAGGCGAGGAGATTAACTTTTGAAGTTTTTCGTTTAATTGTTCCACACTATCGTAAATACTAATTGTATCGTCGTAACCCTTCAATAAACTTTCATCTATTGCCGAGTGCAACAACGCCAAGCATTTGAGTGTTGGATGTTGGGTTTCCGATTTTAGTTTAGTAATATCGTAATATCCCCAGAACGAAGGGTTTATTATCAAAATATCAGGATTGTGAATACGTAGGTAGCTGTTAAGTGACTCGTTTGAAGTGATTTCGAAGGGCTGAATCCTAAATCCGGTAATGCGCTTCAAAGCCACTGTAATACCACTTCGTATAATGACCGAAGTTTCTGCAATAGCTATTTTAAGAAGTTCATTTTCCATTATTTGGCAGCTTTTAATTTTTGTTCAATAGCTTCAATTGCAGGAATAAAAAAATAATCTTCCACTTTATTATGCGACATTATATCAATTTCGCATGATAAAATATCAAATAAAACTTCGGTAAGTAAATGATTACTACCCTTATCGGGATAGTATTTTATCAAAATATTTTTAAGATCTTCTAATTTAGTGTCAATCTCATTGTGTCGTTTTCGAAAAACGGCAATGCTATATTTATTATCTATCTGTCCTTTAGCCAACTGTTTAGCGTATTTAAACACAGTTTTATTTTCATAATCCATGTGTTTTTGAACTTCCAAAACATATTCGTCGAAAAACTTCATGAAAATGAGTCCGTAAGGCAAATTTTGTTCGGGCTGATTGACGGCTTCAATAAGTTTATTTCTAATGGCAGGCAGCTTAAAATCAAGGAAATAGGTGTGGGCGTTTTTTAAATAATCGACTACAGTATTAATTGAGATGTTTTCATAAGCATTGTCCACTTCAAAATTTTCTTCCGATAGAAAATTCACAACAGCCAAAAAAGTGGCGCAGTCAATTCTATTCGTTTCACACACCTCACACACCGTTTTGTTTCCAAAACCCAAGTGTAGTCCAAAACGACTGATAACGAGCAAGAGTGAATGATTTTCATTAATCAAATCACTCATTTTATGGTTTGCCGAAAATTTATGTTGCATTTAATTCCGATTTTATGGATTAGAATTTATTTAAATGTTTTTGTGTTATTCTGCTTGCAAATAAAACTTTTAAGTAATGTAAGTAACTAAGTATGTGCAATAAATTAGTTTATATTAAATGTCAGATAATATTCTATTAGCAGATAATACCTAACATGTTTTAAAAACCTGTTAGGTATATTTTGGATAATATAAACTAATTTCTGTGTTGTACTCATCGCTTTTTACTTTTTATTTTTTTGTTGGTTTCGCAATTCAAATCCTCTTTTAGAGAACAACGTGTACAACCTCCGCATTTATCAGCCGGACTGGGTTTGCGTGTTATTAAGATGTATATTTTCCAGCCTACATAGCTGAAAACTATAATTCCAATTAGTATAACAAGTATATCTTGCATATGATTAATTTTTTTTATCCAAAAATCTGAAAAACTGCAAAAGCCATCAGCCATGCCAATACCAAGCTATATCCGGCAGCAAAAAGCGCCCAACCCCAACTTCGTGTTTCATTTTTAATGGCCACAATAGTTGCCAAGCACGGGAAATAGATCAGCACAAAAAGCATGAGACCTAATGCCACGACCGGTGTGAACGAAGGCTCGCCGTTAGGTTTTACTTCCGATTGCAATCTGCTCGAAAGTGATGCAATATCACCATCGGGATCGCCGGTATACAAAACGCTTAGCGTACTCACTACAATTTCCTTTGCCGCCACTCCCGACAGTAACGATACTCCAATTTTCCAGTCGAAGCCAAGCGGTGAAATAATCGGTTGAATAAAATGGCCAATTTGCCCTATGTATGAATTTTCTTGTTGTTCCATTCGTTCGGCTGCGCTGAGTTGTCCAACATTTTCGGGTCGTGGGTAATAGCCCAAAAACCAAATAGTGATAGAACCAATAAGAATGACGGTTCCCATTTTTTTTAAATACTGTTCGCCTTTTTCCCAAGTATGGCTAAACATCGATTTTAATGAAGGAACACGATAAGGTGGAAGTTCCATTACAAAAGGTGTTTCGTCCTTTTTAAATAAATAACGTTTGAAAAGTCTCGACAAAACTACTGCCAACACAATTCCCGTCATGTAAATTCCAAATAATACTAAACCCGCATGATTTGGGAAAAACGCTCCTGCCAATAACAAATAAACCGGCAAACGGGCGCTGCAAGACATCAACGGATTAATCAAAATAGTAATCATACGGGCATTTCTGTTCTCAATGGTTCGGGTAGCTAAAATGGCCGGAACATTACAACCAAATCCCATAATGAGCGGAATGAACGATTTACCGTGAAGTCCCATTTTGTGCATGATTTTATCCATAATAAATGCTGCACGGGCCATGTAGCCCGTATCTTCCATCAGCGAAATAAAGAAATAAAGCAACAGAATATTGGGCAAAAATACGATAACACCACCAACACCACCAATTATTCCGTTTACCAACAAATCGCGCAACGAACCTTCATTCATGGAGTCGTGTACAAAATTCCCCAACCAGCCAACACCTGCATCAATCCAATCCATTGGATATTGTCCAAAAGTAAATGTTCCTTGAAACATTACGTATAGAAAGAGTAGAAAAATGGGATAACCCCAGTATTTATGCGTTACAATCGCATCAATTCGTGAAGTGCGTTTATGTTTGTGTTTCTTTTTCCCGTCAGTCCATGTTTCCTTTAATGCTCCGGTAATAAAACCATATTTTGCATCCGTAATTGCCGATTCAGTATCTTCTTTTAATATTGTTTTAATCCTTTTCGATTCTGAATTTCGCAGATTAATGATTTCATCCGCATTCGGCAATTTATCAATTATGCTTTCAATTTCTTTATCATTTTCCAATAACTTTATGGCAAGAAATCGGGTGGAAAACTGATCACGTAATGATGAATTTAAAGCGATTGGAAGTTTTAACCGTTGTATGCTGAGTTCAATTTCCCGTCCATGATTGATGTGAATGTGTCGTACTGTTTCATGAACTTTGTGAATGCCTTTGAATTCAGACGAATGATGTTTTTTATCGTGATGATGGTGAATATCAATGCTATGATGATAATCGTCCAACAAATTGTCATCTTTAATTGAAGAAATTAAAACACCTTCTGAATCAAGGACATCGCTTCCTTCATATATTTTTATTACCATTCGAAAAAGATCGTCAATGCCAATCCGCTTTTTTGCCACTGTTGGAACAAACGGAATCCCTAATAACTTTCCGAGTGTTTTATAATCTAACTTGTCACCGCTTTTTTCCAATTCATCAAACATGTTTAATGCCACAATCGTGCGAACATTCATATCGATCAATTGTGTTGTCAGATAAAGATTGCGTTCCAAATTGGTGCTATCTACTACATTTATAATCACATCGGGCATTTTCTCCGAAATATAACCTCTAACGTATTTCTCTTCGGGAGAATAAGCAGTCAGAGAATATGTTCCGGGCAAATCCACAAGTGTAATGGTATATCCTCGAAATTCGAACTTTCCTTCTTTTGCATCCACAGTCACACCACTATAGTTCCCCACATGCTCATGCCCGCCCGATGCAAAGTTGAACAGGGTGGTTTTGCCGCAGTTTGGATTTCCAACCAACGCAACACAGATTTGTTTCCGCTGATTTAATGCTAATCGGCGTACAAACTCCTCATCCATCAGCCCGCTTCTGTCTTCTTCCTTAAGCTGTAATAGATTGGCTTCTTGCTCACTAACTACTTCAATCAGTGCTGCTTCGCTACGACGCAACGATACCTCATAGCCCATTACACTGTATTTAATTGGGTCGTTCAACGGAGCATTCAGAATAGCTTTCACCACTTTCCCTTTCACAAAACCCATTTCTACAATGCGCTTGCGAAAACCCCCATGACCCAATACCTTTACGATAGAGGCTTTTTCACCAGATTTTAGTTCGGATAATTTCACTCAAATATAAATTTTTAATTTGAGTACAAAGATACTTATTTAGATTGATTCTAAAGATTTATTCAATAAAGATTTATTATATATTTAAAGTTAACTTTTCGATTTCAAGTTTTAAAATGTTGAAAGATTTACATTCAAAAAAATATTTATGATTTCAGGTGGATTATATCTTATAATTCAGTTCGCAATTAAAATTATATGTTTGATTATGATATAATCATTGTAATAGTTCTAAAAAAAAAGGGATATGCCTAAGCTTATCCCTTTTAATTATAATTGATTTGTAATTATGCTCCAAAATCGTCAAACATAAGCATTTCGCGAGGAACTCCTAAATCCCAAAGCATACCATCAACTGCTTTTGCCATTGGTCCGGGTCCGCACATGTAGTATTCTATTTCTTCCGGTTCTTCGTGACTTATCAGATAATTGTCTTTAATCACATTATGAATAAATCCTACAGGACCCGTCCAGTTATCCTCGGGCTGAGGCTCGCTAAGTGCAATATGGAAATTAAAATTAGGGAATTCAGCTTCCAGTTTGCGGAAATCGGCTTCGTAGAAAATCTCATTTTTAGAACGTGCTCCATACCAGTATGAAATCTTACGATCTGTAATCTTCAATGTGTTAAATAAATGTAAAATGTGAGAACGAAGTGGAGCCATTCCAGCACCACCACCGATATATAACATTTCGCGTTTAGAATCTAAAATCGGGAAGAAATCACCAAATGGACCTGAGACCATTACTTTATCGCCTGGTTTTAGATCAAAAATATATGATGAACAAATTCCAGGTTTTACATTTTGAAACCCGCCGCTGGCTCTGTCAAAAGGTGGAGTAGCTATACGAACATTTAGCATTACAATGTCACCTTCTGCAGGATAGTTGGCCATTGAGTAGGCGCGCATGGTTTCGTCTTCATTTTTGCATGCTAAGTTCCACATATTGAATTTATCCCAATCGCCACGGAAACGATCTTGCACATCGAAATCAGAGAATTTAATATCGTATTTAGGAACATCAATCTGAATATAGCCTCCTGAAGTGAAATTTAAATGTTCACCTTCGGGCAGTTTAACAACAAATTCTTTAATGAAAGTAGCCACGTTATTATTCGAAACAACTTCGCATTCCCATTTTTTAATACCCAAAATGGATTCTTTCATCTTTATAGATAAATCATCTTTGACTTTTACCTGGCAACCCAACCGCCAATTATCTTTAATTTCTTTTCTGGTAAAATGTCCTGTTTCAGTGGGTAAAATTTCGCCGGCACCTTCCAACACCTGACAACGGCACTCAGCACAAGTTCCACCTCCACCACATGCCGACGGAAGGAAAATCTGTTGCGCTGCCAAAGTGGCTAACAAAGTACCTCCGGCTTCAGTAACAAGTTGTTTTTCACCATTAATAGTTATGGTAACATCACCCGATGCAACTAAATATCTTTTTGCTACAAGTAAAAAAATTACCAAAAGTAAAATTACCACAAGGAAAATCCCCAGACTGGCAATAATGTTTGTTGTATTGATTGCTAAAATCATAATTTTTTGTAAGCTCACATCATTAAATAAAAAATGTGGGAGAATTTATATTGTTACTAATCTATTCTTAATACTTATTCCAAACAATGAAAATATTAAATTTTCAAACCCGAGAAACACATAAAAGCAATACCCATTAAAGCCACTGTGATAAATGTAATACCTAATCCCCGCAAGGGTGCCGGAACATCCGAGTATTCCATTTTTTCACGTATTGCAGCTAAGCCTACAATTGCTAGCAGCCAACCCACTCCCGAACCAAGTGCGTAAGAAGTTGCTTCGCCAAGTGTGTTGTACGCTCTTTGCTGCATAAATAACGAACCACCCATAATGGCACAGTTTACAGCAATCAATGGAAGGAAAATCCCCAATGACGCATATAATGAAGGACTGAATTTCTCAACAATCATTTCTAACAACTGAACAATTGCAGCGATAACAGCAATAAACAAAATGAAAGCCAGGTAGCTTAAATCCAACGTTCCAAGTTGAGGGCTTAACCAGCTCAATGCTCCTTCCTTCAAAAAGTAATTTTGAAGAAGATAGTTAACCGGTAAAGTGACACCCAATACAAAGATTACTGCCACACCTAATCCCATTGACGTTTTCACGTTTTTCGAAACGGCCAGATAAGAGCACATTCCAAGGAAATACGCAAAAATCATATTGTCTACGAAAATCGATTTTACAAATATACTAGCTATATTTTCCATAAATTATTATTGTTTTACTTTAATGTTAGTATAATTTCCAACTATAAACTACTAACTACCAACTACTAACTACCAACTACTAACTACCAACTACTAACTACCAACTACCAACTACTAACTACCAACTACTAACTACCAACTACCAACTACTAACTACTAACTACCAACTATAAACTACTAACTACCAACTATAAACTATTCTTGCAATTCTTTGTTTCTGGCCCGATGTACCCAAATAATACATGCCACAAGTATTAATGCCATTGGAGGCATCATCATCAATCCATTATTCATATATCCTGCATCGAAAAACGATTGAGGTATAATTGTGAATCCTAACAATGACCCAGCGCCAAATAATTCACGGAAAAAACCGACAATTACTAATATTATAGCATAACCAAATCCGTTTCCAATTCCATCCCAGAATGATTCCCATGGACCATTGCTCATAGCAAATGCTTCCAAACGACCCATTAATATACAGTTTGTAATAATTAATCCAACATAAACCGAAAGTTGAACGCTAACATCATAAGCATATGCTTTCAAAATTTCACTTACAATAGTTACCAATGCTGCTACTACCACCAACTGAACAATAATACGAATTCGATTTGGTATTGTCTTGCGCAACAACGAAATAATCACGTTAGCAAATCCAAGAATTACGGTTACCGAAATTCCCATTACTAACGATGGTTTCAGGTTAGCAGTAACAGCAAGTGCAGAACAAATCCCCAACACTTGTACAGTTATAGGATTGTTTTTACTTAGCGGTCCTAAGAAAATTTGTTTTGTTTTATCTGAAAATAATTTTGCCATTAGTTGGTTCCTCCAATCGTTGTGTGTTGTAAGAATTCTTCGTATTGTCCTATACAATTTGAGAGCATATCTTCTACTCCTTTACTGGTGATTGTTCCACCGGAAATTGCATCTACCTGTTCACGATTAGTCGCAATTTTACCTGCTTTCATTACTGCAATAGATACAAATTCATCTTTATCGTTCAAAATATGTTTGCCAATAAACTGTTTCTGAAAAGGCGCATCAGTTATATTTGCACCAAGACCAGGGGTTTCAGCTTCATGTGAAAAATACGTACCGAAAACAGTATTTTTATCATCATCCAATGCTAAATAACCCCAAATAGGACCCCAGAGACCAGTGCCTCGCAGTGGAATGATATATTTTGTTTTACCATCTACTTCTGCTATATAAAGAGGAATGTGACGCTCTTCCAGTTTTTTTGACAATTCTTTTTTGACATTTATATCAAAAGCCTCTTCTTTCGTCTCCGAAAGAATCTCACCTTTTGAATTTACAACAATACCTTTTTTAATATATTGATCGTAAAGCGCATCAGCATCTTGTCCTTCAGTATTTACGTCCAATGAACTCAAAATCTGTTTTTTCTTATCGAGCTTCACATTGGCATTTTGAGTTTCTTTTAATCCACTCGAAACAAATGCTAGCAACAACGCAACAACAACAACCATTATAGTGGCATAAACCAGTGTATATCCGTTACTATTTGTATTCATGTTTATGATTTTTTTATTTTCAAATTATTTTACAGCTCGTTTCAGGCGACGTTTAATGTTCGCATCAACTACATAATAGTCAATTAATGGAGCAAAGATATTCATAAGCAAAATAGCCAACATCATTCCTTCTGGATAACCCGGATTTAATACCCGGATTATAATAGTCATACAACCGATTAAAAATCCATAAATCCATTTTCCTGTTTCGGTGCGGGCTGAAGTTACAGGGTCGGTAGCCATAAAAACAGCTCCAAATGCAAATCCACCAAAAACCAGATGATTGTACCATGGAAAATGAGCAGAACCAGTATCCGGTCCAAACTGATTAAAGATGAAGGCCATTAATGCACCACCAGCAAAAACAGAAAACATTGTTTTCCAGCTACCAATTTTTGTGAATAACAAAATTGCGGCGCCAATTAAAATAGCAATAACTGAAGTTTCACCGATAGATCCGGGAATCAATCCGATAAGTCCATCCATAAAGCTGAGCGGATTCCCCATTGTTCCTGCAATTTGTGCCATTGGCGAAGTTGAAGTTGCAACCTGACCAAGTGGAGTTGCACCGGAGAAAGTATCGACCGCATTTCCACCACCAATACCAAATGTCGAAGTTGTACGAACCCAAACATTATCTCCCGACATAAATGTTGGGTAGGCGAAAAATAAAAATGCACGGGTTACCAAAGCTACGTTGAAAATATTCATTCCTGTTCCACCAAAAACTTCCTTTGCAAAAATTACGGCAAAAGCAGTGGCAATAGCGACCATCCAAAGCGGAGTATCAATTGGAACAATTAATGGAATAAGGAAACCTGTAACCAAAAAACCTTCCTGAATTTCATGTCCTTTTATTTGTGCTACGATAAATTCTATTCCCAAACCAACACCATAAGAAACAACAATAAAAGGAAGTACTGCCAAAAATCCGAATAAAAACTCATGCCAGAAACCTACACTTTCTCCTATTGCCAAATAATGTTGATAACCAACATTATACATACCAAACAATAAAGCGGGAATAAGTGCAAGAATTACCACCACCATGGTTCGTTTCGAATCTATAGCATCGTGTATGTGAGTTCCACTTTTCGAAGTACTGTTAGGTACAAATAAAAATGTTTCAAAACCGTCGAAAACCGAATGGAATTTTTCCATTTTACCACCTTTTTCAAAATGTGGCTTCAGTTTATCTATTATATTTTTTAATGCGCTCATATATTTTTTATTACGTCTAAACAATTTCAGGTTTCCTTAAGATAAGTTGAAGTGTGTTTAGTTTTGAATTTCTTATAAGATAATTATTATAAATACGATTTAAAGGTTACTCCAATTCACTTTTCATTGTATCTAAAGCTCTTCGTACAATACTTTGTAATGGTAATTTTGAGGTGCATACGAATTCGCAAAGTGCCACATCTTCCGGAGCAATTTCATAACCGCCAAGTGCTTCCATTTTATCAATGTTTCCGGCAATCATTGCTTTAATTAAAAATTCAGGTAGAATGTCCATTGGCAATACTTTATCGTATTCGCCTGACATGATTATGGCACGAACTCCACCAAGCAATCGGGCATCGTATTTGTAATTTACTTTGCCAAATATACTTTGAAAAATTTTACTTTCTACAATCCCGCTGAAATAAGATTTGCTTGTGCTAAATTTGTCGAAACGAGGCATTGCCCAACCAAACATCTCGTGGGTTTCATTTCCTTCATCAATAACTGTAATTTGCGAAGCATAAGGATCAAGATATCCGTTGGCTTCTACCTTGATGCCGTTCAATACATTTCCACTAACGTAACGCAATGGAATTTGAGTAGTTACTTTCCCTTTTATAATTGGTTCAACAGCAGTGCCTATAATGGTTTTATAATATTGAGGTTCTTGAACCTCAGGGCCTGTAAGGGCTATGGTGCGACTGAAATCAACAATACCTTTGTTGAAGTAGCGGCCTATAAATAATACATCCAGAGCATTCACAGTCCAAACTACTTCACCTTTGTTTATCGGATCCAGTTGATTTATTTGAATACCTGTATTCCCAATTGGATGTGGACCTTCATATTCTGTAATTTCAACATTTTTTGTTGAACGGAAATCGGTAGACTTGCTTCCTGCTTTAATTCCCAAATGTACTTTTCCTTCAGTCATTTTTGCAAGTGCATCAATACCAGTCTGAAAATCAGAAAATTGTCCTTCTAAAACAAACTCGTAATTTGGAGCAAGAGGTGCCGAATCGAAACTTGATATGAAAATAGCTTTTGGAGATTTGGTAGGGTTGGCAATTACATCGTAAGGACGTTGTTTGATGAACGGCCAGATTCCTGCAGTTAAAAGTTTGGATTTAATTTCTTCGCCGTTTAAATTTACAATTGATTCTGATTTGAAGATTTCGTAATCTATTTTAGCATCTGGTGCAATGGTAATACTCATTACTTTACGACGTTCACCACGGTTTACAGCAATGATTTTGCCACTTACCGGAGCCACAAAATTCATTTCAGAGAAAGTTTTGTCATGAAAAACAGGTGCACCTGCTTTCACTGTATCACCTTCTTTTACTATTATTTTTGGTGTTATTCCATGATAATGGTCGGGTATAAGTGCCACTACATCAGAAATTAAAGTGTTACCGATAATTTCTTTTGCTTTTCCGCTTATTTGAATGTCCAAACCACGCTTCGTTTTTATTAGGTTAGCCATATAATATTGTAAAAAATTTGTTTGCGATAAATATTAGCATTTGCTAAATTAATCGTTTTCCAACATGTAGCTGGATAAATATTTGCATTTAAATAATAGATTAACTTTAAAACACTGGTAATGAGGCTGTTTTAAAATTTGTTTTTGAAATCATTTCCTTTTAAAAAACGCTGCAAAAATACGTAATTTTTGGTGTTTATCTACTATGATTAAATAAATATTTCATTAATTTGTAGTTAATTTATAAGCTATTAAATTAGTGGGTTTTAAAATAAATATTTTAAGAATCAGTTTTAAATATGTGAATTTAAATATCTTAAAAACATTTTTTTAATCAATAAGTTCCATGTTTAATTATTTTCCCTTAAATTTTTCTATTTTTGTGGCAAGAAAATTGCAAACGATTCTAATATTAGAAAATATTTATGAAAAAACTGATCTTATTAATTGCTTTGACTAGTTGTTTGACTCTTTTGTCACAACAGGTCCAACGTACTCAAATATTCAATCGAAATATTAAAACATTACAAATTGGCAAACCAGGAGAAAAACTTGGTTTACCTATTATTGAATTTAATAGTTCAGATATAATAGAAGTAAATTTTGATGAAATGTCACATGAAGCTCATTCATATAGTTATAAAGTAATGCATTGTAATGCTGATTGGACGCTTTCTAACCTTTCCTCAACTGAATATTTATCAGGATTTACTACTGCGAATATTTCTGATTACACGCTTTCTGTAAATACAACTTATCTTTACACTCATTATAAATTTGACTTGCCAAACAATGACATGTCTTTTAAAATATCAGGGAATTATGTGATATCAATTTACGAAGATAATCAAACTGATAAACCCATAGCTTTAGCCTGTTTTTCTTTAGTTGACCCCAAAATAGGTATTACTTCAAATATTCGTGGCAATACAGATGTTGAATTAAATGGTCGTTATCAACAGCTTGATTTTGATGTAAATTTGAAAGGTTACTCTGTTCGCGATCCAAATACAGAATTTAAAGTAGTTGTTCGTCAAAACAATAGAATTGATAATGAGGTTACTAATATTAAACCAACCTATCTAAATGCATCGAAATTGAGTTATGTGAATAATAAGTCGCTTATATTTGATGGTGGTTATGAGTATCATCGTTTCGATATTTCATCGGTTTATGCTGCTGGCGAAGGTGTAGAGAGTATTCGTTATACCCGACCTTATTATGATGCTTTTTTGACTGAATCAAAAATTCAAACATCGAGAATTTATATGCACGATTTGGATGTAAATGGGAAATTCGTGATCAATCTGCAAAATTCTGACGATGATAATGTGGAAGCCGATTATATGATGGTGCATTTTACTTTGGCAGCCAAATCGCCCTATTTTGATGGGCAATTGTATTTGGGCGGTGAATTTAATTTCAATCTTTTGGATGACGTTTCGCATATGAAACATGATGTGAATAAAGGAATATATTATAATTCAGTACTTTTAAAACAAGGAGGCTACAATTACCAATATTGGTTTTTACCAAAAGGAGCAACCAAAGCCACTGCGGAACGAGTAGAAGGCAGTTATTGGCAAACAAAAAATGAATATACAATTTATGTTTATCATCGTCCATGGGGCGAACGGTACGATAAACTTGTAGGAGTAAAAGTTCTAGAATAGCGAGTAATCAACAAATTATCCAATCCACCAAAATGAAAGTTTATAAATTCGGTGGCGCTTCAGTGCGCTCGGCAGAAGGAATAAGAAATATTGTAAATATTGTATCCAAAGAAAATGACAATTTATTTATTGTTATTTCTGCTATGGGAAAAACCACTAATGCAATGGAAGTGGTACTCGATTTTTTTATGAAAGCCGAGCATGAATCAGCACTTCAAAAATTGCTAGAGGTTGAGTCTTTTCATTACGATATAGTTGATCAATTATTTGATAATAAGACGATAGGCATTGAAACAGTTAAACCACTTTTTGATGAATTGAGAATGATAATTCGCGAAGGTGTGGGTGATGATTATGATTGTTGGTATGATAGATTGGTCTCCTACGGCGAACTTATTTCTACGCGCATTGTGTCTGCTTTCCTGAACGAATCAGCTGTGAATAATTTGTGGTTGGATATGCGTGGACTTTTAGTTACCGATAGTAATTTCCGCGAAGCCAACGTGCGCATGGAAGAATCACAAATCCAGTTACAAAAAGCAGCCGATTTCTCAAAGAGCAGAATTTATATCAGTCAGGGTTTTATTGGCGCAAATATTAAGGGTGATCCAACAACATTGGGTCGCGAAGGGTCGGATTATTCAGCTGCAGTTGTGGGCAACTTGCTCGATGCCGAAAGTGTATCTATCTGGAAAGATGTCCCAGGAATTTTAAATGCTGATCCACGTATTTTTGAAAATACGGTTCTTATTCCTGAATTGACTTATCTCGATGCTGTGGAATTAGCTTTTAGTGGAGCTCAGATTATTCATCCTAAAACAATAAAGCCACTTGAAAACAAGCATATTCCATTGTATGTTCGCCCGTTTGGGAGTCCTACGGAAACAGGTTCAGTGATAAAAGCAACCATTGATAAACCGATTGATGTTCCAATACTTATTTTACGTAAAAATCAAGTATTGATAACAATACGTCCTCGCGATTTTTCTTTTGTTCTGGAGGAAAGCCTTTCAAAAGCCTTTACAGTACTGAATAAACACCGCTTAAAGGTTTCGTTGATTCAAAGTTCTGCCATTAGCATTTCGGTTTGTGTGGATAATACCCGATACTTGTCTGGGGCTTTAGATGAACTTGGAAATGAATTTAAAGTGTCGTATAACGATGGGTTGGAATTGCTTACTATTAGAGGACTAAATGATGAAATAGTCAAAAAAACGACATTAGGCAGAAATATTTTGCTAAAGCAAAGAACCCGACGAAGTGGTCGGTTTTTGATGAAAGAGATTTGAAACAAAAAAGTGTCAGATTTGAATTTTCATATCTGACGCTTTTTGTATAAGTCATTTTTTCTTTAATCTTGATTTTTATCTCCTCTAAAAGAAATAACTAACAGAAGTTACAATTCTATGGTTGTTTACGGTTGATGGACTTGAAACTCGTCCGTTACTTTTTAACGTACCATAATCAGCAGAAGTTAAATCATATTCCAATCCAAATTTCAGGTTTGGTAAATTGTAACTTACGTGAGGAGCAATACGATACATGCGATCCAACATAAGTTGCTCGGTTATGCCAAAACCATAAGCTGTAAATTTACCTCCTCTTGCCAGTAAATCTTTTGTTGAACCCAAATTTTGTGAAAATCCAATAAATATCCCCGCTTGCCATTTTGCACCATACACAATATTTACCCACGAACTTGACATATTGAAATTTGTATAACCTACATTCCCATTTATACTGTCAGTAACGCCATATCCACATGGCATGGTGTAGTCTGTCAGGTTTTCACCCAAAAGTGTTTTTGCCTTAAACTGGAATTTAGCACCAATAAATTGAGTGTAAGCCACCAAACTTACAGAAGTCAGTTTTTCTACACTTGGTTTTATGGTTTTAGCGTCAATACCAAATCCGGTTGTCCAATGCTTTGTTTTACTTTCAGTTCCCAGAAACAAGTCGGGAAACATAGAATTTTTAAGATATGAAGCGCTTGAACCTATTGGCCCTTGCGATAAGTATTGCATTTGATAACTTCCTGCTATCATCAACGAAAGTGATGAGCTTAGAGATTGTTTAAATCTTACTTGTGGACTACGATTGAAGGGTTGAAACGGTGCACCGGCATTTAGTGAAGGACCGGTGGGCATTACACTTCCAAACAATGGATGCCAGGTTTGTCCAACCAATAATTCTGATTTTTCCCAATTTAACCGGATGTGAGCCTGACGAATGCGTAGAACTGTAAAGCTAGTACCGAATCCAGCAAAATCAGCCTCTATTTTTGCAGAAGATTTTGCACCTAAAATGTCAGAGCCGGTTATGTCCAGACCAATACGAGTAGCAATACTCAGCATCTCGGCTTGTGGTGTTGCATTTATATCAACATTTGAAGAATTAAGGGAAACCGGTTTTGGAAAAAGATGGAATAAACCATCAATGGCTTCAATATTCTGGCGGGAATTAAAATATAAATCATTTCGAACAAAGCCGTAAATCTTTATTTTTACTGGTTCTTGAGCAATCGTCAGGATTGAAAAAGATAAAAAAAATAATGGAAGGAGTTTTTTTAAATTCATATTTTTCTAATTTTTGTCACTTGTCCAAATCGGACTATTTTTTTAGCTGGATAAATGTTCTATTAATATTTTAATACCCATACCAATGAGGATAAATCCACCGATAGCTTCTACTTTTACATGAAATCTTTTTCCAAAATGAACACCGAAATACATTCCTATTAGTGTAAACAAGAAACTTATGGAACCAATTATTGCAATTGCAGTCCATATAGAATCGGGATAAGGAATAAAAACAATTCCTGTTGCCAATGCATCGATACTTGTAGCTAGTGCCAATGATAGGAGTGAAGCCCATTTAAATGGATTAGATACTTTTTTGCATTCCGGATCGGGTGTTTTTAATCCTTCAATCACCATTTTGCCTCCTATTAATCCAAGCAATCCAAAAGCTACCCAATGGTCGAAACTTTTCATTTCTTCAGCAAAACTAGCACCTAAATTATATCCGATAAGAGGCATGATAGCCTGAAAAAATCCAAACAGAAGTGCCATTCGGAATGTCAGCCAGAAAAAGTATTTTTTTGCACAAATCCCTTTAGTCACGGAAACGGCAAAGCAATCCATTGCTAATGCAATTCCGATAATGATAATTGAAATAATATCCATAAGTAAAAGAACCCCCGACCCCTAAAAGGAAGTCATTCTGCCTTTAAAAGTCGAAGGTGTTTTTTTTAAAATTTGAATTCCCCGCAATTTATCCCGATTTATCGGGAGAGGGTAGGGGTGATTATAACATTTTTTTTACTTGCTCGTAAACATTCTTGCCGTTGAATCCAAGTTTTTCGTCAAGAACTTTATAAGGAGCTGAGAATCCGAATGATTCTAATCCCCAAACTTTTCCATTAGAACCAACCAATCCCTCAAGATTTACCGGAAGCCCAGCAGTCAGTCCGAAAATTTTAGAACCTTTTGGCAGTACGCTTTCCTGATATTCTGCTGTTTGACTGCGAAATAATCCTTCGGAAGGAACAGATACCAAACGGATTTTAATTCCATCTGCACGTAATAATCCCGCTCCTTCATATAATGTTGAAACTTCAGAACCAGATGCAACCAAAATTACATCGGGATTACCATCGCATTCAACCACATATCCGCCTTTCTGAGCTTGTTCGGCTTCAGCTTTGCGATTGGTTGTAGTTGGTAAATCAACAATATTTTGACGAGAAAGAATAAGAGCAGTAGGAGTAGACGTATTTTCAAGCGCCATTTTCCATGCTACAGTACATTCTTCAACATCAGCAGGACGCAAAACCAACATTGAATTATGTCCTTTGTGGTTTTTAAGTTTTTCCATCAACCTTATTTGAGCTTCTTGCTCTACCGGTTCATGTGTTGGTCCATCTTCCCCTACACGGAAAGCATCATGTGTCCAAATAAATTTAACGGGTTGTTCCATTAATGCAGCCATACGAACAGCAGGTTTCATATAATCCGAGAACACGAAGAATGTAGCACAAGCTGCAATTACCCCGCCGTGTAAACTCATTCCTATGCAAACTGCTGCCATTGTTAATTCAGAAACTCCGGCTTGTAGAAAAGCACCTGAAAAATCATTTTTTGCAAAGGCTTTTGTGTTTTTTAAGAAACCATCGGTTTTATCAGAATTTGACAAGTCGGCACTGGAAACAATCATGTTTTCAACTTGTTTGGCTAATTCACCTAGAACTGTTGCAGAAGCTGTACGAGTTGCTTGTCCCGATTTTTGCACCACTGCATCCCAGTTCATTTTTGTTTTTCCAGAAAAGAAGAAAGCCAATTTTTCAGCCAATTCCGGATTTTCTTTTGCCCAAACAGCTTTTGCAGCTTGTTTTTTTGCAACGATTTCGTTTAATTCTTCTGCACGTTTGGCATACAATGCTTTGGTTTCTTCGAAAATAACGAAAGGATCTTCTGGATTACCACCAAGATTTTTAATACTTTCTACATAAGAAGCACCACCTTCGCTTAATGGCATACCATGCGTTGCACATTGACGTTCGAAACTAGAACCGTCTGCTTTTAAAGCACCTTTACCCATAATTGTTTTACCAATAATGAGTGTTGGTTTTGAAGTTTCAGCTTTTGCTTCGTTTAATGCTTTACGTATTTGTTCGGCATTGTTACCATCAATTTCGATCACTTTCCAATTCCATGCCAAATATTTTTGAGCTACGTTTTCGCTGGTAACGTCTTTTGTCTCAGTTGAAAGTTGGATGTCGTTCGAATCGTAAAACATAATTAGGTTATTCAATCCCAAGTGACCTGCAATACGTCCTGCACCTTGCGAAATTTCTTCCTGAACACCACCATCCGAAATAAATGTATAAATAGTTTGACTCATTACTTCACCAAAGCGGGCTTTTAAAAATTTTGCAGCTATGGCAGCACCAACGGCATAAGTATGACCTTGGCCAAGCGGACCAGAAGTGTTTTCAACTCCACGCATAACATCTACTTCAGGGTGTCCCGGAGTTGGACTTCCCCATTGACGGAATTGACCTAACTCTTCCATTGTGTATTTTCCGGTGCATGCAAGAACCGAATAGAGCATTGGTGACATGTGTCCTGGATCTAGGAACATGCGGTCACGACCTTCCCATGTGGGATTCTTTGGATCGTATTCTAAAAATTCGGAATAAAGTACATTGATATAATCAGCTCCACCCATTGCACCACCGGGATGTCCCGATTTTGCTTTTTCTACAGCCGAAGCAGCTAGAATGCGAATATTATCTGCAGCTCGGTTTAAAATTTGTGTTGAATTCATACGTTTAATTTGGTTGTTTATAATTGATTATTTTCTTTTATTTTCTTTATTGAAGTATTAAATCGGTATCCTAAAGTATAGTTAAAACCCCAAGTGCTGCTGGAATTTATACCAAAACCTGGTATATACCAACTTGATATTTCTCCTTCTTTATCTTGATTCAGTAAGTTTTTATTTCTAATAGTCCAACCCATAAATACATTTCTAAATACCTCCACTCTAACACCTGCTACAATTTCAAACCAAACTTTTGTTGCAGGCCTATCGTTAAAATTCAATATCTCAGCACCTCCCCAATAATTATCTGTAATTGAGATGTTTGTAATGTCATATCTTAAATTTGAAACTCCAATTCTTGCACCTGCTAAAAATAAGTTATTACTAGCTTTTGCATCTTTTTTTTGTTTAAGCAAATTTATGTCTACGCCAAACCTGCCAAATAATCCATTGGTTTTGAAATCTATATTATCAACTGAAAGTTTATTTGCTCCACCAAAACCAACTTCAACAATTGGATAATATTTATGTTTGATGTCCAGTTGAACACTTCCTTCTGTTGAGTATGTTTCTCCTTTTGATAGAATAGAACTTACAATGGAAGCTATATCAGCCTGCACAGTAAACCCATTTAACAAAAGAGTTTTGACTAATTCCGAATTTTCCTTTTTTTCTTGAGCTCCTCCGTAAATTCCATTGAATAGGAGCAATAAACTAATTATATATTTGTAAGTGCTCCTCATTATTGTTATTTACATCGTGATTAATAATTCGAACTGAGTCAATATAATTGTTGGTAGTCAGAACAGTATCTATTGAAAATGTTTTTATACATCCGCATTCGAGCGATAAATAATAATCAAATTTTCGGTAAAGAATTGTAATTGTATCAATAACCTGATTGAATTGAACTAAATATTTTGATTGATTTTTTAATTTGTTTAAAGGAAGCACCAGTTTGCTGATGCTTTTTTTATTGTTGTACAAAATCGAGTCAACCAGCGTTTCGTTTCCACTTAAAGTATCTACATTAATCCCCCGCAAAGTTAAACTATCGATTGAGAGTGTCGATTTGGAATAGGTATCTGTGGTTGCATTGTAAGATACGTGATATAAACCAACACCCATGTTAACATATCTGTTTTTTCGGCACTCCTCATCTTTTGTGCAAGAAACGCCAAATAAAAGAATGGAGATAAATAATATGTAAATAAATTGTTTCATTGCTTTTGAAAGATATTGGAATTTTAATTCGTTGGTTTTATCCGCAATTCTTTAGAGAAAATAATTTCGAACTTCACTTTTTAGTTTATTGATTGCTAATTCAGTTGGAGTTTGATCACTGGCGCCATAAACTTGAATTATTCTTTCTGCAAGAATAGAAGCCGGTTCTTTAGGATTACATTGCGAAGCGCAGGTATTAATAAGTCTTAATAAACTTTCCTGAGCAGAACGTATATAGTTCCATGTTTCGTCACTTACGTAAATTTGTTGTGATATATTATGCGCATATTCATGACGAATATTGTTTAATAAAAGAGTGTGAAGTTCCATATTTGTCATCTCTGGTTTTATAGTATTTAAAATCAAAGTATTAGGCGAAGTTCGTTCCAGAACGAGCATTAATCTTTCGTAAGCACGTAGTCGGATAGGAGTGAGGGTTGATAAATTGCTTTTATGTAATTCGAAATTTCTTCTTTTTTCTTCATTTCGTAACAGTTTATCTATCAGCAAGTAAGCGGTTAGTAAAACAAGCAGTGCGGGTAAAATTATTTTAAGAATATCCATGATTTCCATGTTGTTTTGATTGAAACGGAGTAGTTATTTTGAGCTCCCGGTTTTTTGTAGTTTTATTTCAATGGGGTGGATTGTAACTAAACAGCCCTTAGGTAATTGCATTAAATCAGTTAAAATAAATTCATAAAAGCTTTCAAGAATAATAGTTTTATCAATCATTTCAATGACTACAGGTAGTTTCTCGGTTAATTCCCAAAAGCGTGAAGATTCAATTTGATTGTTGCTTAATCCAAAACCCATAATTCCCCGATAAACCGTCACACCAGCAATTCCCTTTTTTTTAGCAAGAACAACTAAATGTTCATAGAGTAAATCAAAACCAATCTTATCGGTACTGCTGGCATAAATTTTAAGAATGCTGTACTCCGTTGAATTCATATTAAAGTAAATTTGAAATTAAATAACCCAAATAAACAGCTGTAAAACCAAGAAAAATACTAAGTCCTGTATAAAGCAACGCAGTTAAAAACTGACCATTTTGAATCAACATCATATTTTCGTTTGAAAAGGAAGAAAAAGTTGTAAATCCACCACAAACACCAACCATTAAAAATAAACGCATATCAGCCGATAGTATTTCACTTTTTGCCGATATTCCAACCAAAAATCCTATTGCAAAACTTCCTAATACATTTACTGTAAGCGTTCCCATTGGAATGGCTAGAAAATGAATGTACAGGTTAAGCTTTGAAATGAAATAACGTGCAGCGCTTCCAATAAATCCGCCTAATCCGACCAATAAGAGCTGCTTCATGTAATTGAGATTTTGGTATATGTGCTTAATTAAATTTCCTTTTCAATTACATAATTGTTCCGTTCTGTAGAATTTCTGGCAACTATTTCTGCCACAAATCCTGCCAAAAAAAGCTGTGTTCCCAATACCATAGCCAGCATGGATAAGTAAAAATAAGGACTGTCGGTAACCAATGGCGCTTTTATATGTGTAAAGATGGCAATAAGTTTGTTTAGCCCAACTACAACAACTGCCAAAAAACCAAGAATAAACATTAAACTTCCATACAATCCAAAAAAATGCATTGGTTTTTTTCCAAATTTAGAAAGAAACCATAAAGTCATTAAATCCAAATAACCATTTACAAATCGACTCAATCCAAATTTCGTTTCTCCGAACTCACGTTTGCGATGTACAACTACTTTTTCACCAATTTTTGTAAAACCTGCGTTTTTTGCTAAAAAAGGAATGTAACGATGCATTTCACCATACACTTCAATATTTTTCACCACTTCATTTTTATACGCTTTCAATCCACAATTCATATCGTGAAGTTTCAAACCGGTTACTTTTCGGGCAGTGGCGTTATATAATTTTGAAGGTAAATTCTTTCCTAATTTTGAGTCGTATCTTTTCTTTTTCCAACCCGAAACAAGATCGAAATTTTCATTTTTGATCATTGCATATAACTCGGGAATCTCGTCAGGACTATCCTGCAAATCGGCATCCATTGTAATTACTACATCACCTTTTGCAGCTCTGAATCCACAATATAAAGCAGGCGATTTACCGTAATTGTTCCTGAACTTAATTCCCCTGACGTGGGTTGTTTTTTGTTGAAGTTCTTCGATAACTTGCCATGAATTATCCGAACTGCCGTCATTAATAAAAATTACTTCAAAGCTAAATTTATTTGCTTTCATAACACTTTCAATCCACTCATAAAGTTTTGTGAGCGATTCTTCTTCATTATAAAGCGGAACTATAATTGATATATCCATAAAATATTATTTTGCAAATTATTGACTTATCTGTAAACTGTTATTTTTCAAAAATGCTTTTCTCTTTTTTAATAAATGGAGCCATTATTAAACCAATGAATGTTCCTAATAGTACATTCATCCAAATATATTGAAGAGAAAATGTGGCCGGCTTCATCATTTTCTCCATTTGATCGTAAGGTGTTGATTCAAATGGTAGATGTAGCATTTCTACAGCCTTTAGACTCTCGTTTAGTAATTTAGGTAAATATTCAGGATTGATAAATTGAAAATAAACATATTTCACCACTGATGAAATTAGGGCAGCGAAAAAGTAAGTAAGAATTATATATGAAAATGCTTTCCCAAAATTTATTTCACCCGAGCATTCTTTATCTCTAAATCGAATTGTAGTACGGTAAGTTGCAATAAGAATAAAACCCATTAATGCATATGAAATCAATATAAGAGGTGTGATTTTTGAAATGGATAATAAAAAATTTATAGAAAAAAGGATTCCAATTATTAATCCATTATACATGGAGGATTTGATGATATTTGGTTGCATATTATAAATTTTATTATTTTGGGACAAAAGTACAAAAAAACCACTATAACTGAAAGCCTTTTTGAATTATCAACTCCAAACATATGGTTCAATTTGCAAAAATGATGAAGAGATAGCCGTATGACTATCTCTTTAAAATATTTGCTAATTGTATGTGATCAAATTAAATACTAAGCGAATTCTTTATTTTAAATGCTGCAAAAATTGCCGCAAGTATTAGTAATGAGTTTAATCCATCGCCAATTGGAAGACTTGCTAATGGCGGATTGGTTGGGTCTACTCCTGGATGCGTGCCACCTTCGTTGGGCGAGTATGTTTGCCCTGCTTTTGGCTTTGAAATTCCTGTTCCTGTTCCAGTTAAGTCAGTAGTGGTTGATTTGAATCCGGGAGAAAATGCATCAAGAATTGTTTTAGTTGTTTTTTTTGAATTTGCAGAATATGTACCAAAGTTTCCTCCAATAGTATATCCGGATGTAATTTCTTTTTCATTTGCAGTTCCAGTTATATAGCTTCCACTGTTTTGTAATTTGTTTGATCCAATATAATTGTTTGTTGGATTATTTCCTTTTTTTGCAGTTGTATTTTTATTTATATCTATACCTGCAATATCATAAGATCGGGAATTTGTAACCTTTCGTGCGTTTTTAATCTGACTATTAAAATCAACTCCCATTTTGGTTGCTGCATTTTCAATATGTTTTGTTGTAATGCCACTAAATGAATCTCTTAATGGTGTAAACGGTAACGCCAACAGTAAACTTACTATTGTTAGTGCTCCAATTAGAACAATATTTACACTTTTTCTCATCTGTTTTAGGTTTTAACGAACAATAATTCGCAGAGTTAATTCTTTTTTGTCAACAAATGCTTTTGCCACGTATACTCCTTGTGATAAATCGTTTGTAGAGAATGATGTTACGGTATTTGCATTAAAGTTTAACTTTTTCAATGTTGCTCCACTTGTAGAATAGATATTTAAGATTCCATTATTCTCACTGAAGTTTTGTACAAATATTGCCGAGTTATTATGGAATATTTGAAATTGTTCTTCTTGTTCTTTGTTAAAATTTGCGTTAGTAGGTTTTGTGACAATTTTGAAACGTTTTGATATGGCAATTGAAGGCTCGGATGTAAATGAATATTCACTTCCACTGGTTGTTACATCCAATGTTTTATTTTCGGCTAAATCAATTAAATATATTCCAGCATAAGCAGATTCAATATTTTGATGTGTGAAAATTAATTTAAATTCTCTTTCATCTCCAGGTTGAAAGCCTAAATATGTGTCGTTTATATTTTGAACAGCATTGATTTGGTAATTTCCATCCTTTTCCATAGAAAAAAGTTGAGTTCTTTGTATTGAACCTAACATTTTTGGTCCATCCCAGCCATTGTCAAACGATCGTGTACATTCAGGACTTGTAAAAATCCACATTCGATCAAAGTAATGAGTACTCTTTATGTCAATTCTTGTAATTACTTTTTCGTTAGTTGAAACTTCTTTATTAGTTTTTGTGCGTTGCTTATCAGTATTTGCAACCGAGGAATTATAAGGAATTGTAATCGAACCTGTAGCATTAATGGATTTTACAAGAAATCCCTGCATTGATGGGATTTGACTAGGAATGCCCAAACCTCCTGATGCTTTTGGAGTAGTGACAGTATATTGTCCATGTCCTTCTCCCGTTATTATTTCGCCTGAGTTGATATCCCATTCATTATAAGTTCCAGTATTATAAAGGTAAACAGAGTTTTCGGTATTCGCACCAAATTGAATTTTTTCAATATCAATAGCTGATGTAAATGGATTCCCGAAAATGTGTTGTCCTGGAAAAACGGCATCAACAGTATAAGGCAATGAACGAGTGAATCCCTGATTTTCTAATTGACCAGCAAAGGTGTAAGTTTTTGCAGCAGATTGAACTAACTCATATCCAGTAGTGGACGTTAAAGTTGTTCCGGAGTTTTGCATAACCCACAAATCAACATCGTTTTTTCCTGTTTCTTCCCATTTCCTGACAAATGCTCCTGAAAATGTTGGAGTAATTAATTGTGTTTTAATAGGTAAACCAAAGAATTGCCAGCTGTATTTATTGCCAGCTGGTTTTGTTAAATCCCATTTCGCCTTTGAATACATTTCTACTGTTCCAGAAACTGGACTGTTTGCCGGATTATTGAAAATTAACGAACCATTAGGATTTGTTTCACTCGATTTAATTAACAAACCTGAATTTCCGGCATTATTTGTAATTGAAGTTGTAATTGATAATGAAGAAGATGGATTTATTGTAAGGTTTTTGCTAGGATTAATGATCAGACTATTACAACTAGTGTTTGTAGATAAAGTACAAACTCCATTTATTGTTGGTTTATCTAAAATACTTCCATAGGTTGTTCCTGAACCAGGTACTTGTTGAACATTCCATTGATTATCTGTTTCCCAATTGCCGGTTCCCGCAAATATTGGTTTGTTGTCAAAACTAGATTCTTCAGAATAAATTGTACCGGATTGATTCCGAACAAATCCCTTGTAATAAATAATTGTGCTTCTTGGAAAAACTCCAGATGTATATGCTTTTTCAAATGATCCTCCAGCAGTACTTAAAATTCCAGATACATATGATTTATTATCTGTTTCTAAAACTCCTGGCGATGTTCTCCAAACAATTCCTCGTAAATTTATAGAACTTCTAATTGGTTCGGTAATAGTTGCACCTAAAGTAGCGGAAGTAATTCTAACGTTTTTTGCAATATTGGGTGTAATAATTTCCAAAGCACATTGTCTTGGATTATTATTTGCATTAGAATAAATATAACGTGTCATTCCACCATTATTTATGAAGTCAAAAGCTTTAAAATAATAAATATTTTTTGAGTCAGGAACAGTTACAGTAACTTTAGTGCCTGATCCACTATAAATTACCTGTTGACCACTTCCATTATAAGTTTGGTTAGCTAAATATAATACATTGTCAGTTGGAATAGGTGGCGTTGGTCCGGCTATAGTTTTGAAGTCATTTGCAGAGCTAATTACTATAATTCTGTTGTCCCCATTACCTGGTGTACAATCAATTGTAATTGTTCTTGGTGTTACAGAGACAATTGAAATTGCACTAGCTTGATTTGAAGGTGTTTGAGGTAAATTTCCAGTAATTGATATGTCACTAATAAAACAAAGAGAAGTGGGTGAAATGATACCTCCAGAAGTACTTGTATAACTGGTAGCAATCCACCTAAGATATAGTGTAGGTGTGTTTCTACATTCAGTTGGTAAATCAATTTGATATTGTGTAGTGCTTGTTGTTGCAGTAATTGTTCCTGCAGAGACCCAATTAGCACCTGCTGAAGTTTTATATTCTATTGAGAAATCTCTTGGACCTGTACTCTCTGAATATATTTTTGCACTTGCTTTAATTGTATGATAGCCAACTGTAGTAAAAGGAGTTATTGTCCACGATTTTAAGCCACCTAGTGTGGCCAAATCCCAACTGTCTGTCATAACAGCATCACCAATATACCCTAAAACCGATGCTGTTGTTGTAAATACTCCTCCAGGATGATTCAAGGCAAGACCTGTTGTTGAAAATTCATTATCATATAAATTATATCCAACTATTTGTCCAATGGCTATCTCGCTAATTATAAGTAGAAATAATGTAAATATAATATGTTTGAAATTTTGTGTAAACAGTTTTTCTTTCATATCGATTATAAGTATTAATTCCTATAGGTAATTTGTCTGTTCTGGTAGAGAACTCTTAATTACATTAACATCCTCGTTACAAAAATACTTACAATAAACTACAATCAAGATGTAAAATGGTTAATAATAATTAAAATGAATTCTGGGCTCAGGATTTAATTGTTAGTATAAATAGTTAAATATGTGTATTCGCTAAAATCCTATAAAATTATTCTACAACAGGATAATCAATTAAATGAGTATACATATTTTCAATAAAAAAATTACTACAAATGTTTGTAGTAATTTATTTTATTAAGCGTAGTAGAGAAACGAATTATTAAAATATGTAAAATAAAACAGAAAAAACATAAAATATAAATTGTTGGGTTTTATAATCCATTTTCTGATAAAAAACGTTCCGCTTCTATGGCTGCCTGACATCCAGTACCCGCTGCAGTGATGGCTTGGCGGTAATGAGGATCGGCAACATCTCCCGAAGCGAAAATGCCAGGGATATTTGTGCGGGGAGTTCCAGAAATTGTTTTTATGTAACCAACTTCATCGGTGACAATCCATGGTTTAAAGATGTTGGAATTTGGTGTGTGCCCTATAGCCAAAAAGAATCCATCAATATCAATATGAACTTGCGATTCGTCAGATTGACCACGACGTTTCACTAGATTTGCTCCTTGCACAACTCCATCTCCGGTTAGTCCTAATGTCTCATGCTCATATAAAATTTCAATTTTCGGATTGCTTAGTAATCGCTCCTGCATAATTTTGGAAGCTCTCAGATAGTTTTTGCGTACAATAAGATATACTTTTGAAGCAAGTCCGGCCAAGTAAGTGGCTTCTTCACAAGCAGTATCGCCACCACCTACTACAGCAACTGTCATTTTACGATAGAAAAATCCATCGCAAGTGGCACAAGCCGAAACTCCCGAACCTGCATATTTTTTTTCATCGGGCAATCCAAGATATTTGGCTGTGGCACCAGTTGAAATGATAATGGTTTCTGCTTCTATAGTTTTTTCGCCATCAATAGTTGCTTTATAAGGCGAGGACGATAAATCGGTGGCTGTTACCATTCCAAAACGAACATCTGTTCCAAATCTCTGAGCTTGTTTCTTCAAGTCTTCCATTAATTCTGGACCAGTAATGCCTTCGGGATATCCAGGGAAATTTTCGACTTCAGTTGTGGTGGTTAATTGACCGCCAGGCTCCATTCCTTCGTATAAAACGGGAGAAAGATTTGCCCGTGAGGCATAAATTGCTGCTGTGTATCCTGCAGGTCCTGAACCAATTATCAGGCAACGTACTTTTTCATTCATATATTTTTGTTTATTTGATTATTCAGAGGTTTAAAGAGTCTTTAAATCGAAAAGAGAATTGTTTTTCCAACAAAGAACTGAAAAGGTGTTCACCAAATTATCTTAAATCGTTTTCAATTAATCCTTTATATTTTGTTGGATTGAAAACGAAGAAACTATCGGGCACTTTAATTCCTTTTTGAAAATTACTCAAGGTGAGGAGGGAGGTACTTCCATTTTTGTTGCTTAACTTAATCAAAAGTAGATTTTGCGTGCTTTTGTTCACCTGAATTTCAATTTTTGAAATGACAGATGATTTTACTTTCGGAATCATCTCAATGCAATAATTTTGAGCTGTTTTTGTTTTGCTGAAGCGAATAATACTTTTAGCCTTGTAACCTGACAAAATGGCCATTGGATTAGTTTCCGAAAGTTCATTTTCGGTAGGCTCAGTTATCGAAACTTCATTGTTTTGAGGAATATAAGCCCACTGCGTTTTTCCATCGAACCAGGCTTTCATCTCGGTCATATCAAGTACAAACTTGGAAGCTTTGAGGGTAAAAGTACCAGATGTAACCTGACCTCTAGGATTGCTTTTGTCGCTGATAGTCAGTTTAAAATCAGTTTTTATTGCATTTGTTTTAATGGAATTTAATAAGTCTGAAATGATTTTCTCAGCTTGGGCATTACTTTGAGCAGTTGAGGTTTGAAACAGGAAAAGTAACGCTCCAAAGATTAAAATTATCTTATTTTTCATAATCGTCATTTATTTAATTTAGAAATGTATTGACAAGTAACGTGCCACAGAATTTGTGAAAAATGTAAAATCTGAAATAATTTTAAACTTCAAACTTCAAACTTTCAAACCTTTCAAACTTCAAATTTTAAATTACATGTGTTTTAATATTTGCTCCAAATGCAAACTGTCCATTACCAAAACCTGACGAGCTTTGCTACCTTCAAATGGTCCAATGATTCCAGCCACTTCCAGTTGGTCGACAATTCTGCCTGCACGGTTATAACCAATAGAGAATTTGCGCTGAATCAATGACGTAGAACCTTGTTGGTTGGCAACAATCAAATGCGCTGCTTCTTCAAATAAAGAATCACGTTTGGTCATGTCTATCGAAGAAGTATCAATTCCGTCGCCTTCTGGACGAATAAATTCTGGCAGATAAAAGGCTGTTGGATAACTTTGTTGCTCTTTGATGTGATGAACTACATTTTCGACTTCTGGTGTGTCAACGAAAGCACATTGAACACGAATCAAATCGTTTCCTTGAGAGAAAAGCATGTCACCACGACCAACAAGTTGATTTGCTCCAGGCGCATCCAGAATGGTACGCGAGTCAATCATTGACGAAACGCGGAACGCCACTCGTGCAGGGAAATTCGCTTTGATTACACCGGTAATTATATTCACTGAAGGACGTTGAGTAGCTATAATCATGTGTATTCCTACCGCACGCGCAAGTTGGGCAATACGTGCTATTGGCATTTCAACTTCTTTTCCGGCTGTCATAATCAAATCGCCAAATTCATCGACAATAACAACAATATAGGGCAAAAAGCGATGACCTTTTTCCGGATTTAAGTGTCTTATAAAAAATTTCTCGTTGTATTCTTTTATATTTCTAACATGTGCTTTTTTAAGCAAATCGTACCGATCGTCCATTTCTTTACAAAGGGAATTGAGCGTTTCCACCACTTTGCTGGTGTCAGTAATAATTGCATCTTCCCCATCGGGTAGTTTTGCCAAAAAGTGTTTTTCAATATCGCCGTAAATATTAAACTCCACCTTTTTGGGATCCACCAAAACAAGTTTTAATTGAGATGGATGTTTTTTGTAAAGCAATGATGTGATAATAGCATTCAGTCCCACCGATTTCCCTTGACCAGTTGCTCCTGCAACTAAAAGGTGTGGCATTTTAGCTAAATCGACCATGAAAATTTCATTGGTAATGGTGCGCCCGAAAGCTACAGGAAGTTCAAATTTTGATTCTTGAAATTTCTTAGAAGCAATAATTGAATGCATCGAAACCACTTGTGGGTCGCTGTTTGGAACTTCAATCCCAATAGTTCCCTTGCCGGGAATTGGAGCGATAATACGAATTCCGGTTGCTGCCAAACTAAGCATAATATCGTACTCCAGATTTCGTATTTTTGAAATACGCACACCCGCTTTTGGTATAATTTCGTAAAGTGTAATAGTGGGTCCAACTGTGGCTTTTATAGTTTCTATTTCAATGCCATAATTTTGTAATGTGGTGATAATGCGATTTTTGTTTGCATTTTGTTCCACCATGTCAATGTGTGTGTCGTTATCGCTACCGTACACTTTCAATAAATCGAGTGTAGGCGGATTGTAATGTGATAAATCGAGTGTTGGGTCGTATTTTCCTAGTTTTGAAACATTGTAAAATGGATCTTCGTTGTCTTTGTTTGTTAAACCAGAGTCTTCTTCGGCATCTACAGCTTTGCTTTCTTCTTTTTCAATTGGTTGTTGTATCTCAAATGGCACTTCTTCATTTTGTAAGGGTTCGGGTTCAATAATCAGTTCTTCACTGTCTTCATTCCCTTTTACAATCCAGTCTTCAGGTATAATTTCAGTCCCAACCGCTACCGTTGCTTCAAATGGCTCGTCTTCTTCACCTTCCATATAAAATTCTGGTTGTACAGCATCTGTATTTTTTAACTTTTTACTAAAAATCCGTTTTAGGAATGGAATAGTTGCTTTTGAACTAATAATTGCATAGAATAAAAACAAACCGATAAGAATCATTAAAGTGCCAGGTGTTCCGACATAAGAAACCAGCCATTTGCTTACTTCATCGCCATGTTTTCCGCCGGGCGAAAAGGTAAAAATATAGGTATTATAAAATGGACTAATGATAAATCCCAGCAAAACTGAAACCCAAATTAACCAGAAACTACTATGAAAAAATGCTTTCCATATTGAGGCGATGCGAACTTTCATACATCTCAAAGCTAATACTAGCCCAAAATACAAGATGGCAAATGAGGAAATTCCAAACCAACGATTTATAAATGTTTCAGATAGTATGGCACCTGTTACCGATGCCCAATTCTGTATCTCACTACGCATTTGCTGCATTTCGCTCCACGATAAGTCCATTTTACTTTGATCTGTTGCACCTGTAAAAAAGAAGGAAACGAAAGCCAGAAATAAAAATAATACTCCAATAAGTAATCCTAAGCCTGCAATAAAACGAGTACGTTCATCTTTTATGAATAGTATAAATTTTACACCAAAACTTGGCTCGTTTGGCGATTTGGAAGACTTTGCAGTTCTTTGTTCAACTTTAGGTTCCGGTTTGTATTCCGGTTTAGGAAAGGCTTTGATCGGTTTTTTTGGTGCCATGAATGTAAACAGTTAATAATTAAGAATGAACAATTAATAATTTTATCTCGAAAGGAATTTTAAATTCATTAATCGTACATACAATTATTAGTAAAAATGAGAGTGAATCGTAAACAGTTTTTTTATTATTAATTTGCAAAAATAATAAAAAGCAACTCGTATATTACATCTTTTCTGATAAATTTGCAGAAAAATATACTTAAACCATTACAAATGAATATTCAGAATGAATTATGAAGCTTTAAGATTAATATTGATTAACTGAAAAAGTCAATTAATATACATGAACTTGTACTACTCTATATTTAAATAATATGACAACAAAACAACGATACAATTCTATAATTGAATGGTTTACTAAAAATGTACCAATTGCTGAAACTGAATTAAAATATAATGATCCATTCGGATTACTTGTGGCTGTAATTTTATCAGCTCAATGTACTGACAAAAGGGTGAATATGACTACACCAGCTTTGTTACTAGATTTTCCAACACCCGAAGTTATGGCGGTATCAAGTCAAGAAGTTATTTTTCAATACATTCGTTCCATCTCATATCCAAATAACAAAGCCAAACATTTGTTGGGAATGGCTCAGAAATTAGTAGCCGATTTTAATGGTATTGTGCCTGATGATGTTGAACTATTGCAGACTTTACCCGGTGTTGGCCGAAAAACCGCCAATGTAATTGCTTCCGTTGTTTTTAATAAACCAGCAATGGCTGTCGATACACACGTATTCAGAATTTCGGAGCGACTGGGTTTAACAACCAATTCTAAAAATCCACTTCAAACAGAATTAGAACTCATAAAGTATTTTCCACCTGAAATGATTCCAAAAGCCCACCATTGGCTCATTTTGCATGCGCGTTACATTTGTGTGGCGCGTAAACCCAAATGCGATGAATGCGGATTAAAAGCATGGTGTAGGTATTATGAAATTCATAATTTGTAAAAAGTATTGCAAATTATTAATAACTTACTATATTTGCATTCTGAAAATTATTTAAAGTCTATTAGTTATGATTGACGAAGAATTAGTGCGTTGCAAACCTTGCGGTTACGTAATGAAAGAAAGTGAATTAGGCGATGTTTGTCCAGCTTGTGGATTACCTCGTAATGTTTTTGAACCTTATCGGGAACGAGTTTCCGCTAACCGCCTTTTTATTCTGGCATTGGATATTCATCCCATTGCCATTCACCTTTCTCAAACTTTTGTAGCCTTAATCCCTTTGTTGTCAGTTTTTCATTTGATTTTGCCCGACTTTTTCCCGGAGATTGTAAATCCTGTAATTGAATTTTCAATTTTCATGCTTCCGTTGTCATTGCTTTTATCTTTTTTTTCAGGATTGTTGGATGGAATTACCCGTTTCAAAACACTTCGAACTCCTTTGCTGAAATCAAAAATTATCTATAGTTCAATGATTTTGATATTAGGTTTTTCGATGTGGGCATCAGAACTTACCAATCAAAGTCATTGGGTAACTTTGATAATTAGCTTTATTGCTTTGGCATGTGCTGTGAAACTCGGATTACTGGGCAAACATCTCATTGATGTCATTTTACCCGGAGCGTATGTCCGAAGGAAGAAAAAAACGACCAAATATGCACCAAAAACAAAATCGGTATAATAAAAAATCCCTGTTTACATGAAAATGATAACAGGGATTTTTTATTGAAAGGTTAATTATTCATTTAAAAAACTCCACGCCAACCAAGCCATTCCACCAACTCCCGTTTCCATTGCTTTTTCATCAATTTGAAAAGTGGAACTGTGCAATCCGCCAGTGTTGGCATTCGACTCGCCTTTTACTCCAAAACGAAAAAACGTACACGGATATTTTTGGGTAAAGAAACCGAAATCTTCTGATGTCATTCGCATTTCAAGAGAAACAATATTTTGTTTTCCCAACCAATCCGTTGCAAATTCCTTAGCTTTTTCTGTGATTTCACTATTATTTATAACACATGGATAACCATCCGGAATTTTAATTTCTGCCGTACAACCATTAGCAGCACAGGTTTCTGTAATTATTCTGATAATATGGTTTTTAGCTTCAATGCGCCATTTTTCATCAAACGTTCTGAATGTACCGGATAAATGAACTTCGTTGGGGATTACATTGGTTGCACCATCTGCAATTAATTTTCCAAAAGTAAGCACCATTGGAGTGAGTGGATGACAAAGACGGCTACGTACTT
This sequence comes from Paludibacter sp., assembly GCA_010365115.1. Taxonomy (GTDB): domain Bacteria; phylum Bacteroidota; class Bacteroidia; order Bacteroidales; family Paludibacteraceae; genus Paludibacter. The sequence continues at coordinate 38,061 of JAAFGX010000021.1, forward strand.
GTTGCAGCGAGACAATGGTTTGTGATGCTGCCAGAACGGTATCGTTTACCAAATGCGGTAATGCACCATGACCACCTTTCCCACATATTTTAACGTGGATTTCATCTGCCGAAGCCATAATTTTACCAGATAAAAAACCCATTGTTCCGGTTTGGAAATCCACTGAAACATGTTGTGCCAATATTAAATCCGGCTGTATTTCATCAAAAAGTCCAGCTTCCAACATTAACCTTGCGCCACCGGGTGCTTTCTCTTCTCCAGGTTGGAAAATTAATAATACAGTTCCTTCAAATTCATTTCGTAATTCATTAAATATCTTTGCAACTCCAAGCAAACATGCAGTATGAACATCATGACCGCAGGCATGCATTACGTTTTCATTCATAGATTTCCATGGAAGATCAACATTTTCAGAAACAGGCAATGCATCAAAATCTGCGCGGAGAGCTACAACTCTTTTAGAAGGATTTTTTCCTTCAATTTTCCCTAAAATACCATTTCCTCCAATCCCAGAACGAAAAGATATTTTCATTTCAATCAATTGGTTTTGAATAAATGTGGCAGTTTCAAATTCTTGAAACGAAAGTTCCGGATGTGCATGTAAATGATGATAACAATCGCGAACATAATCTCTATTGATTGTTATAAGGCTTTGTATTTTAGTTTTCATATGATGTCATATTGACGTTTATTTCTAAAAGAAAATTTCATTACAAAAGTAATCAATTTTATACTTTAGTCAAAACAATATAATTCTTTCGTAATGAATATCAAACTACTTAATTATAAGAATATATCCCTCTTCTATCATATCATAAAAATTCCTTTGCTTGAAATTTAGGAATAATTTTTGTAAGTACCTCCTCCGATAAATCAATTTTTTAAAATGAAATACATTGTAGAGGTTTTATTCGTTTATTGCTTTTCTGTTTATATATTTTAAAATACAATATGTTTAACATATAACATTTCATTAATTAGTTTTATAAAAAATAATAATTAAATTTGCAAAATAATTAGCACAAAAACCCGACTGTATATGCAAAAGAAAACAATAGCTTACTTCATGCTTATTTTAAGTTCAAACTTATTGGCACAACAGAATTATGATGTAAATCAGAATATGAACAGAGTAGTTAGTTCAGTTGATTTTTCTAGAGTTCAATTTGGAATTAAAATTACTCCGGCCATTTCATGGATAAATGCTATTCATAACGATATGCAAGCCGAAGGTGCAACCATGAAATTTGGTGTTGGTGCAGTAGCCAATTATCCTTTAACATCTATTTTATCATTGGTTTCCGGCATTAACTATCATGGATTTGGCGGATATGTTTTTGACAACAAATCATTAAGTTACACTGACACTTTAAGTAGTTACAAATTAAATTATACTGAAATTGAAATTCCATTTGCTTTAAAAATTCAAACTTTACCACTGAATAAAACATCATACTTCTTACAAGGCGGATTCTCTATTGGCTTCATTACCAGTGCAAACGAAAAGAGATTTCCAACGACAGCAAAAGCTAAACCGGTTTATGAGAACCTAAATCTTTATACCAATCCTACTCGAATTTCATATCAATTAGGTGCTGGAATGGAATATTCTATTGGCCGAAAATCCAATATTTTTGCCTTGATTTCGTACAATAGTGCTATTTCAAATATTGCAAATAGTAATAATTACACTTCAATTATTCCCCCAAATTCTACTGCACGATATTATTCTCCTATCGAAATATTACCTGGCAGTATGGAATTCGCGGTTGGAATAATGTTTTAACAAATAATACAATGCAAAACAAACACATAGTTACAATTTTCATAATTTCAATCATAATCATTTCGTGTAATCCCCGTAAAGCTCAGGAAAAACAAGCCGATGAAAGACTGAAACAAATTGAGATATTGATAAGCGAAAATTCACTGAATGCAGCAAAAATTCAAATTGACAGTATTCATTTGCTTTTTCCGAAACTGGTTGAAAAACGAAAAATTGCAGCAGCACTGGAAGACACCATTGTCAGACGCGAAAGTGCCAGAAATTTGGCATATTGCGACAGCATTTTACCTTTTAAACAGCACGAAGCAGATTCGATTCAGAAAAATTTCCGTTTCGAAAAGGACACGGTTTATCAGCAATTTGGGAATTACGTTTACAAAAACCAACGAACTGAAAGTAATGCTAACCGTACATATTTGAAAACTTATGTAGATGAAAATGCAGATTTCTATCTAATCAGCAACTATACCGGTGGAAAAATAGAACACATTTCTGTTCGGGTTTCTATTAACGATTTGTTTGCCCAAACCGACAGTATTGAAACCAGCAATGCAAATTATCACAGTTTTGACGATGGCGGAACGCATTGGGAAACCGTTACTTTCAAAAATGAAGTAGACAAAGGCGTTGCATCTTTCATAAGCCAATATTCAAAGGAAAGAATAAAAGTTACTCTTCAAGGGAAAAAAAACTATGTTTACTACCTTTCCGATGGAGATAAAACGGCTATTTCTGAAACTTATAATTTGTGGATAGTAAAAAAAGATGTAATCAAGCTGTTGAAAGAAATTAAAAAGTCAACAATAAAAATCGAACGAATTAACAAAAGAAAATCCGCCATCTAACTTTTGTGCATTTCAGATAAATTAACATTTCTCAGAAATATCCTTAAATATATTGATTTTTGAAATCAAAATGTGCTTATGGAACGTTAGAGGCAAAAAAGTATAATCATATAAAAACAAGAAAAATGAAAAAAACAGTTCAACTATTAATGCTTTGCTTTATTATCAGTTCGTCAGCCCTAGCTCAAAAAGCTGTAGATGTAAAAATTAATGAGTTAGATTTAAAGGGATTCAAACAAAAAGTCTGGAATTTCGACAAGGATAAATCGTTTAACAGAATTGGAAATTTGCCAATTATATTAGATTTTCATGCCACATGGTGTCGTCCATGCAAAATGTTGGCACCTCACCTACAAGCCATTCAAAATAAATATAACGGAAAACTGGTTGTATATAAAATTGATGTTGATCAACAACCCGAATTGGCTAAACTTTTTAAAATTGAAGCAATGCCAACTATAATTTTTATCGGAAGTAAAACAAGTTACAAGTCAGAACTAGGATATAAAGATTACGATGAATTTGAGAAAATCGTAAAAGCTAACTTCTTTAAAAAGTAAGCGTATTTAACACTTTAAATTTTCAAGAAACAATTCCATTAATCTCGAAACCGGATAACGATCGATATCCCGAATAGAAATTTGAATTGATTTTTTCAATTTCTCGCTTAGTTCCGAAACGTTTACGCTTACGAATTGCGCATATATGACCCGATGACTCAATACATGTTTCATCGGGTTGGATATTTTATAAATTTCAACTGAATTTATCTTGTCAAATATCTCTATAAATTCTTTGTTTTCAAATAATTCGGCTATTGTCAGTAAACGATTCGTTTCTATCAACGGAAATTCGTAGAGATTTTGCCAAACATCCTTTGCAACCCTTTTTTGCAAAAAAGTATTTCCATTATATTCAATAAACAAATAATTGAAATACCTGTTTAAAACTTTTGTTTTCTTTGATTTCACAGGCAGATTGGCAATCTGTTGTAATTCAAAAGCTTTACAACTACTTATTAATGGACAGTTGGAGCAATCGGGCGAAAAAGGAACGCATTGCAATGCCCCAAACTCCATAATTGCCTGATTATGTTCCCCCGGATGTTGTTCTGATAATAATTGTTGAGCAATTAAAGCAAATTCCGTTTTACCTTTTCCACTATCAATTGGCGTTTCTAAACCAAATAATCTTGATAAAACCCGATACACATTTCCATCAACTACTGCATATGGCTGATTATAAGCAAAAGAACAAATAGCTGCAGCAGTGTAACTTCCAACTCCGGCAAGAGCAAGAACATAAGAATGTAAATTGGGAAAAATGCCATCGAAATCGTTCATCACTTGCTTAGCAGCCTTGTGAAGATTCCTGGCTCGTGAGTAATACCCCAATCCTTGCCAATAATTCAAAACCTCATCTTCTTCGGCTTGTGCAAGCAAAGCAACTGTTGGAAATCTTTCAATAAACCGAAGGTAATAGTTCATGCCTTGATTTACACGTGTTTGCTGTAAAATTATTTCTGAAATCCATATTTTGTAAGGATCTTGAATATCTCTCCATGGTAAATCACGTTTATTTTGCTGATACCAATTTATTAAAAAGTCAGATATAATTATGTTGTCAGTTTGAATTTCCATTGCAAATAAAATCGTATAAAAAATAAATTTTAAAATGCTCTTGTATAATTTTCATTAAATATGCATCTTTGCACGCAAAGGTAAGTTCTAAAAACATACTTTCAAAATTGGAAATACTAAAAACAAAAAAAGAAAATGAAAAACGTATTAATTATCACAATTTCAGTGCTTTGTTTATTCGCATGCACTTCATCAAAATATGAAATTGAAGGAAAAGTTGAGGCAGAAAGTTTAAATGGCACAACAATATTTCTAAAAGAACGCATCAACCGCATATGGATTTCAATCGACAGTGCTGTTATTGAAAATCACAAGTTCATTTTTAATGGCGTTTCCGATTCAGCCAAAATTATACATCTGGCATATGAATTTCCAACAGACAACAGAGTTCGTCAAGCCCTTGTGTTGGAAAACGGGAACATAAAAGTTTCAATTGACACAACTGGATTTATGACTTTTGAAGGAACTGCTCAAAACGATTTATTGCAAACCTATCAAATTGAGAAGAATATTATTGCAAACAAAGCCAATGAATTTTACAAAGCGCTTGAAGACAGCTCTATTTCTGAAGAAAAACGCTTGATAATTACAAAGGAAATAGACAGTCTAAATAAAAAGGATATAAATATTGATAAAAAATATGCAATCGAAAATGTAAATACTTTGGTTGGCACACATATATTCATGAATTCTTTTTTTGGAATGACTACCGCAGAGAAAGAATCAATCGTATCATCAATGAACGATGAAACAATAAAAGTAAAAAGAATTACTGAAATTATTGGAGATATAGCAACCGAAAAAAGAGTTGCCGTTGGAAGTATGTACACCGATTTTACATTGCCAAATCTCTCAGGCGATTCCATTTCACTTTCCGGTTTCGTTGGGAAAAGCGATTATTTATTAATTGATTTTTGGGCTTCATGGTGTGGACCATGCATAAAATCACTCCCCGAAATGAAATATTTATTCAACAAATATAAAGGTGAACGATTTAATATATTAGGAGTTTCACTGGATGAAAATAAAGAAGCATGGGTTGGAGCTATAAACTCACATGAATTAATATGGAATCATATCTCCGACTTAAAAGGATGGAAATGTGAAGGTTCCCGTACTTACGCTGTTAATTCAATTCCTTGCACTGTGTTAATTAACAAAGAAGGGATAATTGTAGGTAGAAATTTAAGTATTTCGGAAATTGAAAAAATTATAAACAAAAAAGAAACTGCAAAACGATAAAAATCAGCATTTTTGAAAAAAAAAAGTGCGCAATTGTTTTTTAATCAGAATAAAAGCAATATATTTGCAGTCCGTTTGAATAAAAAAAAAGAACAATCATTTATTAACTAACAAATATAAAAAATTACTGAAATGACTAAGGCAGACATCGTAAACGAAATTGCTAAAAATACAGGAATTGACAAAGCTACTGTATTAACTACTGTTGAAGCTTTTATGGAAACTGTAAAAGATTCACTCTCAAAAAATGAAAACGTGTATTTAAGAGGTTTTGGTAGCTTTGTTATCAAACAACGTGCTGAAAAAACTGCTCGTAACATTTCTAAAAACACAACCATCATTATCCCAGCTCACAACATTCCTTCATTCAAACCTGCAAAAACGTTTGTGAGCGTAGTAAAATAATATTTTTTAATACAACTAATTTCAATCAAGATGCCAAGCGGTAAAAAAAGAAAACGACATAAAATGTCAACGCACAAGAGAAAAAAAAGACTAAGAAAAAATAGACATAAAAAGAAATAGTCTAATGGTCTTTAGTAATAAAGTCCAAGAAAACAAACTTATAAGCTTAAATCTTGGCTTTAAGTTTGTTTTTTTTATAAAAATAACAAACCAAAAATAAGAAAAAAAGTGAATAGCGAATTAGTAGTTGATGTAAAAACATCCGAAATTTCTATTGCGCTGCTCGAAGACAAACGCCTAGTAGAAATAAACCAGGAAGGACGCGAAGAACAGTTCGCCGTGGGGAATATCTATTTTGGCAGGGTGAAAAAAATAATGCCCGGTTTAAATGCAGCCTTTGTAGATGTTGGTTACGAAAAAGACGCTTTTCTACATTATCTTGATTTAGGTTCCAATTTCAACACCTTTACACAATTTACAACGCAGGCGTTAAGCGACCGAAAAAAAGCGCCTTCAATTCAAAAAATCAAACTGCAACCGGAAATTGAAAAAAACGGTTCGATCAACGACATTTTAAAACCCGGACAAGACATCCTAGTACAAGTTACGAAAGAGCCTATATCCACCAAAGGTCCACGATTGACCGCAGAAGTTTCTATTGCAGGTCGGTTTTTAGTTCTTATTCCGTTTGCCGACAAAGTGTCGGTTTCACAAAAAATTAAAACAGAAGAAGAACGACAAAGACTGAAGCAACTGATCCAAAGCATTAAGCCAAAAGGTTTTGGCGTTATTGTACGAACAGTTGCAGAAGAGAAAAAAGTAGCTGAACTCGATAATGAGTTGAAAATTTTGGTAAAACGCTGGGAAGAAGCTGTCGCCAAAACACAACAAACAAAAGGAGTCTCGCTAATTTTAGAAGAATTAGGTCGTACGGTAGGAATAATTAGAGATTTATTCAGCCCGAGTTTTAAACATATTCACATCAACGATCAGGCAGTGTTCACCGAAGTTCGCGATTACGTGGAACTGATCGCACCAGATCGAAAAGACATTGTAAAACTGTATCAGGAAGAGCTGCCAATTTACGATAGTTTTGGTATTACCAAACAAATAAAATCAGCATTTGGCAAAACCGTATCGTTTAAAAACGGAGCATACCTGATTATAGAACATACCGAAGCACTTCATGTTGTAGACGTAAACAGCGGCAACAGATCGAAGATCGGGAATGGACAAGAAGACAATGCATTGGATGTGAATTTGGCTGCTGCCGACGAAATAGCCCGTCAACTTCGCTTGCGCGATATGGGCGGAATTATCGTGGTAGATTTTATTGATATGCACGAGACGGAAAACCGTCAGAAACTCTTTGACAGAATGCGCGAAAACATGGCCAATGATAGAGCCAAGCATAATATTCTGCCGTTGAGTAAATTTGGATTATTGCAAATGACACGACAACGTGTTCGTCCCGTAATTCATATCGATATTGAAGAAAACTGTCCGACTTGCTACGGCACAGGACGAACTAAACCATCGATTTTGTTTACTGACCAATTGGAAAGTAAAATCGACTATTTAGTAAATAAATTAAAAATTAAAGATTTCACATTACACATTCATCCTTATGTAGATGCCTATATCTCTAAAGGTTTAATCTCGATGAAGTGGCAATGGAAACGTAAATTTGGTAATGGTTGTAAAGTAATTGCCGCACAAAAACTAGGGTTTTTACAATACAAGTTTTACGACAAAAAGGGAATTGAAATTGACCTACAAGAAGAAATAGAAAAGATCTCGTAACTTAAATAACTAAAGTAGGTTAGCCATAATTGGTTAGCCTTCTTTTTTGTATATCGGGCATCATAATAGGCTAACAGTATGTATAATACCAACCTGTGACGAGTAGATAAGAAACTTTAGTTCAAGTCTACCAAGCTATGGGAAATAAATGGTTTTTACAAAAAAAACCGATTTAAACAACCTTGCGTGAAGTAACCCCCCTACCTTCTCGATTGTGTTAAATGCAGATGTTTTATAAATTATACCGATTGCACAAACAATATAGTCCAATTTCGACCCTGCCTGCCGCAGGCAAGTTCGTTTTATTGTCCAATTTGTTTGCAAGCCTTCCGCAGGCGGAATTTGCAATCGGCATTAACAACAGTATACATTTAAAACAGATTGGACTGTTTTAAATGTACAGTTGGTATTACTTAAAAAATAATTCTATTTTTACCATCAAATTGAGTATTTTAAAAACTTCAAAGTTCAGATGAAAAATGTTTTACTAATATTAATACTTGTATTTTACAATATTGTTGGATTAACACAACAAATTAAAGTGCCGGATAATATCAACTTAAGTACTAATGATATTGAAAAACAAGCTTTTGAAAAAGCGAAATTGTTTGGAAAAATAACCAGTTACATGGTTTTCATAAAAAACTTTGGTAAATGTGAATATAGAGTGGCAGCCGAAGACAGCATTTTATCTATTGCTAAAAGAACAAATGATTTAACGGCATTAAGACATTATATTGAAAACGAAAAAGTTGTGAATTTAAATTTTGCACTAATAGTTTATCATGATGTTTTTACAAATGATGGTGAAAAACAAACACTTGACCTCTTCTATAAAAAAATAAGTAATTCCATATTTCGAAATATCAAAACAAACGATTATAAAATTGCTAAGTATGGAGATGAATTAATGCTAGAAAATCCATACGTTCCCAAGGAATTTGCGAAATACGATACTTATATCCGATTGGCAGCACCTCGCGAAAAAGCATTTGTGGCATTGCAAAGAATGATTTCCTCTAATATTAAAAATAAAGAATGGAAATCTGCCATTGAAATGGTGGAAATTTATAAACCCTTCTTTGAAAATAATAAAAGAATAACAGACCTAATTGCACTTTTAAGTTCAAAACAGAATAAATCAATTAAAATTTTTTCGGTTGGTAAACTTTTGAACACAAATGCAGGTGGTGAATATTTACCAGTGTTGAGTGCAGATGAGAAACTTATGTATTTCTGTGGTAGAGATAGAGTTGATAATATTGGAGGCGAAGATGTTTTCGTTTCTAAAAAAAAGAATGATGTTTGGGATAAAGGTCAATTAATTAGTAATTTATCAACTTCGGAAACCAATGATTCACCTTTAAGTATTTCAACCGATGGCAGTATGTTGTTGGTATTCAAATCCGGCAAACTCAATTATGCTGATAGAACATTAACAGGCTGGTCTGAAACCAAAGAATTCCCACTCTGCATAAATGCAGGTAGTTGGCAAGCAGATGCAATGATAACAAGCAATGGCCGGGGTTTGATTTTTTCATCAACAAAAAAGGGTGGTGAAAACTTATTTAATTATCGCCAAAATTATCATGGCGACATATTGTATCCTTCAGACATTTACATTTCGCTTATGAACGAAGATGATGAATGGGGGGAACCAATCAACCTGGGAAATACTATAAATACACGTTTTTGTGATAGAATGCCGTTTTTGCATCCCGACATGAAAACGCTTTATTTCAGTTCAGATGGGCATGGTGGATTGGGCAAAATGGACATTTTTAAATCAACCCGTTTAGCCGATAGTTGCTGGAATTGTTGGAGTGAGCCTATCAACTTGGGTTCGGAAATTAATACTAGTGAATCGGATGCCGATTTCAAAATAACTGCCTCAGGAGATAAAGCTTTTTTTTCGTATGAAACAATATCCTATTTCGAAAATAGTACATTGTTTTTATTAGATGTTTCAGGAAGTATGAATGGGCAAAAGCTTGAAGCTCTTAAAAAAGCGGCTTTAAATGTTGGTAAAAAAGCCATTCAAAACAACACAGAAGTGTCGATTTTGACTTTTGGAGGTGATTGTACTCATCCAATTATACATATATTCCCTTTTTCGAAGAATATTGATTCACTCAGTTTTTTTACTGAAAACCTGAAGACGGTGGATGGAACTCCAATGTACGAAGCCTATCTTTTTGCTTGCGATTATATGAAAAAACACTCTAGTTCGAAAAGTAAAAATAAAACTATCACCTTGATGACAGATGGTAATTCTACAAGTTGCAGTATGTTGAATGATGTATTAAAAATGATAAGTGAAAAAGGCGAAGTGTATAAAACACAATCTATTGCCTATAATGTTTCGGACAACAGCCTTGCCTACACCGACTTAAAGCAAATCTCCGATTTCTCGAAAGGAAAATTTCATCCCACCAGCGATTTCGATGAGCTTACGAGTACATTTGAAGGTTCCATAAATGAAATTTTCAATGTTAACTCTGCCAATTATAACAAAGATATTTATTGGATGAATCTCCCTCATCAACTCCGCCCCGATAAAGTTAGTACTGTTTCAGGTAAATTAATCGATAAAAATAATCGTCCGGTTTCTGCAAAGATAAGGTTGGAAGATTTAGAAACAGGAGAAGTTGTTGGTCAATCGAAAAGCGACCCCAAAGATGGAAGTTTCTTTTTGGTGCTTCCTTCCGGTAAAATTTATGGATATTATGTGGATGAAGATGAATACTTCCCGGTTTCAAATAATGTTGATTTACAGAATGATAAAAAAATATTTATCGTTGATATGGATTTGAAAGCGATAAAATTCAGTCAATTATTGAATGAAGGAATGATTGTTCCATTAAATAATATTTTCTTTCAGTTTGCTAAATACTCACTTCTTCCATACTCCATTCCTGAACTCAAAAGAGTAGCATCTATAATTAAAAAAAGCGGTTTTAAAGTTGAGATTATTGGCCATACAGATTCTGTTGGAGACACAGAAATGAATCAAACCCTATCGGAGAATAGAGCTGAATCCGTGAAGATGTTCTTGATAGCCGAAGGCTGTGATGAAGCGAAATTGAATGCAAAGGGATTTGGAGAAATGAAACCTGCTTCTTCAAATAAAAATGAAATCGGACGTGCTAAGAACAGAAGAGTTGAGTTGAAATTTGTGAATTAATTGATTCGCTTTAACTAAAAACCATTAACAAACTCTTTCTCCAATCATTCCAGTTGGAAAATACACCAGATTTTACATCAAAAATGTTCTATCGATAAATGCCTGAAAGTTTTCTTTGTATTGGTCGCCAATGGGAATATACACTTTATGGTCAAAAACAATGCGATTTCTTTCAATTTCAGTAACTCTGTCCAGATTAACAATAAATGAGCGATGAACACGCATAAATTTATTTTTGGGAAGCTGTTCTTCCATCGATTTCAAACGTATTAATGTTGTAACAGGCTGGTCGTTAATTAGGTGTATTTGAATATATTCGTTTGCGCTTTCAATGTATTTTATTTCTGAAAGCATTATGCGAATTAGTTTATATTCTGATTTTACAAAAAGACAATCCTTAGTTGTTTGAATAGTTTCTGGTTGTTTTTCGTTCATCTCGAACCATGTTTTTGCTTTATTTGCCGATTTCAAAAATATTTCGAAACTGATAGGTTTTAAAATATAATCGATAGCATCCACTTTAAATCCTTCGATGGCATATTCGCTGTAAGCTGTAGTGAAAATTATTTGTGGCTTTTGAGTCAATGATTTTACAAAATCTATTCCATTGAGATCTGGCATATTAATGTCGACAAACATTAAATCAACCTCGTTTTTTTCAAGGTATTCAATTGCTTCATAGGCACTTTGGCAAAGACTTACCGTTTCTAAAAAAGGAATTTTATCAATATACGAACTGATTTGCTTTAAAGCAAGCGGTTCATCATCGATTGCTAAACATTTGATTTTCATTCGATAGTTGTTTTAAGATTAACTTTCAAAAAAAATATTGAATTGTTTACAGATATTTAAAATCAAATTTGACTTAAAAAATTTTTAGTAGATTCTTTTGATACATAGATTGGAATTGAAAGTTGTACTTCAAATTCGTTTTCGTTTTCTTTTATCTTGAAAGTGAAATCTTCATTAAAAAGTAGGGCCAGACTCTTCTTTATATTAACAAGCCCAATTCCGGAATAGGCTTTATCCTGATTTTCTTTTGATCTCTGTTTGCTGTTTTTAATGCTGCAATTTAATTGATTATCAATTATTTCTAAATTGAAATTGACAAATGATTCATATTGATAACTGACACCATGTTTAAATGCATTTTCCAGTAATGATATAAAAAGCATGGGTGGAATCTGAATATCAGGAATTGTTAGTGGGACATTCACCGTAATTATCACCTTTTTTGAAAATCGCAATTGCATTAGAGTTATATAACTTTCAATAAATTCAATTTCTTTTTTCAGACTGGTTTGACCATGGGCTGTTTCGTACAATAGATAACGCATTAAGGTTGATAATCTGATGATTGCATCTTTTGCAATTTCTGTGTTTATATCAACCAATGCATGAATGTTATTCAAGGTATTCATAAAAAAATGCGGACTCACCTGATGGCGAAGTAAGGCGAGTTCTGTTTTAAGTTGTTCTTTTTCAACGTCTTTTCTTTTCCCTTCTTCGTTTTGCCATTTCGACATTAATTTGATGGTTGTACCAGCTCCTACAACTAAAACTGCAATAATAAAATTATCGATAAAAATCATGAAAATTGATTTCTGAACCGGTAGAGTGGGAGGTCTATAACCCATTGGTGCAGGCATTTTTGACCCAAGTTCCATAGGCGGCATTCCCGGCCCTAGATTCATAGGAGGCATTGCTAAGGGGTGTGGATGCGTAATAAATATTCTTATGGAAATACTAATTCCAATTACTATCAGAATTGAAAGTAAAGTTAAACCGATATACTGAAGGTATTTTTTTTTGAATAATAATTTTGGAATTAGAAAGTAAACGTTAAGTAAAAAGATAACTAGAAATGATAACATTCGAATCCATTCAGCAAACACTTTTCCCCAATTTACAATTTCGTACTGTCTATTTTGAAAATATGGAATTGAAAAAACGCTCATCCAAATTACAAGATAAACAATTGATTCTATGATTTTTAAATTAGTTGTTCTACTTTCGTCGAATTTCATTTACTTCTAATTATTTTGTTTTTACATAGAAACTTTATCGAATCATTTTATTTTGAAAAAAATAGGGGAAGTAAGTTACTTCCTCTATTTTTATAAATCAAAATTTAATTTTTTACTACTAATTAGTCTTTGTTTTTATATATATCCCATGCTATCCGGTCAATCACTTTGGTCGCAAAACTTGCCTGACGTAATGAAGCAAACAAAGTGCGAATTGTAGTAACTGATTCGCCCAATAATTCACTAATGGTTGTGCTTGTTCCATCATCAAATGTGATTTTAATATCTCTTTTGTGATTAACAATTGAATTATCGCTATTGTCTGTAAGTGTTACATCAATAATTTCAATTTTTGCATTTGATTGTAAAATGCCGGAAACATAAACTTTAGCACTATCCAATGTGTTTTTTCCGAAATTTGGTTTTCTTACAATTTGAACATTTCCTATTGTTAACGAATATTCTCTTTCTCTATTACGTTTTTCAACTAGGTTTTTAATCGCAGTATATTTTTCTTCATATAATGTTTTTGCTCCGTCTGAAATTGAATAAGTTACAATGGTTGTATCGCCCGATGCGTAGGTACACATCGCTTTGTAATTATCCACAAATGTAAATTCAGAAGCATATTGATAACCATTTTCCTTAGAGCTTGAAGATTGAATTTTTAAATTCCCAACATCAATACTTTTTAAGTTGATAGTTGAAGCCATCTTGTAATTCCAACCCAAAAAACGATTAAAATTATACTGGTAATCTGATAACGAAATTACATAATTGTTGACTAATAAACTGTCTGCAAGTTCAAAATGAGTCAAAGATCCTGGTCTTTTGACCTTTTCTTCGGGCAAACGCACCACCATAATGTTGCTATCAGCTGTTTTAGTGAAAAATCGCAATATCGGTTTTGGACCTCTTTCATAATAGTTCGCTTTGTAATCGTATACTCCTGCTATATCAGTCAGAACAATACTATTCATCGTGCTGTCAATTACAAAATCCCAAGAACCTGATACTTTACTTGCACTTGATTGCGTGTCAGAAATACCTAAAATCTTATACCCTTCAGACGAAGAGATAACATTCATCGCAGTTGTTAGTTGCTGAGCGCTGCTTGTTATGGAAGTTTTTAGTGTTTTTTGTCCCAAATCGTCCTGTGTAGAACAACTCCATAAAATAAAACTCAGTAAAATGAGTGCTAAATAAACATTTTTTGTTTTCATACGCTTTAACCTTTAATAATTATTTATTCGTTTGTACAATTTTATTAAACCGAAGTTTTCGATTTATGATGTAACGCAAAAATAGAGCGTACCTATATATAAAACAACTAAAATCAGTAAATGCCTATATTTATTAAGTGGAAATTTGGTGTAATTGGTTTTTAAGTTGAAGATATTGACAGTAAATATAGTAATTAATCTCAAATACATTAAAACGGCTCCATGAATTTAACATGTGAAACACTCAATCTTAGAAGAAGATAAATTTGCACTCTTGAAATAATTCCCGATTTCCTAATTTACGGAATTTAAAATAATTTTATCCAAAGCTAAATTCAATTGCTAAATATTAATATTGGCTAACAGTTTTAATCTCAAACAAATATATTAAGTAAGAAGAACAATTAAATGACTCATTTTTTCTACCAAATAGTATCAGCTAGTAACTTAGAATCGCATAGTTTTTTTTCGAATACATAGCACATATAGATGCTCTAAAAGGCTATGTGACTCTATGTTTGCTTTTTTTATTTCTAAGTGGCGCTATGCTACTATGTATAACTATGAGGTTGATTCTTTTTGAAAATACGACATTATATTGTTCCAACTACTTAACTTTCTTAAAAATTATTTTTTTCAGAATTATTTTAAAAAAAGGCGCTATAACGATTAAGGTGGGTAATCAAATTTTCCTTTTTCACTGATTTGATGTTTTTGTTCCAATACATGTCGATTGGTTCTATAACTTTCTTATGAAAAAAGAGAAGCATTGGACTGTTTCAATACAAAAAGCCAAATAACCAGAGTGGGATTTTATTGCCAAAACCACTTTCCACACCGTCAACTGCTATAAAACTATCGGGTACATCTTTAATCTGTTTAAATCCTTTGTTCTTGCCTCCAATTTCGAAAGAGTATGTTGAATCAATTAAATAATCGGTTGTTTTTGATGCTGCTACTATATGTTTTACCTTCAGCTGATTGGCAAAAAAAGTTTCCCGCACATTGGCTTCGTTGGCATCGGCTGTACTTAGAGCATACAATAAATTCGGATTGTCTAAGTATATTTTATCCGGTTTAGTCAAAATACTAATACCGTTCGCATCACTTCCAACGGCATAAAGCAAGCGTGCCTGATGGAGCAAATGAATATAGCTGAGCAGTGAATTCCGCGAAATCTCAATTTCGGCACTTAACTTACTGATATTGGGTGTATATGGAACAAGCGTAGAAACTATACCCAATAACTTTTTAATTTTCATGCCCGAACTGTGCTCAATTTTGCTGCAAGCCGGTAAATCAGAATCGATAACCGCATTCACAATTCCCTGCAAACGATCGGGATACGATTTTACATTCTCCTTGTAAAGCGGATAATAACCATGCTCTAAGTATTCGGCAAATCGTGGCAAAATTTTAATATACGAAGTAATTTCAGAAGACAACTCATAATGGTTTGTAAGCAGTTCATCCAACGAGAATTTTCGGAATTCTTCGCCGTATTCGAGCAATAAAAACTCCCGAAACGATAAGCCATAGAGCGAATAATGAATTGCCCTTCGACTTAAATCGGCACCCGACTGATAAATTTCGAGCATAGATGAGCCAGTAAAAACAATTTTTATATCGGGATAACTATCGTAGATATTCTTCACCTCAATAGCCCAATTGGGATAGCGATGCACTTCGTCCAGAAAAATAGCTTCTCCACCCATCACATAAAACTCCTCCACAAGCTCCGACAAAGTGTGTGTTGTAAACCAGATATTGTCTAAACTCATATACAGTGCCTTGCTTTTATCTGCCACCTCCTGTTTAATATACTGAAGCATCAAGGTGGTTTTTCCTGTTCCTCTAGCACCACTAATAGCTATCAATCGGTTGCTCCAGTCGATATCGGCATACAAATAGCGTACGAAGTTGAGGCGAGTTGAATCTAAAAGCCTTTTATACAAGCGGGTAATTGTTTCCATATTGTTTTATTTGAAGTACAAATATAAAATAATGTTTTATAGAAACAACATATTATTAAATAAAATGTTTTCTATAAACAACACTAATTGTAATTATCTGTTTTTCTTAAACAACAATAAAAAAGAAATCTATAGGCTAATACGATCAAAGTCTAAGAATTTTTTTAATAATCGTTCTGCTGTACGAATAGCTAATTCAGTTCGAGATACAAAATCAGCTTTACTTAGTGTGTCGGCATTGCGAACGCTACGCCCAACTTGAGGTAACACACTGGTTACAAATCGGTGCGAGCAGGAAATTGATTTTTGTTTTTGAATATTGAATACAGGTGGTACATACCGATTTATCGGTGAGCATTCCTTCTATTACGACGTAGGCTCGAGCCTTACGCTCTCTTATACCGATTGCACAAACAATATAGTCCAATTTCGACCCTGCCTGCCGCAGGCAAGTTCGTCTTATGGAACATCCCGTGTAACGGGATTG
>JAAFGX010000131.1 GCA_010365115.1 Paludibacter sp.
AGCAACTTACGCTTATGTTCCTTCAAATGGAGATGTAATTACCGTAAAAATGACATCTAATGCTGTTTGTGCAACAAATTCACCAGCGACTTCAAATGCAGTAACCATGGTTATTAATCCGTTGGTTCCAGCAAGTGTAACAATATCCGCCGATGTAAACAATGTTTGTGCAGGAACTCAGGTGACATTCACTGCTTTGCCACAAGGTGGCGGAACAACACCAGTTTATCAATGGTATAAAGGTGCAGCAACAGTTGGAACCAATTCAGCTACTTACGCTTATGTTCCTTTAAATGGAGATAAAATCACAGTGAAAATGACTTCAAATGCTGTTTGTGCCACAGGTTCACCGGCCACATCCAATGAAGTTACCATGGTTATTAATCCATCCATTGCAGTAAGTGTGACAATTGCAGCAAGTTTAAACCCCGTAGGACCAGGTGTTCAGGTGACTTTTACTCCAACTCCGGTCAATGGTGGTACGTTGCCAACTTATGAGTGGTTTGTAAATTCTACTTCTTTTGGAAATGGAAATACCTATTTGTATTCTCCTGTTGATGGTGATCAGGTATATTCTATCATGACTTCAAATGCATCCGGTTGTCTAAGCGGTAATCCTGCAATGTCAAATATCATTACAATGTCGGTAAGTCCGGGAACTGGATTGGGTAAAGAAATAGGAAATGTAAATATATATTCGATTGATAAGAATATAATTGTTCATTGTTCTATTGATGTCAAACAAATTAAGGTTTACAATGCTGTTGGATCAATGGTGAAATCATTGAATAATACCAGTGATATAAATAAAATCAGTATGGCAGGAAATCCAGTTGGTTGTTATATCGTAAGTTTAATTTCCGATAATGAGATTTACACTGGCAAGGTTATCTTGAAATAATATTTTAACAGTAGACTTAATTTTTAATTAAGTCTACTGTTTTGTTTATGTGTATTTTTTTTATCTTTGGACAAAAATTATAATATTGAATTATAAACAATACATATTATGGGGCGAATCATAGTTATTTTGCTAATTCATGTAATTGGAGATTATTTTTTTCAGGGGAGTAAAATGAGCAAATTAAAAGCTTCAAAGTTTCTCTATTTATTCGAACATGTTGCTATTTACACGTTGTTTTTTATTGTTTTAAGTCCTATACTGTTAGGTCTTACTATCTTAGAAGGGTTAATTTTTAGTTTGATCAATGGTGTATTACACCTTATAATTGATTTTTTTATTGGAAAATATAAAGCCAAATATTACCTGACAAATGAATCAAAATACATAGAAACCATTGGACTTGATCATACCTTGCATATAATGATATTAATTGCTACCTATATTTATATTTTTCCACATGCTATAAATTCTACCTACAATTTGTTTAATTTTTAATAAATTATTGATGTCGGTTTAGTTAAAAAGAAGGAGCTATAAAGCTCCTTCTTTTTTGTAAAGATAAATTGATTTAATTATATTTTTATTTATCGTTCCATAAATGTTATTTTTCTTCATTTTTTTTTTCTACATTTGTTCTAATATTGAAAAATAATGAACGTATTCCGTATAATATATAAATTTATCAGGCATTTTCTTACTGCCCAAAATACAAAAGGCTTTGGTGTGCACTCCCCTTTTATGTTTCAGTTTATACAGAATGTTTTAAGTGAAAGGCATTATTTCTATGTTTTTTCTGAAATTGAGGCATTACGTTCAGAATTAAAAAGAAATAAAACAATTGTTTCAATTACTGATTATGGCATGGGCATAAACCGAGAAGACTCTGTATCTCAAATTGCCAATAAATCTTTGAAATCTGCTAAGTACGGACAACTTTTGTTTCGAATCATACGTTATTTTAATGCAGTAAATGTTCTTGAATTGGGCACATCACTTGGCATTACAACTTCTTATCTGGCATCATCTTCTTCAAAAATTAAATGTATAAGTCTGGAGGGTTGTAAACAAATAGCTGATAATGCTGAAACGAATTTTAAAAAATTGAAGCTTACCAATATTGAGTTAGTTGTTGGAAATATCGATTCTACATTGGAAGATGTTTTAAGTAAGACTCATAAATTGGATTTTATTTTTATAGATGCGAATCATAATTCAGAAGCAGTGATAAGATATTTTGAAATGTGCTTGTCAAAAGTTCACAACGATACCATCATTATTCTGGATGATATTTATTGGTCGAATGATATGGAAAAAGCATGGAAAATAATTAAAGATCATCCAAAGGTAACAAGCACTGTTGATATTTTTCAAATAGGAATTGTTTTTTTTAATCCTCATTTGCATAAAAAACACTATAAATTGTATTATTGAATATCCATATAAGTTGTTGATAAATAGCAATATTTAGAAAATGAAATTTACAACAAAAATTACATAAAATGAGCATGAGCAGAGGTGTTCGCCAAATGTCCATGTTCATTGTGAGTTCAATACGACATCTATTAACAATAAAAATGAACGCATGAAATTATATACAAAAACAGGAGACAAAGGTCAAACCGGATTAATCGGAGGAACACGCGTTTCTAAAAATGACATTAGAATTGAAACATACGGTACAGTTGATGAATTGAATTCATTTATTGGGATGCTAACAACCTATACAATTTCGGATGAAGATCGGTCATTTTTGAGAATAATTCAGAATCAATTATTTACAATTGGGTCTTATTTAGCAACAGATACCTCTAAAGTGTCACTTTCGCAAGCTTCTATATTAAATGATGATACAATTTTTAGCTTGGAAAAAGAAATAGATCGTCTGGATGAAATTCTCCCTCCATTAAGCTCATTTATACTTCCAGGTGGTTCACAGTCAGGAGCTTTGTGTCATGTGTGCCGAACTATTACCCGGAGAACTGAACGTAGATTGTTTGATATGAATGAGATTTACAACATTGACAGTCAAGTAATTATATATTTTAATCGCTTGTCCGATTATTTCTTTGCCTTATCCCGTTATTTTACATTGCAAAATGGTGGTGAAGAAATTTACTGGAAAACGCAGTATTAATAAAAAAAATTCCTATTTTTGCACGAAATTATAAATATTGATTACTAAACTTATTTACTAAAAAAATTGAGCTGAATATGTATTGGACGTTGGAATTAGCTTCTAAAATTGAAGATGCGCCTTGGCCGGCAACAAAGGATGAATTAATAGATTATGCCATGCGCTCCGGGTCGCCGTTGGAAGTTATAGAAAATCTACAAGAGATTGAGGATGAAGGAGAGATTTATGAATGTATTGAAGACATTTGGCCTGACTATCCAAGTAAAGAAGACTTCTTTTTCAATGAAGAGGAGTATTAATCATTTTGTGAAAAAAAACAATGGCTATTTAATCTTCTTCTAATCTCATAAAATTGAAAACAATAAAAAAGTTTAACAAAACAATTTTTTTTGTTATTTTCAGTTTGAGTACATGCACCATAAACTTTTTAGTTTTGAAGTGTTGAGATTATTAGAGATAAATATGGTTATAAATCCTATGAAAAAAGTAGTTTTAAGTTTACTGTTATTACTTATTTGTATAGGTTCGGCATATTCGCAATTTAATGCACAATTAAGTCAATATATGTTTCATAATGCATCTTTTAATCCGGCAGCGGTTGGAGAAGATGAAATGATTCAAATCACTGGACAACACAGAATTCAATGGTTGGGAATTCCAAATGCAGGACGAACGACAGTTTTTAGTATCAACAGTCCTTTCAAATTGCAAAAAACCAACCATGGTGCTGGTTTTATATTTGTTAATGAAAAAATAGGTCAATTTACAAATCAAACTGCTCATCTGCAATATGCATATAAGAAACATCTTAATGAAGGTGTTCTTAGTATTGGTACCAATATTGGTTTTGTAAGTTTGGGTTTTAATGGTGGCGACAGCATTCATCAAATTTCTATTGGTGATTATCATGATATTGCCGGCGACCCTGAAATTCCAAAAACCGGGGTTGCAGGAATCAGTTTTGATTTAGGACTTGGTGTATTCTATTCCACGCCAACACTTTATGCTGGAATATCTTATTTGCATTTAAATAATCCGGTTGTAAGATGGGGCGATTTAACAGAGTTTAAACAAAATAGTTCGTTTTTTATAACTGGAGGTTATAACTGGACTTTGCCTGATACTAAATACGTTTTTAAACCAAGTACATTATTTAAAACGGATTTTAGTACTTTGCAATTGGACGTTACCGCACGGATGGAATATGACAACAAATACTGGGGTGGATTGTCTTATCGAATTCAAGACGCCGTTGTCTTTTTAGCCGGAATAAATATATCAGAAGGTTTTTCGTTAGGTTATTCTTACGATCTTCCTACATCCAAAATTATAACAGTTAGTTCTGGTTCTCATGAGATAATTCTGCTCTATAGTTTTGAATACGTTTTAGGGAAAAGAACCAGCAAATATAAAAGTATAAGAATATTGTAATTGCCAAATATTAAAAATAGTAAAAAACAAAATAATATCAGAAAGTTTCAGTTGTTATTTTAAAATTAAATCGCACAAGAATGAAAAAGTATCTGCCAATTATTGTCCTAATTTTCCTGTTTGTTGCATGCAACAAACCTGCAGGTGAATTAACGGGTCTTGGAACAAAAGACTCATTTCTTGAAGCACAACCTTATGGAATGGTTTTCGTAAAACGAGGGGCGTTTATGATGGGCGCTAATGATCAGTCTGCTCTGGGAGCGATAAGCGACAAAACTATAAACGTTACTGTGGATGCTTTTTGGATGGATGAAACTGAAATTACCAATGACAAGTACAAACAATTTGTATATTGGGTACGCGATTCTATAGCTTTGAGAACTCTTGTTGTTAATGGAAGAGACGAATTTAAAATGAAATTTAAAGATCAGACTGACGATGCTAGTCCGGAAGTAGCTCGTTTGAACTGGAAAAGTAAAATCCCATGGATTTCCAAAGATGAAGAAATAAGAGGAATCTTAGATAAACTTTATTATCAGGACAATAACTCTTTAGGATTTAAAAAGCAAATAGATCCGGGTAAGTTGCAATATAGATATGAGTGGATCAATTATGATCAGGCTGCATTGCCAGAAAATAAATATGATGTGAATACCGGTGCATATCCGGCGTCAGCTAAAGCCAGAGTCGATACATCGTATGTAGAAAATGGTGTAATTGTAAATAGAACAATTGAACATAAACTGACAACTCGTAAAGATCTTATTTCTACCAGAATTGTAAATGTTTATCCAGATACCATCATGTGGCTTCGCGATTTCCAATATTCTTACAATGATCCAAAAATGAGAATGTATTTTTCGCATCCCGGATTTGCCAATTATCCAGTGGTAGGAGTAACCTGGGAACAAGCACAGGCATTTTGTCAATGGAGAACACAGCTATTTAACAATGCAAACTTTATTGGTGGTCAGGATTACAGATTACCAACCGAAGCAGAATGGGAATATGCAGCGCGTGGAGGCAGAAAGATGGCTTTATATCCATGGGGCGGAAATTACGTGAGAGATGATAAAGGATGCTATTTAGCTAACTTTAAACCAATGCGTGGAAGTTATACTGACGATGAAGGTGCTACCACCATGAAAGTAGCTATGTTCCCGCCCAACGATTATGGGTTGTTTGATATGGCAGGAAATGTAGCAGAATGGACATCATCAGCTTATACAAGTTCAAGTAGTACTTTAGTTTCTGATATGAATCCTACATTTCAGTATAATGCAAAAACCAGCGATCCCGACGTTCTGAAACAAAAAGTTATTAAAGGTGGTTCTTGGAAAGACATTGCATATTATTTACAATGTGGTGTAAAAACCTATGAATATCAAAATGAAAGTAGACCCTATATTGGTTTTCGTTGTGTTCGTTCATATAATGGAGAATAATTTTATTTTAAATTGATTAGATAATAGAAAATATATGTCTGAAAAAGAAACAAAATTTGATTTGTGGTGGGGTTCACCTGAAGTAAAACGAAAAGTAGGAGCTGCTTATAGTTTAGGAGCAGCTGTAGTAATTATCGGTGCGATGTTTAAAATTCTGCACTTGCCATATGCAGGGGAGATGTTAGGGATTGGAATGTCAGTTGAAGCAGTATTATTTGCATTAGGGGTATTTGATAAACCACATAAAGAATTTGAATGGGATAAAGTGTATGATTTTGAAGGCAATGGTATTGTGGGCTCGCCAGAAATTGCAAAACAATCAGTCGCTCCTTCTCCAACACGTGCAGTTGGACTTAATTATACAGAAACTATAAGTGATGATGATGTTAAAAAATTATCCGAAGGAATCAAAAATCTATCAGCTACCGCTCAACAATTTGCTGGTTTGTCGAATGTGGTGGGTGCAACAGATCAATTTGTAAAAAACATTGATGGAGCGTCTGAAATGACTGCAAAATTGATGAAGAACCAAGAATCGTTAAATAACGCAACCGGACTTTTATCCACTTCTTATAAAGGAATTACGGAAGGCATGGAAGTCGTTGAAAAAAATACAAAATTGTATGCGGTGAAAGTGGAAGATATTAATAAAAATCTTTCATCAATAAATTCTATTTATGAAATTCAGTTAAAGAATATCCAAGCACAAACTGAAGGCTTGACTCAACAAACAGAACGGGTTCGAAAAGTAAATGATGAATTGGGAACTATTGTTAGTGATGTGCAGAAGATGAAATCGGCTACAACATTTGCAGCAGATGAAACTGAAAAGATGAAAACTGGCACTACAAAACTAGCACAACAAATTGCTGATTTGAATCAAGTGTATGGAAATATGCTGAATGCATTGAGCTAATTAGAATTTTAACCGTAAACAAATTTAAAGAATTTTTCCATGAGTGGAGCAAAGAATTGTCCCGAAACGCCCAGACAAAAAATGATTGGTATGATGTATTTAGTGTTGACAGCTATGTTGGCACTGAATGTATCAAGTTCTATTTTGGAAGGGTTTACTATGGTGGACAATAGTTTACATACAACCATTGAATCATCGGAAATTAGAAACAAATCGTTATATGCTGATTTTCAGGATTTGGCTGATAAAAATCCTGCTAAAGTGCGGGAGTGGTTGGAGAAAGCAAAAACTGTAAAAGTAAAATCGGATGAGATTTTTAAATACATAGAGGACTTCAAAGTTAAAATTGTCAAAATGACCGACAACAAGGAGGCAAATGACAGTGCTTATGTAAAGCAAATTAAAGCAAAAGATAATCTAGATAAACCATCAGAATATGCCATTACACTTGGAAATGGTAAAATATTAAAACAAAAGATTTCTGACTATCGTGACTTTCTAATCAAATTATCGGAAAATAACCCGATGAAACAGAAAATGTATCAGGACATTTTTGCTACCAATGATGGTAAAGATGGAAAATCGTGGGTTGAATCTACGTTTGAGATGATGCCTGTTTCTGCTGTTGTCACTATTTTAACGAAATATCAAAGTGATGTTCGCGCTTCTGAAGCCGAAGTAGTTCAGTATCTTAAAGGACAAACTGATGCTATGGACTTCAGGGTTAATAAAATTACTGCATTAGTTGTCCCAAATACCCGATATGTAATTCGTGGGGGAAAATACAGTGCTCAGATAGTCCTATCAGCAGTAGATTCAACTAAAGTACCTGAATATTATGTAGGTTCGAGTGCTATTAAAAATGGATTATATGAAGTTTCATGTGGTAAAACTGGCGCATTTACTTACAACGGAATGATTAAACTACCGGGAAATGATGGAACAATCAGATCATATGCATTTAAAAGTGATTATATTGTTGGTGAACCATCTGCTACAATTTCAAATGAAGATTTGAATGTTGTTTATCGTGGAATTGATAATAAATTCAGCATTTCAGTGCCTGGTGTTGCTGCAGAAAATGTTACACTTAGAGTTTCAGGAGGATCGTTTCAAAAATCGGGTACAAAATATATAATTCGAGCCAATCAGGACAATGATATTAATATTGCAGTTTATGCTAAAATTGATGGAAAGGATTTACCCATGGGCGGAGGTTCATATCGGGTAAAATATATTCCTGATCCAAAATCGTTTCTTCAATACTCTGACGCAGGTGGCATTACACGTTTAATACAAGATGGTTCGTTAACAAAAAAAACGTTGAAATCTTCTGGCGTATCTATTTTAGCAAGTTACGGTCAAGACGAGTTGATAAAAGCGAATTTCTCAGTTACTTCATTTACAATGGTCTCTATTTTTGGATCTGTAGATACCAATGGTTCGAAGTTGAACAGTAGAATGCTTTCAGATATTGATAAGTTAGAAGGTGGCGATTTACTGACATTTAAAAATATAAAAGCTGTTGGACCTGACGGGAAAAGCAGAAGCTTAAGTCTTATACAGATTCAAATTTAGACACCAAACAGTATAGAACATTTAAAGAACATATATCATGAAAAAGTATTGGATTGTTTCTTTAGTCTTATTTATGACTATTGTTCCCGGAAATCTTAAAGCTCAGGTAAAACAGATTCCTTTTTTCGATAATAAAGGGGCGGTTAAGATACAAACAAACGAATTGGATGCGTTGGCTGATACAATTGCTGTAGTAAACCACAGAGCTGACGATGTAGTCTGGTCGAGAATTGTTTATCGAGTTATTGATATGCGCGAAAAGCAAAATTATCAACTTTATTTTCCTATGCGACCCAACGATGAATATAGAAGTCTATTCAGAGTGATGCTGGACGCTATCGCAAATGGGGCTTCTGTTTATAGAAGAAACCCACGTGAAATTAAACCGTCTTTTAATGATAGTTTAAAATTGTCTGGCGAAGAATTGTCAAAAGCTTTTGCATTTGATAATAATATGGATAATAATTTGATACAAATCAATCAGGTAACTCAACAAGCTACGGTTAGTAACGATCAATATCAGAATTATGTTAAAAATCAATTGAAGTTTTTAATTCAAGAAATTGTGTTCTTTGATAAACATACTTCAAGAATGTATACAAAAATAATATCGATAGCTCCATTATACACTCTTCATCCAGATAATACACAATCAAAAGAATCATTCAGGTATTTTCAGGAATCAGTTTTGTGTTGGTTTGCATACGACGAATTGCGTCCGTATCTAGCCAAACAATATGTTATTCCAAATGGAAACGAATCTCAACGTTTGACTTTTGATGAGTTTTTTTCACAGAAATTGTACTCTACCTACTTAGTGGGGGATAGTAATATGTTTAACAGAATGTTATTGGAATTTGTAGTAAATCCTGATAAAATCAAAAAAGAACAGAAGAGAATTGAAACAGATCTTATGAACGTTGAACAAGATATTTGGGAATATTAAAATAAAATGACTATCGGCTTTTGCACCCAATAGGTTTTTTATTATAATTTTTCGATACCAATTCTGTTTTGATATAAATATTAAAATAGTTCTATAACGTTTTGGATGTGATGTCGAATAAGAGTAAATCACCATAAGAAATTTTAAATAATGAAATAAGGCTGGGATTGTGAGAGCCTGTATTTTTACTAAGGTTGAATAAAAAAATAAGGTTTTAAAACAATGTATTCGTCTGAATTTCTACGGATTAAATACTTTTATTTAAAAACTTTATTTTTGTTGTATTTACATTAGTAGTAATAATTTCTTCCCTCTATCCTAAACCTTATTATCTAATGTTAATCGATTAACGATGTTTTTTTTATACTTAAAAATAGTCCATTTTATTTTATGAGTATCCGTTTGGGTTTCTTAATTTATCACAAATGCTCGTTTACGAGCGACCTTGTCCGGTGAGCCGAAAAACAATTGAGGATGGCGCAAAAATACTCCTTTTTGACCACCAAAGGGAGGAGTTTGAAGGATTTTAGCCATCCGAACGTAAGTTTTTCAAGTGAAGCGGGCATAAACGCCATTATCCGCTTTCCCTCTCCTTTGGGAGAGGGTGTCCGAAGGACGGGTGAGGTCTCTTGATTTTTTTTGCTTACTTTTTTTCATCAAGGAAAAAAAGTGAGTGGGGTTTTAGGGGCAAAGCCCCTGTTATTGATTAATTATTTTTTAAGGAACTCAAACGGATACTCATA
>JAAFGX010000132.1 GCA_010365115.1 Paludibacter sp.
GAAAAAAAAAACGGAATGTGCCATATGCATTGAAAACTCCTACGGAGTAAATATTAGAAAATATTTTACCCACACAAAACGTTATAGAGCCAAATTATATTCTATATGAGGATTACAATATTGATTTTATTTTGCCATAAAAATATGATTTCCAGCTATATATTATTTATATGTGCAGATTATATGTCAATTTATGTTGTTAATTTAAAAATCTGAATTGTTCAGAATCTATTTATTTGTAAATGCGTAACTCTATTGTCATACTCCTTTATTTACTTTGAAACAGGTATGAATTACTTTTGCAGCGTATAAACTAAGATTAATATTTAGATGAAACAATTATCTTTATTCTCTCGATTCTTATTAGTGTTGTTCGCTCTTTCGTCTTCATTACTATTGTATGCTCAAAGTGGTATAGAAGGGAAAGTGCTTGACAAAAAAGACAAAGAACCACTTACCGGTGCAGCCATTCTGATAGAAGGAACAACCAACGGAACTACAGCCGATATTGATGGAAACTTCAAAATAAACGGACTCGCTGCAGGAAAATACACGTTGATAGTTTCGTATGTATCGTACAAAACTCAGCGAATTCCGAATGTGGTGGTGGAAAAGGATAAACTCACGGTATTAAATATTGGCTTGGAAGATGCGGCTCTTCAACTTGAAAGCGTTCAGGTGGTGGCACAACGACGTACTGATACCGAACTTTCGTTACTCAAAAGCGTACGCTCTGCCCTTCAAGTAGTAAGCGGGGTTTCGTCGCAGCAAATTGGCAAAACACTCGACCGCGACGCGTCGGAAGTGGTAAAGCGAATTCCGGGCGTCACCATTCAGGACAACCGCTTTATAGTGGTGCGCGGACTGAATCAGCGTTATAACAATGTGTGGCTCAACAATGCCGCCACTCCAAGTAGCGAAACAGATGTGAAAGCATTCTCGTTTGATGCCATTCCCAGCAATATGATTGATAATTTGCTGATATTCAAAACCGGTTCGCCGGAACTTTCGGCTGAAGCAACCGGAGGTTTTATAAAAATTTCTACTAAAAATATCCCCGACGATAACTTTTTGAACGTAGAATACGGAATTGCTTATAACGATCAATCCACTTTTAAAGATACGTACAGTTTGCCGGGCAAAACGTTCGATTTTTTGGGATTGGGAAGCAGAGAACGTAATATTCCTTCCGGATTTCCTGCAAATCTGAGCTTGGTGAGTGTTTCAGAACGTGATAATTTTGCATTGCAATTGAAAAACAACTGGGTAGCTCAACGAAAAACGGCTTTACCCAACCAAAAAGCATCCATGGCTTTTGGAAAAAAATGGAACCTTGCCGAAGGGGCAAAATTGGGCACCGTGACTTCGATCAATTACAGCAATTCGTACAGCACCCGAAACAATATGCAGAATTACATGTACGAACGCCTAGATCCAACAACCGAAACACCAACGTACGAATACAAATACAATGCGAATGTTTATTCCAACGACTTTAAAGTGGGATTGATGCATAACTGGGCGCTTCAAACTACCAATGGCACACGATTGGAATTCAAGAATATATTCAACCAAATTGGAGTGGATAAAACTGCAAATACCGAAGGATGGAACAATTACCGCCAGGGAAATTTCAAATATTTCAGCAATCAATACTCTAGTCGCACCACGTATTCCGGACAGCTAAGCGGAAATCATAAATTCAACGAACAAAAGGAAGCCAAACTGGATTGGAATACAGGATTTGCTTATGCCAACCGCATTGAACCCAATCGCCAAAACTGGAGTATGAAGGAAAATAGCAACGGCATTTATCAATACATGTTACCAACTGTACCTAGTATAAATGAACTTGGACGGCTTTATATGACCAATAATGAATATGTTACCACCGCAGCTTTGAACTACGAACAGAAAATGCAAGTTGGTGAAATATTGCCTACCATCAAAGCCGGAGGTTATGCCGAATATAAAACACGAGATTTTTCGGAGCGCAGCATCTGTTACAAAGCTACAAATATTGGATTGATTGGTGATGATGAAATTAATGCACTTGGTTTCGAAACATTATTTACTGCACCGTATTTGGGACAAAATAAAGTAATTTCCATTGACGAACAAACCAATGTTGCTAACTCCTATGATGCAAGTAATTTGTTGTCGGCAGGTTATTTGGCCATTAATTTACCCATTGGAAGCCTAAATGTTTATGGTGGCGTACGAGCCGAATACAATCGGTTAACGTTGAATGGTTTTTACAATGCCAGTTCACTTGTACGTGTTGATGAACCAACTTTTAATTTGTTTCCTTCCATAAATACAAGTTACAATCTTACTGAGAAATCATTGGTTCGTTTGGCGTATGCCCGCACCATCAATCGCCCGGAATTTCGGGAAGTTTCGCCACTAAGTTATTACGATTTTACCGAAAAAAATTCGGTAAAAGGAAATCCGAACTTAGTGGATGCTTCCATTCAGAATGTGGATTTACGTTTCGAACATTATCCTACGCCTAACGAAACCTTTTCGGTTGCGGCTTTTTATAAAAGATTCAGTAATCCTATTGAAATGGTAAGTGTTGGAACCGGTTCCGAATTTTCGTTCGAAAACGCTTTGGGAGCAACTAATTACGGCCTGGAACTTGAAATAAAGAAATCATTGGAAACACTTATTGGGTTGAAAAACTTCACACTGAGCCTGAATGCTTCATATATTTATAGCAAGGTTGATTTTGCCAATACCCAGACCGAACGTAGCCGACCGCTGCAAGGTCAATCGCCAATGGTGGTTAACACCGCCTTGTTTTATCAAAACGATAAATTGGGTTTATCATCATCGCTTATGTACAACGTGATGGGGAAACGCATACTGGTGGCGGCGCAATTAAACCAAGGAGAAGTGGTGGTACCCGATATTTACGAAATGTCACGCCACGTGGTTGATTTCTCGTTGAATAAAAAGTTGGGTAAAAAACTGGAACTGAAATTCGGTATAAAAGATTTGCTAGCCCAGAACTTTGTAACGCAACAAACGTATGACTATGTAAAAGATGGAGTTCCAAAATCGGCCACGCTAACCAACAAAGTCTACAATCTGGGACGAACCATTTCGCTGGGAGCTAGTTGGAAGTTTTAGAATGAATAAGATTACAAAAAATAAAGGAGTTTGCCTCGGTGGTAAGCTCCTTTTTTTGGTAATACTTTCTTGATATTTTCTTCTCCATTCTGAAATTGAAATGGAACACCGGTTTAACTCCTATTGTAGGTAAAATCGTTAAGATACCCTCAAATTAATCAAATTAGGGTAATAATAGGCGTGTTAAAAAGTTAAATTTACTTGAAATTAAAGTATGCTTATTTTTCTTTCAGTATTGTTGTTTATCAAAAAATACAATTTTTTGAATGTAATACCAAATGAATATTTATTTCAGCCCAAAGTCAACTTTGGTATAATGCCGATCGAGTATTTCGAGATTCCGCTTGCGGAAGGCATATCGTAGCATAACGGAGATCCCGTCACACGGGAGAAATAAATAGTACAATCCCGTCACACGGGATGTTCCATTAGACGCACTTGCCTGCGGCAGGCAGGGTCGACATTGGACTGAATTATTTCTGCAATCGGTATAAAACCACACCCTAATTCCACCATCCATTCCATCTGTTACAAATGTTTAATCTTGTATTGTCAGCTCTGTTATGAACTTGCAACACATTTATATTGAGCTATCAATACTTTTGTGGCTGAAAGTTTTATTCAGTTGCGTGGCCAGTAATTGATAATTCTCAAGAAACAATTATCAATTAAACAAATGGTTATTGTAAAGTAATCGCAAAAAACCATCATGAAAATAAATACTTTTTATCAGAAAAAGAATGTGCTTTTACTATTGATCTTGTGTTCAATTGTATTGAATGTAGGTGCAGAAAAAAGTCAGGCAGGAAGTGCCCAGTCATTTACAAACGTAGTGAAATCAACTATTGATGGAACTACTGACATTGCAACTTACGTACGTGATGTCAATTCTTCTAATTACTTTTACTTAAAGAATGGGAAGGCACAGATTAATCTTTCTACTGTTTCGGCAGCGAATAATGGGTATGGAGCCATAAGACCGTGAACACCTATGGATGTTATGCCGGCATCTACATCGGGTTATGTAGATTGTCTGGACTGGACTGAAATGGTTTTAGTTCCTTCAACAGATCTTTCTGCTTCATTAGAAGCAACAACTCTTAAAACATGGAACAGGGATTCAGCTAAACGTAATTTATCGCTACCATCAATGTCGGTAATCAATAATGAATATATTATAGCATCGGGTCAATGGGATAGCAGTGATTCTATTAAGTCAACAGCTATTTATACCATGTTAGAGGATGAACCGATAATGGTATTTGACAATGCCAGCGCTAAAGTTCGTAAACGAAAAGCTGAAATCCAGTGTTGTATATTTTTTGATGACATTGTTTTGTAGTTAATTTCCTACGTCGTTTTACTTATCTTATAATTGCATTTTTGTTATAGTGAGTCGAGAGGGCTTTTAATATTCGATTTTGCTGCTGAACTAACACGAGTATTAATTTGGGTAGTTTTCAAGCTTTTGTGCCCCAACAATTCTTGAATAAAGCTAATATCTGTTCCGGCTTCGAGTAAATGAGTAGCATAACTATGCCGCAACCCGTGAATTCCAATATTCTTAGTAATACCCGATTTCTTCATCGCCGACTTAAAAATAGCCTGAACACTTCGTATGGAATATTGTCCTCCATTTTGTCCTTCAAACAAAAAGCTTTTTGGTTTAAATTCCAGGTAATACGTTCTCAGTTCGTCGAATACCGATTGCGGCAGAATCATCACTCGGTCTTTTTTTCCTTTAGCTTGTTCAACTCTCATCAACATAGTAACACTGTCTATATCAGTAAGTTTAAGCCGCACCACTTCACTAACCAGTAACCCCATGCCGTAACAAAGTTTAAGAATGAGTCGGTGTTTTTTATTGTCCAATACATTCATCACTTTTTTAACCTGGTTACGGTTCAGCATTTTGGGCGAAGTTAATGGTTTTTTGGGACGTGGAATATCAAAAAACATTTTATTGCGATGAAGTACATGTTCGAAAAATAATTTAATGGCATTGATACGGCTTTGGATTTCACTTTCCGAAAGTTTAAGTTTAGCGTGACAATACAAGAAATAACTCCGGAGACGCTCGGGAGTAAGCGTTTCTACGGGAAAAGATTTTAAAATATACAACAGTTGAGCAAACTCAATAGAATATGTACGAATTGTGTTTTCGCTGTAGCCCTTCAATTTAAGTTGCTCCTGAAAACGCACAAATGCAGGAAAATTAACCGGATGGATTTTATTAATAACTTCTTTACCCACAATTGATTGTTCCAACCCAAAAAGCTCTCGGTAATGCCGACAATCGGTTACATACCACGCCAGAACTGAGGACGACCACCATGCTTTGGTATTTGCCTGAAGATAGTTGCTTAATTCCTGATTTCTCTCGAAACGTATCCAGATAACTTTTTTTTGGTTATGCATTCCAGCCTCAAAAACATAGCTTTTATCTGTAAAACTCATATTGCGTATTTTAAATTATTGAATTCCTAAGTAAATATCGTTATTCAAACTTTAACAATAAATTATGCGCAACAAATATATAACTATTTCTCGTATATAAATCAGTTATTTATGTTACATTGTGAAATTAATTCATAAAACTGTTGTAATACCTTAAAACATTCGTATATTTGTGCGTTAGCGGTTATGCAAAATATTCTACCCTAAAAACATTTAATATGCTGAAAGAAGAATTTATTGAACTTTATAAGCAAGAAAACACAAAGTATAACTATGAGATTTTTAGAAAAATATACGAAATAAGAGAGAAATTAAACAATCTTGAATTTTCGTTTAATAATCTCGAACAAATTTTGGATTTTGAGAGATATGTTATATATAACAAAGGTACTAATAAATTTAAGGTCGAAGAGACTATTCTAGAATTATTACAAATGCTGATTATCGACTTATGTGAAAGTTATGATTTTGATATTGTGGTATTAAATAAAAAAATGGTCAATGATACCCAGAATACTGAATTTAAAAAAATACATGAAATAAATTTTAGCTTATTAGACTTCGCAAAGGAATTATTTAAGATTTCGATTCCAAAAGATTCTTTTAGTTCAAGTAGAAAAGGATACGCTTTGGGAATAATTAGTAGACTATTGAATTATTATGACATTCCAAATAAATTTGATTTATTTATTG
This sequence comes from Paludibacter sp., assembly GCA_010365115.1. Classification (GTDB taxonomy): domain Bacteria; phylum Bacteroidota; class Bacteroidia; order Bacteroidales; family Paludibacteraceae; genus Paludibacter. The sequence continues at coordinate 6,286 of JAAFGX010000132.1, forward strand.
AAGCACTAAAAAGTTCAAAGGACAAGTTGATAATTGAAGCGTTAAAAGAGCTACATTATTACTTTGAAAATTTTCCAGAAGAACATTTATCGGATGAGACAATAAATGAACTTACTAAAATAATTTTGAAAACTAAGAATAGAACTGTTGCAACTGGGTCATTGAATCTTCAGGTGATAACAGGATGTATTAGTGAATTTGAGGCTCTTTCCCGTATTGATGATTGGAAAGAAAAATACTATTATAATTAGTATATACACATAAAACAATGCAAGAACCGCTAACATGCAATATAGCCAAAAAGGGTTTAAGTGGTATGCGAAGTTCATCACCCGCATCAATGTCATTATATCTTGATAGTGATGTTCTCCGCAATCCCTTTCAGGCCATATTGCCACCGTTGTATAAGACAACAAAAACGGATTAAAAATCCTAAGAATATTATGAGTTGGGATTAAAAAACAAATCCCAACAACGGACAGCAGCTTTTGTGTATTAAATAAAGGATATATATCCAGCAGGACGGGGATAGACACCGAAATACTTATGATTACTAAGAAAGATATACCTTTAGACTTGCTGAAAACAATTGAACCAATTGCTCAAGCTAACCTTGATCTAATTCAATTTAAAAAGGAAGACAACACTTTTTACTGTTTTGTAGAAACCGACAGTAACTCCAAAAACTTTTTCAAAATATTTATTGACGGCTCTAAACATATTGGCAATTACGACAAGACGAAATATGCTTTTGAATTTAAGCCTGCCAACACTTCTAATGCTAAACATAGTATATCACAAACGACTCTAAAAGACCTTGGTGAACAATTTCAAAGCTGGATCATACTAATTCGTGACATTCATGAAACACCGAGCGTTCACGATGACAATTTCGTAAGACAGTATGCTGAGTTTTACTACAATGAATTTAAAATTGTTGACGAAGATGCTGACAACTCTCCATTTGACCCAAACCAACAAGATTTAGTTGAGGTTTATCTTTTTTCTCTATCCAATGCAATTGAGCAATCGGGCGACAAATTAAGCGACACAGCAAAAAAAGAATTGCTTAATGACATTCAAGTAATACAAACTTCTTTGCCGACAACAACCAAAAGCCAAGTAATGAAAGGGATTACAAAGGTTTTTGGAAAATTATATAAGACAAGTAAGACACTTGCTAAGGAAATTGTGACAGAAGCTAAAAAACATTTAATAAAAAAACTAATTGAATTAGGTATAGAATACGGCCCAAAACTTTTAGAAATATTCAGTAAGCAATGACAACTTTAAACAACAATATAGACGACAGAAAAGAAAAGCGAACGCATAACAGCACCTACCCAAAAGGCGGGGTTTCGTGTTCCAAAGACAGTTTTGTGGTTAATGAAAGTTTAGTTTTTCAAATTAAGTTTTGTGGTAAAAGTCCCGCCCTTCGGGTAGCTGCCAACCGTTATGCTTCATACTAAAAAAAACAGATAGAATGACACTCTCGTGAAACTATCACTATAAAAGGCGTTTTGTTTTTAAAAAAGCAGTAAAAACAAAATAATAATTGTATATTTGCGTGATATATTCACGCAACAAATAAAAGACAAACAGCCATGTTAATTAGATTCGTCATTGAAAACATATTTTCCTTCGGAGAAAGAAAAGAGTTTACAACCATTCCTAATAATCGATTAAAAACACTTGAGCATCATAAATACAAGTATGATGATTTTAGTGTATTAAAAATTGGTGCAATTTACGGCGCAAATGGTGCAGGAAAATCGAACCTTATAAAATCATTAGAATTATTACAGAAACTAGTCGTAAGAGAAAAAATTCCATTTAGACTCAAAGACTCAAAGTTTAAATTTAATAATTCCGAGGATAGCCAAGACCAAGTATTTGCTATTGAGTTCATACAAGAAAACACTGCATTTTATTATGGTATTGTTCTTAACGACAATAATATAATGACAGAAGAACTATACCTATCTGGGTTAGGAAAAAGAGATGACAGATTAATCTACGAACGTAAAACTGACAAGAATGAAAAAACCAGTATCAATTTTATTAAGGAATTTGAAAATGATGAGAAAAGTCAAGTTTTAAAGACCATATTGCTTGAGGAGTTCGTAAAACCAAATGAACCAATACTAAAGCTCCTTTCAAATCGAGACAACAAATTTTTGGCAGATATAAAAATCGCCTATAAATGGTTCGAAGATACACTTCAAATTATTACTCCTGATTCAAAACCAAGAGCTTTAGCCCATAAAATTGATGTTGACAAAGAATTCAAAAAATATGCAAAGGACTTGATGTGTTCATTCAATATTGGAATCACTGAATTGACTTCAGAAAAAAAAGAAATAAACGAATTCTTTGGAGAAAATAATGAAAAAGAACTTGATGATTTAACAAAAGACGTTGAAGATTCGCCAAAGAAGATGATTGGACTTAGGAGTAATAAAGGAGATGAGTTAATTATTGTAAAAGAAGATGGGAAAATATGGGTTAAAACATTGAAAGTTGGGCATACTGGTAAAAGAGAAAAATCAGTATTATTTAATTTAGATGAAGAATCAGATGGAACAGTAAGACTTTTAGACTTCGTTCCAGCATTTAAAAATGTGATTTCAGCTGAAAAGGTATATATAATTGATGAAATTGAAAGGAGTATTCACCCACTATTAATTAAGGAATTAGTTCAAAAATTCTCATTAGATGCTAACACAAAAGGTCAATTAATTTTTTCAACACACGAATCAAATTTACTAGACCAAGAAATTTTCAGACAAGATGAAATCTGGTTTGCCGAAAAAAACAAAAATGGTTCAACCGATTTATATTCACTAAACGATTTCAAAGAACATAAAACAATTGATATACAAAAAGGCTATTTGAACGGCAGATATGGTTCAATTCCATTCTTAGGAAATTTACAAGACTTAAATTGGCACAACTATGATACTAACAAATAGGCTTTTTGTAAGGGTAGCACCTAGTAGAGAAGCTAAGAGCATTTATATATTTTGTGAAGGCGCAAAAAGAGAGCTTGACTATTTTAAGTATTTCAAGGAACTAGATTCTCGTATAAATATTGAAATATACAAACTTCATCCTCATGAAGATAATTCACCAACTGGTTTATTAGCGATTGCAGAGAATTGCATTATTAAGTCAGAAGAGAATCCTAATCCTAAATATAATTTCATTGAAGAAGATGAAGTTTGGATTGTTTTAGACGTTGACAAAGACAAGAGTGAGTCTCGTGCGCCAAAGATTAAAACTGTAAAAGAGAAGTGTGAAAATACAGCAAATTGGCATTTAGCTCAAAGTAATCCCTGCTTTGAAGTTTGGTTATATTATCACTTTCATTCCGACAAACCCGTTTTTGTCAACTCTGACAAGTGTACGCAATGGAAACAACTTGTCAACGAATCAATTGTTGGTGGATTTCATTCAAGTAGACATCCTATTTTTATCGAGAATGCATGCAAAAATGCAGAAAGCAACTTTAAAATTGCTGAAAATAAACCAGATATAGGCAGTACAAATATTTACGAATTAGCTAACACCATTATTCCTTTAGTCAGTTCGAAACTTGAAAAAGTGCTAAAAGAGATTGAGGATTAAAGTACGACCGCATAATCGAGTAGACTGCCCTGCCAGTTTACACTGACAGGGAGAGCCCCCCTGTTCGCCGTAGCGTAGTTGGCTCGGTTGTTCGGCATAGCGTCCCGCTATGTCGCAGCTAAAAGGAAGTCTCCAGACTTCCATATTCAATA
>JAAFGX010000022.1 GCA_010365115.1 Paludibacter sp.
TGTCTTGGATCTGTAGCAGCGTACCATGTATAAAGTCTTCCATAATTTGCAAGATTGGCTTCATTGCCACGATAAACCCATTGATATTTAGGTGATGTTTCAGCTGAAATATCAATATCTGGAGTCGATGTCGTTCCAATCTCATCTCCATTTCTGTACTTAGTTGTCCTTAAGTTTTCAACCAACCATGTCTGTGTGCCAATAGTAACAGTAGTGTATACATTACCATCAGCATCTCTAATATCTGCTTGGTTGCTTGATGGGCTTTTACTCTGTGCATTCACAGTAGAAACACTAAGCGCTAATGCGCAAATAATGAAACTAAAAAATGTCATTTTTTTCATTTTAAATTCCTCCATTAATTATTAAATTTAATAAACTATATCTCAATATAAACTTGCAGATTTACTCCTTTGTGAATTTCACAAGGCCAGATGCATTTCCACTATTCATCTTGCATAAATAAAGCCCTTGATTTAGATGCGACAACTGAACAGAGACTTTATCAAGTCCGCCGGTTGAAAGATACTCGTTTTGGTAAACCAGCTTACCGTCAATTGATAAAATAGCTAATTTTACTTTTTTGGTCAATGTAGTTGGGAAACTTATTGTTAATATATCCTTCACCTGACTTGGATACATTTGAAATTTTAAAACGTTTGCCTCAGTATTTTTAATAGCAGTAGATAATCCTTCTTTAATACATCTTATTGACATTCCATTTTTCTTGTTTTCACCAGTTGGTCTTGTAATAAATTCAGTCGAGTTGTTAAATGTCTTTCTAAAAATTGCCAAACCAGAATTAGTGGGGTGTTCAGTTGAAGTCCATAAATATGATCCACTATTCTGAAATTCCCACAATTTAGTTTTATCAGCATTTGAAGTAGAAGGCAACCTTTGACCTGATGGGAATAAACTAAAACCACTCACATTATTTGCAGCTTTGTCATTTCCTGGAGAACCTGCAGTAGTAGTAGTACTCGTCCAAAGTGTAGTTGTACTGGCTAATGCTTTAACAATTTTGTTGCCACCATCCACGGTTCCTGTATTTTTCAATCCATCGAAACTGTAAAGGTCTCCATTTTCAATTAAATAAGTTGCCAAGTTAATAAAATCCTGATCGGTAGCTACACGATAGCCAAGCGGAGCAATACCTCTTGGATCAGTTGCAGCAAACCACGTGTAATACCTTGCATATGTTGCAACGTTAGTTTCAACGCTACGCCAGGACCATTGATATTTAGGAGAAGTTTCAGTATTTATCTCTAGGTTTGCTGTTGATGTCGTTCCAATCTCATCTCCATTTCTGTACTTCGTTGTTTTTAAGTTTTCAACCAACCATGTCTGTGTGCCAATAGCAACAGTAGTGTATACATTACCATCAGCATCTGTAATATCTGCTTGGTTGCTCGATGGGCTTTTACTCTGTGCATTCACAGTAGAAACACTAAGCGCTAATGCGCAAATAATCAAACTAAAAAATGTCATTTTTTTCATTTTAAATTCCTCCATTAATTATTAATTGTTTTTAAATTTATAGTTAGTTAATAATAGCATATAAATACCACTATCTCCACTGATTTACCCCATCAAGTATCCTGTTTCTGAATATTAATGTATCGCTTACCTGATAAGTGCTTCCTGCATTAGCGTATGAGTATCTAAGATAAAACTCTTTCTTTTCAGGGTTATAACTGCTTGGACCTCCTACAACACTGTAAGCCGATGTTGGGCTCTTTGAAATATTAACAGTCCCATTGTTAGTTACTGTCATATAAAAGGCGTTATTAACACCCCCTTTGTTGTTGCTGATTCCATTCGTTTGCAATTTATATGGGCCTACAGTTGTCATAATCCAGTTATTAACAACATTGGTAACAGGCTCATCCTGATGGTAACCTATATTGCTAATAATCCCTTGAGCATTGGTAATTGTAGTCACACCATTGTGGTAATAATTTCCAAAATACTTTTGCTCGTATTTCAAACTTATTATTTGCGTTTTCTGCAAAGGGAGTATTGAATCGGCAGAGGTTGAAATCAACCTGAATGGTAATACATATTTTGCCTGAAGAGACAATGGATCATTCAAAAATTTAGCTGTATCAATTGAAATAGTCACAGCTCCCTGAAAAGAGCCTACTGGAATAACCATTTTTTCATTGTTACTCAAAGTATAATAATCTGATGGAAGTAAAACCGAACCGGCAGGAACTAATGTTGGATCTATTTGATAATTAACCCATTCTTCAACTTTATTATCCCGTTTTCCTCCCAAAACCACACCAACTTGTATATCATGAATTTCTCCAACTACAAATGTTCGTATATTAGACAATTTGGGAAAATAGACAGATGAATACGTGTAGTCAACCATAAAATCATCATATTTGCAACCAACCATTACTATAACAAACACGAGTAAAGCGAAAATTAATTTGTATTTTTTCATAATCTATATCATTTAATTTGACCAACCGTCATTTTGATTTAAGCCTTTAATTATTATTGTTTCATTCAATGGCAATGGCATATACGAACTTTTAAATGTTTTCTTTTCTATAACCACTGGAGTTTCGTAGGTTATAACTCCACCCGTATTTTTTATCACCACCCTACTTACATTTGTATTTATTGGTTTATTCCATCTTCTGATATCCCAGAAACGCTTCCCTTCAAAACATAGCTCCACCCTGCGTTCGTTTTGAATAAGATCTCTGAATTTATCTTTTTCACCTGGAGAAATATTATTCATATACAGATCAGCCAAAAACCCTGCACGTTTACGGATCTTACTTAATGCTTGTTTTGCTGTAAGTCCGTATCTGTTATCATTAGGGCCTCCCAATTCATTCATAGCCTCACTAAAAATCAAATAGAGTTCAGTTTTACTGAATAATGCGACAAAGTTTGATTTTCCATTTTTTCTTTCTGGATAAAGTATTGCATTCGGAGATAAAAATTTCAATAAATAGTAACCCGTCTTTGATGCTTGTTGTGACGAGCCCGGTGCATCAACTCCACCTTCAAAAGTTTCAATAGTATGTCCACTATAAGTCATTCCGTTACAAAGAATAAACTGTTTCAATCTTGGGTCTCTATTGCTGTATGGATCTTGCTGATTATAAATGGTTGATGAGCTGATTGGGTACCCATTTTTATCATAAAATGCATCTACTAATTCCTGTGATGGATTTGTAAAACCATTCCCCTGCAATGTTGGGGGTAAGTTTTGTAATTCATAAGCAAAAGAAGTAGCGCTGGTTTGCACGCCTGACCAAATTACATCAGTATTATTTGTTACTGTGTAAAAATCACGAATCGAAAGTGCATTCGCATTAGGAATGCCATCTACAGCTTTTATAGTGTTCATTGCATTTACAGCAGCCGAATCCCACAATGCTAAATTATTATCTTTATTAAATGCCGGACTTGCAGCTTGTAGATAAGTAAGTGTTTTTATAAATCTGACAACTTTTTTATTTGCAGCACCATACCAACTTAAACCTGTAACAAGATCATTACCGATGTAGTCTTCAGGGAAATCATTAATTTTTAAAGCAGAATCACAATCCGCAATTATTTCTTTAACACATTCCAAGTATGTAGGACGGTTAAGTAGAAGAGCTTCCTTGTCATCAATCACCTTCTTTAATACGGGTATACCCATTGGAACACCATTAATCAAACCACCATATTTTTTTAAAAGATTATAGTGCCACCAAGCTCTAAGGGCTAATGCCTCTCCTTTGTATCTGTTGTAAAATCGTTGATTGGTAGTAGAGTCTTTTATGTATAACTGACCGTCAAATCCTTTTTCGAGAAAAATATTTATTCCATTTATTTTGTTATAATTACTCGCCCAGGAATCTAACATATTGTTTCCTGGTGATAACATTCCTGCAGCAAACAACTTTGTTGTTGAATTATTGTCACTTGTAGTTGCATCATCAGTCGCAATTTCAAGAAACTCTTTATTAGCACCAAAATCATAGTAATAAGTAGGTTGCCCTACATAAGCCCAAAGGAGTACACCTCTCGATAAATTTGGAGTGTTCCATACAAATTCATCGCTGTATCTGCCACTATCCTCAATTGGAATTGTGTCTTCACAAGAATAAACTCCAACCAAAATTATTAAAAGAAACACATTTATTAAAATTTTATTTATAGTATCCATAATTCTATTGATTAATAATATTTGCCTTAAAATGATATATTTAAACCACCAGTAATATTCATCATCGATGGATAATCAGTAACTCCTGCGCTTAATGCTTCGGGATCTAAATTCCGGATTTTAGAAACTGTTAGCAAGTTGGTTCCACGTAAAAAACATTTGATATAAGTACTTCCAATTGCTTTAACAAAACTTTCAGGTAAGTTATACGACAGTTCAATATTTTTAATCTTAAAGAAACTTCCATCGATTAACCAATAAGTTGATCTAACCCCATTATTTGAATTCGTTGCAGTTGAGGGGGATGGAAAATCTCCATTCTCAAATCTTTGAAGCGCATACATCGAATATTTATTTGCCAACTGAGGTCTAAAATAAGTATTATTTAAAACGTCCACATCAACATCTGCAATTCCGGCACCTTGAATAAATAAACCTATGTTTTTGTAGCTTAAATTCAAATTGATACCATAAATGTACGATGGAGAGCTATTTCCTATCATTTTTTGGTCTATCAATGGTTCTATTATGCCATTACCATCAATGTCGGTGTATTTAATATCACCAGTTCTAACATTTCCTAATAATTGCTTATCGAAATTGTCAATATCTGACTGTGATTGGAACAAACCTTGTGCAACATAACCATAAATACCATCAACGGGATTTCCCACTTGGTTCATCCATTTATTTGCATAGGTCGGATTGTTATCCCTTATAATTTTCGATGTTTTATAACCGACATTTAAACCAATTGAATAATTAAAATCACTGATTTTGCCATTATGTTCAATTGAAAACTCCACACCAGAATATTCATTTTTTCCAATATTTACCATTTTCACAAAATTACCTACTATAGTTGATGCCAATTCACTGTCAATGATTCCATCGACACTATATTTATAGGTATTAAGCTCAATGTTTAACTTATTATTAAACAAAGAGGCGTCAATTCCGGCATCAAATTGGGTGTTTTTAACCCAATTTAGAGTTGGATTACCAATCTGTGATTGGCTAACCACTTGATATGACTTTGTACCCGAAGCCGGACCAAATGTAACGCTACCAGGTGAAACCCAGCGCGATTGAGTTAGGTGATAGTTTGAAAGGCCTGTACTTCCTATCACGCCAATGTTTGTCCTTAATTTCAGATAATTAACCCATGAAATATTCTTGAAAAATGACTCATCACTTAATATCCAGCCAGCACCAATAGATGGGAAAAATCGCCCCCTGTTAATTTCTGGCAAGAAATTATCACGCGAATACGTAAGACTTGCCTCTAAATAATACTTGCTATTATAATCATAATGCGATGTTAGCGTTAAATCATTTTTTGCAACTGATAACGCTTTATCTTTAGGGTAATAATAACGATAAAAATCAACCAGATTAAAATCAAAATTATGTTTCCCAATAGTTTTCTCATAAGACAATTTGGCAAATGTGACGAATTCTTGTTCAATATTTTCACTACTATTTACGGTTGAAAGCATCACCTTATCTTCGCCATACGACTTATACGTTAAGCTATCTAAACCTGCAATATCTTTCATGTAGATTGGCTCAAGCATTTTGAAAGTAAAACCATTTTTTCTTTGATATGTCAAATTGGATGAGAGACTGTAATTCAATCCAGTTGAAAATGTAAGCCCATTTGTTACCGAATTTAAATCAAAATCTAACTGTATTTTATTTTGCGCGTACTGATTTGATGATTGCCTGTTACCCAACAACATCTGTTCTGCAATAGGATTTATCCCAAAGTCCATTGTTCTGCCATACCTGTAATCAGTAGGATCATCTTTGGCTACAATTGGAAAAGCATAAGAGGGGTATCCTGAAACCACACTAAAAATATTAGACTCGTTAACTGGCATTTTAATATTTGAAATTCTTCCAACAAAATCCACAGAAAGGGATACTATATTTGAAATTTTCGTATCCAGATTTGCTCGAACGCGATATCTATCCAATGAACGATCCTGTATTTTCATAAGATCTTTTCCTTCGCTCAATAACCCCATATAAACAAAATACTGTGTATTTTGAGAACCACCCGTATAACTTACACCAACTCTTCGGTAAGAAGCGTTGTCGTTGAATAGTTTAGCATAATAATCTTCGTTAGGATAACGAAGAGAATTTTCACCTGTTTTTAATGCATTTAAAAAATCTGCATTATATTTAGGCACCAATCCATCATTTAAACTTGCCTGATTATAAATATTAGCATTATCATATCCATTAGCCCAAAGAGGAAGATACTTAACTGCTTTCGTTCCCATTTCAACCGATGTATTGAACTTATTTACTCCGGCCTTACCTCTTTTGGTATTTACCAAAATCAAATTGAACCGTGCCTCAGATCCCAAAGCAGCCCTATCGGAAACTCCATTTAACACTGAAACACTCTCAATTTCCATGGGGTCAAGGTCTGTTATGGATGTACTCATACCGTCAACCATGGTACTAATACCCATACCCCTTATGGAGGCATTAACTCCGACACTGCCCGGGGCATAACTATTTGTAATAAAAGCACCAGATGGAATTTTACCTGCAAATGCTTCTAATAAATTCGATGTAGGATAAGCTCCTAATGATTCCCCGTTTATAACAGTTAAAGAACCTGTTGATGAACGCTTTGATTTTTCATAAAATGGATATTTTATTGAAATCTCAATAGAATCCGATTGGCTTTGCTTTCTGTTTTTTTCATTACTTATTTGTGCTGTAACTATATTTGAACATGAAATAAGTAGGCAAACAAAAATAATTGCTTTATAAGTCATTTTTTTCATTTCTTTTAGCGAATAAAATGTGTTAATAATCTTCATTAATTAATAACCAGGGTTCTGAGTGAAATTAGGGAACTTATCAACATCATATTTTGGGATTGGGAAAAAATATATCCGAGGTTCATAATATCTCTGTTCATAAAATTGCACGTCAAATTTATAACCAGTAGGGTACTCTGCTCCAGTTTGTTTTGTTATAACCATCTTGTATGTATTCCTGTATTTGTCTGTTTCAATTAATTTCCAGCGTCGTCCATCAACAAAAGGATGATTTGCTTCAAAACAGAATTCGACTGTTCTTTCGTTAAGAATCCTTTCACGCAACTTAATATAGTCCGAAGTGTATCTACTATCTATACCGGGCATATTTGCTCTTGTTCTTACCGTATTTACAGCCTCAAGAGCGGTCATACCGGCACCAACAGGTTTACCGGAAGCACCTTTATAAGCCTCGTTTGCTGCCTCAGCATAATTCAAATAAAGTTCTGCCAATCGAATAATTGCACATGGTTTTGCATAACCATCGCCATTATATTTGTTCCAGTTAGAAGCGCCATCCCAGAATTTACCAATATAATAGGAGGTCTGATTTGTATATGCCTCAAAGTTTTGTTTTATGTCAGGACCTGTCATATCAAAAAACTGTCGGTTAGTGACATCAATTTTTATAGGATTGAGTGTTCCGCCATTGATTATAGGTTGGGTTGATTTACCGTGATATATAATATCGACATAGAAACGCGGATCGCGATTTTTATATGGATCCTGTGTATTGTAAAACCCTTCCACCAATGCTTCATTTGAAGGTAAAGCTTTGGTTATAGTAGCTCCGTTTTTTTCAACTGCCTCAAAACAGTCAACCATATTTTGTGTAACATATACTCCCGCGCCTCCAATGTCATTAGTTACAGAAGGTGGAAAATATTGACCTGAAAGCCTCTCATTAGTTGTTCCTATTTTCTGTAATTCATTCTGAACATAAATAAACTCGGTATTATCTAAGTCGCTATGAAAAATATTTGGATATTTACTAAAAGGTAATAACGAGTAACTATTTTGAAGTGCTAAATCAAGAGCTTCCCAGCTCGCTACAGCAGCTTTTTCCCAACGTGTATTATCATTTGTAGTGTTTGACAAAGGACTTGCATCGTAAAGTAAAACTCTTGATTTCAAAGCCTTTGCCGCAACGGATGTAAAACGCCCAACATCTTTATTATCCCCTACACCCCAACGAGCTGGCAAAAGCGCAGCTGCTGAGTCACAATCATTAGCTATACGTAATACTGTTTCGTGATACGATAATCGAGGCAGGTTCATATCACTTTCAAAGTTCAATACTGAAGTAATATAGGGCATCCCCCCCCATAAATCGAGAATATATGAATAAGCGAAAGCTCTTCCAAAAAATGCCTGACCACGTAATTCATCAATTTCTTTCTGAGAAGGTGCATCAGTGATGTATTTTACATTTTCCAAAATTACATTAGCTCTTCGAATAGGAATCCAAACAACTCTCCAATAAGATTTAAAATCATTACCACGATTGCTTATATAAGCACTGCCCATATTGCAAAAAGTTTGACTAAAACTTGTTTCGTTAAAATTTACAAGCTCCCAATTTATATCACCGTAAATCCTTAATTGATTACTGGCAATATTAGGGAAGCCGGCTCTTTTAGCATCTCCAGTGCCAATTCCAACTGCATGCTGATTTGAGAATGCAATCATATCGGGATATAATTTAGTGGTGTATGTTTTTGCTGAAAGGAATTTACCCCATACATCCTGATTGGTTATATCCAAAGCCTCTCTGGGCACATCTAAGTAGCTTTCACACGAGAAAAGCATAGTTAATGCCACTATATATAGTATTTTTTTCATATTATATGAATATTATGAGTTTAAAAATTGAATCTAAATCCGAAGTTAAATCTTCTTGCCATAGGGTAATCGTACCCTCCATTTCCAGCAAGGAAAATAGGTTTTTCTGGATCTATAAATTTTTGTCGAAGTGGACTTAATGTTACAAGGTTGTTTCCATTTAAGTACATTACTATGCTTTTTATATGACTCTTAGTTAATAAATTATTGCTAAATGTATAGGTTAACTCAACCATTTTCAATCGGATATAATCTGAAGGAATTATTCTTCTTGAACCTGAGCTTGGATAATCATTATTATATTTTTGTACATCACCCGAGAAATGATATGCCGGAAGTGCTGAATTTCTGGTCTCTGGGGTGTAATGGTCGAACTGGTAAGATTCCATCCTTGCTATTCCTGTCGGAACATTACCAAATGGATTTTGATGTCCGTACAATTCAATATTTTTATCCTGATTCCCTTGCACCAAGAAACTGAAGGAAAAATTCCTATAATCAAAGCCTCCCTTAATGGCATAGTCATAACGAGGATATATCTGAAACTCCAAAGGAGCCGTGTCGTTCGCATCTATTTTACCATCGGCATTGTAATCAATATATTTAATGTCTCCTTCTATTAACTGCGTTGCTGCTGGAGGTGCAATATAATTGTTTATATCATCCACCGACTGAAACAACGAATTTTGCAACATTTCTAATTTAACATCAATAGGGTGACCTGCATATTTTTGATAAAAGGCAGTACCTGCTGCATCACCTCGGTAAATAACTCTATTCTCATTAAAACTTATATTCCCGCCAATGAAATATCTGAACCCCTTTCCTAATCGTTTATTAAACATCAGTTCAATTTCATAGCCATGATTCATTGTTTTACCATAATTTCTTTCTTTACCGTCGAAAGCTCCCCAAGCAGGGATTTGAGAGGTAGGAGGCATTAAAATATTATCCCTGTTTTCATCATACAAATCAACATTTAGGGTAAACATGTTTTCAAGAATTCCAAGTTCAAAACCAAGATTTTTTTTCACAGATTCTTCCCATTTTGCATCTACGTTTGCATAAGGACCTTCTTCGTAACCTGCTCCAGCCACATTCCAGGTAGAGATTGAGCCTCCTAATCCACCAGTTGATGCAGTACTACCAGTAACCCATGGAGCTGCATAATATAACCATCGTGCTCCTGAAGTTGTACCCGTTTTCCCCCATGTAGCACGGGTTTTGAATTTATTTATGAATGAGAGTGAACTTTCTTTGAAAAACTGTTCCTCAGCTAAATTCCAACCGACTGCAAATGCAGGAAAGAAACCAAATCTGGTTTTAGGTGCAAACTGCTCAGAACCACTTAAACTTAAATTTGCTTCGAATAAGTACCTGAGATCATAATTATAAGTAATACGTCCAGCCCAGTCTTCGTCTTTGAATGGTTCATTTACATTTGAACCTGACACTAAATTTCTTTCTGACCGTTTAAAAACTCCCAACAATGACAAATCGTGCTTATCAAATTTTCGGTCATAATTCATTCGACCTTCATAATAGAGTTTTTGAGTATTAGAGTTAAAAGACGTTCCTCGATAGTTAAGCTCCTCAAGATTATCAGTATCTCCACCATACTCAGGAGACCTCTGCCATGTTCCATCTGGTAATAAACGGTATTTAGGAATAACTCTTGTAAATGTATTACTATAGTTAGTGTTAAGATTGTAAGAAAGCAGAGCAGAAAAACTCAATCCTTTTGTAATAAAATCTAAATCTTGATGTAGCTTTAAATCAACATTGAACTGATTTTCATCTTGTTTACCGAATCCTGCAGATGATGCATTTCCACCAGTATAAATAGCTGTGATAGGACTCATAATACTACCGTATTTCCCGGACCCCCATGCATAACGGGTACCTGAAGCATTCGGATCATTTCTATCCGGATATTGTTCCAAAACCCACGGTTCATAAAGCAATGGTGAGTCTGTCGGTGAATTATAATATATCCCTTTCCACAACGATAGATTATTCACGGCTGGTTGATTTATCTGCTTAAAACTTCCGCCAACATTAAATGACACCAAGGTATTTTTGGTAGCTTGATAATCCAAATTTGTTCTTAAGTTATAACGTTTGGCATAAAACCTCCCATCGAAACCATCCGATTTCGAAGTATTAAGTATATCGCCATCGTATAAGTATCCCAAAGAACCAAAGTACTTTAACTTATCAGTTCCTCCAGATACATTAAAGTTCATATCTGTCTGAAAAGACACTTGTTTTATCATCTCTTTTGACCAATCAACCGATGGATAAAACAATGGACTATCCTGATTTTTGTAATGTTCAAGATCAGTATTTGATGTTAGCCCAATCCAGTTATTGTCATTTTTCATTGCTTCGTTGGCATAACTCATTGTAGTATATGAATCGACAAAAGTAGAACGTCCGGTTGGAGTTTTAAATCCCTGATTAAACGATAAAGTCATTTCAGGAGTTTTGTTTGTTCCTCTTTTGGTGGTTACAATAATAACTCCATTTCCTCCTCTTGTTCCATAAACAGCAGTTGCTGAAGCATCCTTTAATACCGATACGGTTTCAACTTCATTGGGGTCAATATCATTCATACTTCTCTCAATTCCATCCACCAACACAAGAGGTGATGAATTTTGCCATGTCGATCGGCCACGAATAAAAATAGCAGCGGCATCCTTGCCCGGCTGCCCGTTGCTTTGTTGAGTTACCAAACCCGGAACTAAACCTGAAAGTGCATTGGTCAGAGTACGTACCCCTGCGCTTTGAAGCTCTTTCGATTTTACCTGAGAAATGGACCCTACAACACTTTCCTTTTTCTGTGTACCATAACCAACAACAACCACCTCCTGAAGACCCTGTAATTTTTCATTAAGTACAACTCTAATAAAACTTTGAGTTCCTAATGTAATATTCTGAGATTCATAGCCTAAATATGAAATCAGAATGGTTTTAGCATCAATTGGTATTGTAATTGAAAAATTACCAACATTATCAGTTATTGTTCCAATACTCGAATTGATTAATTTAACTGCAGCACCAATAATTGACTCTCCATTAGGGTCAACTACTTTCCCTTTAACTTGTTTTGTTTGGGCTTGTTGTTGGGAAGAAACTCCGTTTCCAGAATGACTGGATTTAGCAGCTGCTAACGAATTACTAGCTTCAACACTGAATGTGAATACAAATAAAAAAAGACTCAAAAACTTCCAATAGCAAATCCTTTTTTCATCATTTCCATACCAATAGAAATACCGAAATCGTTTCTTCTCCATAAAATTACAAATTAGACTTAACATTTTTTGTGTATTAATTTCTTTTATATTATAATCAAAAACTCTGTTGAGTAAAAAGAATGTATTTTTTTTAATGTAAGATATCATATAAAAAGAACATACTTAGAATTGACACCGCAAATTTACATCGATAAGCAAATAGATTTCATGCTGGATTGTACATTTATTATGCTGATATGCTCAAATTTTCTTAAAAATAGACCTGTTGTACTTACATGTGTTATTTATTTACTTAAAACAGGCACAAAGTCAAATATCGAAAAGGAATCTATATTTAAAGTTCAAAATTCAACAATACAAAGTATAATCACTATAGAGTTTCTACAGCTTTTATGATTTCACCTTTTGCATTGAACACATCCATTCGAAGTCTAAAGCTATACTTTCCTGAACCAACCCGGTAAAGTGACTTTCCATTATCGACTGATATGTATTGAATATCTTTCTGTAAGTCAATCGGTTTGCCATTCTCAGTAATCGAATTACGATTGAGGGTCGGAAAACAAATGATAGCCCTAGTATTGAAGGGAACTTCAATATGCATACTTAGATTCATTCCCTCAAGGCTCCATTCACTTTTAATTATACCGTAAGGCGAGAAAAAACTGGTTTTTGCATGGGTTATATCGCCTACAATAGCCGGGCTTACGAGCAGCTCTTTAAAGGCTACCGAATTGGGTTGTTGTTTAATTCCTCCCAATCCATTATAAAACCATTCCATAATGTGCCCCAACATCAAATGGTTATTTGATACCTCTTCCAATGCTGGCCAGGATTCAGTCAAAGCAGTTGCTCTTTTTTTAAGCTGAAAACCATATCCGGGAACATCATCCCGATTGTTCGTTTTAATATCAGCGGCTAACACAAAATTTATAGCTTACTGAATGGTATCATAACTTACTTCTATGATCCGGGTTGCAGAAAATACATGTGTTGAATTGAACGCAATAGTAAAATTTTAAATTAGCCTGTTGAAAATACAACATCTAACCCATATTATTTTTAAATGGCTCATTATACATAAAATCAGGTGATAACGAGCCTGTCTCGCCCGGACCAACAGGAGGATTAGATTCTAATGCCAACGAAATTTCATTATCTAATTTAATTTGCTGAATATAAGGAGTTATATACAAACGTTTTTTTACTGTCTCTTTCATGGCTCCTAGTTGTTTAAAATTAGTTTAAATGTTTTATTTTTACCCCCATTCACTATTGTTACCATATAAATCCCAGCATCAAGTTGAGAATCAATTACTGTAACAGTACTTTTTAGTTGTTTTTCAACTAATTTTTGTCCAACCGCATTATAAACCAAAATCTGCATATTATTGCTAATATCTTTGCAATTTACAGTAATCTGATTGTTGGCATTTTTGTAAACACTTACGTTCAGATTTTCGGCAACGTTAGATGCGATGCCAGCACTAATGGACGGTGAACGAAACAGAATACGGAAACGATTGGTAGTGTCTGTAATATCAGAACTGAAGGTATACGAACTGCCATCAGTTAGTTCATAATCCGAGTTTGTAAACAAGTCTTTGATATATACCTGCATACCCACTTCAAAATTACTGATTTCAGAAGCTTTGATAGTAAATGTATTCATTTCACCGGTTTTGAAACCTAAGACAATATCATGAGTTGAAACCACATCGTTTAATCCATTGATAACTAATTGTTCATTGTCAACTTGGGTGTAAATTTCGGGAATTGCAGCATTGTTGTTTGACCGTTTTTCTGAGTCAAAAACATCAAAATTATTCTGAGCATTCGAATCGAAATAAATGATTGCTTCATCCTGAGCAATTCCATTCGACACTTTTAATCGAACCAATTGACGTGCGCTTTGTTTTGGTGCTTTCAATACAGTTGTTGTAATTGGAACTGTATTTACTGTTGGATTGGCATGATAACGCAAGGCGTTTGTAAATGTCAATTGCTGATTGTCGAGCATAGTACGTACCCAAAATGCCTGCATAGGTGGTATATATCCGGTAACTTCGCCTGTTCCTGCGTCATTCGTACCTACTCCCGATGTTGTGTTTACAGTTTCGAAATAATATTTTCGCAGCAATACGTCTACTTGATTCGAACGGGTGCGATACCAGATCGTTTTCTGAATATTGCTATTGGCATTGATAGCAGCCATGGCATCGAGATACGAAGGATAAGGATTGGCAACCATATTGAAACCTGCATAAGGATTTGGAGCAGTTGATTTCCGGGTAAGTGTAACGTTAACATTTCCGGAATTTAATGTTCCTGCAAAACTAAAATTGTTGGTAGATGAACCCGAATTCGACACTGCAATATATCCGCGTCCCGGAGTTAATGCTCCAGTGAAACTATTTGACCAGTCGCCTATTGTTTCATCCCAATACGATACAGAAGAAGCTGTATTTGTAACAGTTAACTTTCCGGCTACATTATTTACATTATCGGCAATAACCGGTGTGCCAACATACCAGTTACGTCCTTGTGGCAAGTATTGTTGTACGGTAGCCGTTACTGCTTGCGGATTATCGATGTTATTATCTACCAAAGTGGCTGTTCCGTTTGAATTACTTTGAAGTGTTATTCCATTTGTAGCAGAAAGGACTCCTGAACCGATAGTAAGCTTTCCAGTTGGATTTACAGTAATTGAGCGAACCGCAACTGTATAATCCATAGTTAATTCTTTATCTGCCTGAACGGTTATATCTGTTCCTGCCAATAAAGCAGAATTTCCTAAATAATCATCTGCTGCTACATTGCGGGTAATGGCAGTGATATCTCCTGTTGCACTTCCATTTGCCAAACTATAATTTGTAGCCAAACCCGTACCATTTACAAGTGTGTAAACAACGGACGTACCAGGATAACTTCCAACATTTGCACTCGTATAATTATTTGCAACTGCTGTAGTGGTAACATCGCCAGCATTTACTAAACTTGATAGCGTACCTGTTGTAACAGCTCCTGCTGCGGTTGTTCCATCGTATTGTTTTGACGCAATGCTTGGCGCACTGATGGTTAATTCTTTTTCAGTAATTACCCCTGTTGCACTTCCATTTGCCAAACTATAATTTGTAGCCAAACCTGTACCATTGACAAGTGTGTAAACAACGGACGTACCAGGATAACTTCCAACATTTGCACTAGTATAATTATTTGCAACTGCTGTAGTGGTAACATCGCCAGCATTTACTAAGCTTGATAGCGTACCTATTGTAACAGCTCCTGCTGCGGCTGTTCCATCGTATTGTTTTGATGCAATGCTTGGCGCACTGATGGTTAATACTTTTGCAGTAATTACCCCTGTTGCACTTCCATTTGCCAGACTATAATTTGTAGCTAAACCTGTACCATTGACAAGCGTGTAAACAATAGTTGCTGATTTTCCAGCACCTACATTAGCCTCAACATACGTACCGGCTGCTGTATTTACAGTTACAGTTTCTGAGCTTACAAATCCCGACAGACTACCTGCGGTAACTGTTCCTGAAGTGGCACTACCATCATATTGTTTTGAAGCAATACTTGGAGCACCTATGGAAAGTGTTTTGGCGATGATATTTCCTATAAGTCCTGTTGGAACTGAACCTGTATATATATAATTAACTGCTTGTGAGCCACCTAAGGTTGATGTAGCAGTCACTGCCTTGGTTATGCCTGCATTAGCGTTATTAAAAGTTCCGGTTAAATTTACGGCATCTGAACCTATAATTCCTGTAAAAGTACCGGTTATAGTTGCCGAATTAGTACCATCATACACTTTATTTGAAATCGGCGATGAAATTGCGGTGAGGTTTTTAGAACTTACAGTAAGTGTATAAGTTTGGCTACCAGAATTGTAAACACTATTTCCTGCCTGCGTTGCAGTGATAATAGATGAACCTGCCCCTATAATTGTGACTAATCCAGATGAAGCATCTACAGTGGCAACACTTGTAGTTCCACTACTGTAAGTAATTGTACCACCTGAAGTACTGGTTGCCGCATTAGTATATTGGGCATCTCCATACGTTTTACTTACTGAAGTTGGAGTGGCAAATGTAATTGTAGGTGCGCTTGAAGCTGTAGTATATTCATAAGCTCCTGCATCGGTATAGTAGCCAATTCTGGAGTTTCCCAATTGATCAGAATTCAAAGCCGGCGACAAATAATTTGTCAACACATAGTCTTTTGCAATGCTGCTAACTCCAATTGATAAAACAGGAGTTGCATCAGCCGATAATGAACCGGCAAAAGCAAGATCCGCATCCACGGCATCCAATTTATTGTGTGTGTTTGTTCCCGAGGCATGAAGCCAAGTGCCTGAAGCTGGCAATCCAATAATGCTGTTGGTTACGCCACCGTTGGTTATCAAGCCATACACCTGACTGGCCGCATTTGATGCGGAACCTGAGTTTTTATGAACAATACTGTTATTCATAACCAATGTTGTATTGCTTCCACCTGTCATTACATAAATTCCATCTCCACCCGTGCCGGCATTGGTTGTATTGTTTGCAACGGTACAGTGATTGAGTGTTAGGGTTGACGTTGTTCCCGATCCAACCGAAACGTAAATACCACCACCATTTTTGGTGCTAGATACTGTACTATTACCGGTTATGGTAGAGTTTTCAATCCACAGGGTTGAAGTGGTAGTTGCCCCGCATTCCAAACTAATACCGCCACCGTTACCGCCGGTAACAGCGCCACCTCCTTTTGTTGCTACATTATTGGAGATAGTGCTGTTTTTTATGGTTACATTCACCGGAATGGTAGAGTTCAAAATTTCAATACCTCCGCCATTACCATTGTTGTTTCCAGCACCATTTGTAGCATTACCCGTTATATTACATTTATCGATATTCAGAATCACCTTTCCTGCTACATAAATTCCAGCTCCAGTTGCACCTGATGTATTGTCGCTTATTTTTAAACCGGAAAGATTGAGGGTCACAGTCCCAGCACCTGTCTTATTAAATCGTATTCCACTACCACTATTTAAATTATAGCCATTCTGAATGGTCATGTTTTTTATAGTAATTGTGGCGTCTGTACTATAGGTTGCATCCAACAAAAACACATAACAAGCTGCAGTAACATTAGGTTTTGTACCGGAATATCCCTGCACGATGGTAGTAACTGCGCCAGCTCCCTGAATGGTTACGGCCTTGTTACAAGCAATATTTTTTTCGGTATAAGTTCCTGCGGCAACATTAATGGTATCGCCTGCTGAACATTTTGATAATGCAGCAGCAAGGGTAGTCCAGGATTTTCCGGTATTAGTGGCTGTAGTACTCACTTCCCATGAATTCTCAATAGCGCCAGCATCAGGCTTAGAGTCGCGGGGTGCATCCAACTGATCAAGGGTCAAAGTAGGAGACAAGTAGTTGGTTTGTACGTAACTTTTACCTATACTTGCGCCAGTCAAAAATAGAACCGGAGTAACATCAGTCGTTAGTGAACCGGCAAAAGCAAGATCCGCATCCACGGCATCCAATTTATTGTGTGTATTCGTTCCCGAGGCATGAAGCCAAGTGCCTGAAGCTGGCAATCCAATAATGCTGTTGGTTACACCACCGTTGGTTATTAAGCCATACACCTGACTGCTCCCATTGGTAGTAGAACCACTGTTTTTATGGACAATACTGTTGTTCATAACCAACGTGGTGTTGCTTCCACCTGCCTCATTTACATAAATAGCATCGCCTCCCGTGCCCGCAGTGGTTGTATTGTTTGCAACGGTACAATGGTTCAGAGTTAAGGCTGAGGTTGAGGTTGCTCCGACAGTCAGATAAATACCACCACCATTTTTGGTGCTGGCAGAATTCTTATTGCCGTAAATGGTGGAATTTTCTATCCAAATGGAAGAGGCAGAAGAAGCACCACAACCAGTATATATTGCACCGCCGTTTCCACCCGCTGCCGTATTGTTGGAAATGGTACTGTTTTTTATTGTTAAGTTAACCGGTGCGGTTGTTTGGTTTATACATATTCCGGCACCACCCACTCCACCAGTTGCATTGGCAGTATTGGAGGAGATATTGCATTTTTCGATATTGACAATAACATTTCCTGTCACTGACACTCCGCCTCCATTTATATTTGTTTTGTTATCGCTAATTTTTAAACCATAGAGGTTAATGGTCAATATCCCGGCACCTGTCTGTACTAATCGTATGCCGCTACCACTATTTAAATTATAGCCATTTTGAATGGTCATGTTTTTTATATTTATAGTGGCATCAGTTGCATTCGCAGCATCTAACCTAAATACCCCACAATCAGAACTAAGAGTATTCCCTTTGGTTGCGAATGCCTGCACAATGGTACTACCCATACCAGCTCCCTGAATGGTTACGGCCTTGGTACAAGCAATATTTTTTTCGGTATAAGTTCCTGCGGCAATATCTATAATATCACCTGCTGAGGCAGCAGTAATAGCAGCCTGAATGGTAGCATAGCTTCCCGGCACTGAACGGGTTGTAGTAAACACTTGTGCTGAACAGAAAGTAACAGCAACAATAAAAAGTACAATTTTTTTCATAACATTCTAAATTAAATTATTTTAAAAATATATATAAAATAAAATTTTCTCATTTCCTAACTACTACAGACGCAAGTACAAGCATTAATAAACCTGTTTATAAGAGTTTCTTCCCTTTCATAGCAAAATTAAACATCCTGACTATGTGCAATCAATTCCTGAAAACCAAGCATCAGAATCATCTTGCTATATTAAACGGTTCAAAATTACAACATAGGTGGAATAGCTTCATGCTAAAATGTACATATTTTTTGCTGTATTAATCTAAAAACGTTATAATAACAGGATATTGTCAATGATCAATGATTTACTTCTGAGCCAACTGAAAAGTTATAAAATTATTGAGTAATTTTGTATACACCAGACAAGTAACAATTATTAAAATAAACCGTGTAAAAACAGACACATGAGCATGTTAAAGACAAACTACTTATCATATACAATATCAACAAATATTTAAATAAAATTAATATGAATTGGAAAGTAAGAATCGTATTATTCACCATTTTACTTACAAGTATTTTTCCTTATTCAGGTTCCTCGCAGCGATTAATACCCGTGTTAGAAGGTTGGGCTGGGAACACAGTCAATGCCGTTGTTTTTCGGAAAAATTCAATTGTTACGCATCAAAAGATACAATATATTGCATTTTACGATCAGGATGGCAAGGTGGTGCTCGGTAAACGCAAACTTAATTCAAAAAAATGGGAATTGAATACCACCCAATATAACGGTAATGTGAAAGATGCCCACAATTCCATTAGCATTATGGTAGATGGTGATGGATATCTGCACGTATCTTGGGATCATCATGTGCAACCGCTGAATTATGTAAAATCATTGTCACCGAACTCTTTATTCTTAACAGATAAAATGCCGATGACCAGCTTGTTGGAAACCAACGTGACATATCCCGAATTTTACATGCTGCCTAATGGCGATTTGTTATTCATGTACCGTGACGGGCACTCGGGCCAAGGAAATTTGGTGATTAACCGCTATGATCTGAGAACAAAACATTGGTCTCAGTTGCATGGCAATCTAATTGATGGTGAACATAGTCGCAACGCTTACTGGCAGGCGTACGTAGACCATCTGGGCGTAATTCATCTGTCCTGGGTTTGGCGCTCAAGCGGAGATGTAGCAACCAACCACGATATGGCCTATGCACGTTCGGTCGATGGCGGAATTACGTGGCAGAAAACAAGTGGCGAATTATACGAATTGCCTATACGTGCTGCCAATGCAGAATATGCCTGGCGCATTCCTCAAAAAAGCGAACTCATCAACTCTACATCCATGGCTGCCGATGAAGATGGAAATCCTTATATCGCTAACTACTGGCGCGACATTGATTCGTCTGTCCCCCAATACAGGGTTATTCGTTTTTCGGGAAAGGGTTGGCAGTCTTATAACCTCAACTTCAGAAGCCTTGGTTTCAGCCTGAGGGGTGGTGGTACCAAAAGTATTCCCATTTCACGACCTCAGATTCTAGTAAAAGGCAAAGCGGAGAAAACCCAAGTTTATCTGCTTTTCAGGGATGCTCAGAGAGGTTCGAAAGTATCGATGGCCAGCTCAACTGATTTATTAAATAATGTCTGGAAAATCAGGGATCTTTCCTCAATGAATGTAGGTAACTGGGAACCATCATTCGATACCGAATTGTGGAAAACAACAAAAAAACTACATGTGTTTGTGCAAAATGTTGCGCAAATAGATGGTGAAGGAATAGCAAAGGTTAAGCCCGAAATGGTTTATGTTATGGAAGCCATCAAATAGTTTAATCTAATGCTTTTACAAAACACTATGTTTTGTAAAAACAACCACATTAACAATTAATCTTTTTCTCTTAGCTCACGAACAAATTGGCTAAATGTTTTACCATATTCCTTTTTAAATGAACTCGAAAAATAGGATTGACTTTCAATTCCAATTCTATCAATTATTTCGGACATAGGTAAATTTTCTTCAGCAGCAATTATAGTTGCTTTTTTTAATCGACAAGTTCTTACATAATCCATGATTGACTTATTCGTATTGTCTTTCACAATACTATAGAGCTTAGTTCTGGAAAATGACATTTTTTTACAAATAAAGTCTACATCCATCTCCGTATTTTGAAGATTTTCCATTACCACTGAAAATAACTTTTCCATAATTTCCTGATCTTTTGTTTTCAGGTTATCTTTCATCGAATCTTGAAGATAATTCTCTGAATAATGTTTTCGGGCAAGTGTTTTTTTGTTCAACAGATTGATTATCAATGCGAGTATATTTTTCATATCAATTGGCTTTGTCAAATAGGCATCAGCACCCGATTCTATTCCTACTAAGTATCCCTCATCAATATCTTTTGCAGTTAGTATAATCAATGGTATATGACATGTTGAGTCATCGTTTTTAATTATTTTACAAAAAGTGATACCATCCATGACCGGCATCATCAAATCGGTAATAATTAAATCGGGTAATTTTTTATTGGCGATTTCAATACCCTCCTGTCCGTTTTGGGCTTCCAATACATTGTAATACAATTGTAGTTCTTCTTTTAAAAGCTGTCTGATTTCTGTATTGTCTTCCACAATTAACAAGGTGCTTTTACTTTTGTTGAAATCTATTTCAGATGTTTCGTCATTGTCAGTTCTAGTTTTTGTCTCGTATAGTAAATGATATTCCCTTGAAGCATTTTTCTCTTTCGAAATTATTACTTCCGTGGCATTTTGTGCTTCAGTGTAATCTTCTTTATTAACAGGTATCTCAAGAAAAATTTCGGTTCCGGCATTTCTCTCACTGAAAATTGTGATATTTCCTTTGTGTATCAAAACCAAGGATTTTACAAGCGCGAGTCCAATTCCGTAACCAATATGGGGGTCTTGTGATGATTCCTGAACTCTGTAATATCTATCGAAAACTTTATTAATGGAATCCTCTGAAATACCAATTCCATTGTCGATAATACGTAAACGAATGGAAGATATTGGTTTATACGCAGAGTTAACACTGTATTTGTTTTTGAAATCAGATTTAATAGAATCGTGATTATCCAAAAGTTCCACTCTGATAGTTCCACCTATATTGGTGTATTTAAACGAATTACTAATTAGATTAATTATAATTTTCTCTAAAATTTCTCGATCAAACCAACATAACTCTTTGTCAATACCTGGAGAAAATTCATAATTAATTTCCTGAGAATTAGCTAAATCATTGAATTCAGATGCTAAACCACTAACAAAAGATGAAATATTATTTTCACTCACTTTCAGTATGAATAAGTCAAGTTCGGCTTTTCTAAAATCCATTAATTCATTAATAAGATTTTTCAACCGTTTTGAGTTGCGATTAATGGTTTCAATTTGCTTTGAATTTTTAATTTGCGAGCTTAGTTTATCAATACTTCCAATAATTAGCGTTAAAGGGGTACGAAATTCGTGGGAGATATTCATAAAAAACTGCAATTGCATTTGGTGATTCAATTCCTGCTGTTCTTCTTTTATGCTTTGAATTTCCAATTGCTTTTTCGAATTCATCATTCGGATAAAAAACAGAAGAATCAGTATAACAAATCCCAAAAATGCCGACCAATAAACAATGTATGCAATTGTTGATTTCCACCATGGAGGCGTTACAACTATGTCTAAAAAAGCAGTGGCTTTTGCCCATTCTCCATCGCTATTTGTAGCCTCAAGTTCGAAGGTTAATTTTTTGTCGTAAGGTAAGTTCGAATAACTTGCATAAGGTTTTTTTCCATCGGTTTGCACCCAGTTTTTATCTATATCATTCAATCGATAGCGAAAAAGACACTTCTGTGTGTTATTGAATATTAGCCCCGAAAAATGGATGGTAATATTGTTTTGATTGTGGTTTATTTTTAACTTTTTATTATCTTTATCATAAACATCTTCATTTATGTCATTAAATGTCAGTATGTTATTATTCACCTCAATGGATGTAATAGTAGGAGATGCTGTAAAAGGCAGACTCGTTATATTATTTGGTTGAAAGTAAGTAAATCCGTTTATACCCCCAAAATAAAGTCTTCCATATTTCCCTTCGTGTACAACATGTACTTTAAAATTATTGCTATTCAAACCATCGTTAACATCATATCTTCTCATAAAATCCTTTTCAGGATCCAGTTCATAAAGTCCATTACTACCAATCCATATTTTCCCATTTCGGGCTACTTTAACTGTTTCAGCATCTTTTAATAAAGGATTAAAATTAGTTCCATAATTTTTCACTTTATATTTTCCACCAGGCAAGAGAGTAATTTTATTACAACCAAACCCAATTGTACCTACCCATAAAGTGGTATCATTCGCTCTATCGATACTACAAATAAAACTGATTTTAGGTGATCCTTCGATACATTGAAGCACTTCAGTTTTCTTTATTTGTCCGTTCTTGTCCAATTGAACCCGAACCAAGTCTTGAAGTGTAGAGAAGAAAATCTCAGGTTTAAGTGGATCTGCGTAAAAATAAGCAACAGAATTTGCTTTATATATTGGATTTTGTTGTTGTTTCTTAAGATATTCAATTTTGTAATCGGTAGGATTATTATACTTAATTTTTACTAATCCATTTTCCCAGCTAGTTCCCCAAATCTGACCAAAACAATCCATTTGAAGTTTTGTAATTTCATAATTTGGAAAATTCTTATCATAACTGGATGATTTCTCTATCTTTTTTAATGTCTTATTGTAGATTTCAATTCCGCTCTTAGACGATATCCAGATACGATTATTGTTATCTTTTATAATGCTACGTATTATTTGTCTATTTAGGTTGAATTTATCATCAAATGAAATCGGGTAAGTGTACGAATCGGTTTGAAGGTCATAACAATCAACGCCTTTAACCGTTGTTCCAATCCATAAGTAATTATTATCCTCTAAAATACAGGTAATATTTCTATCTGACAGTGTATTGCTTCTCCACGACTCTCGTATAATCTTATTAAATGGTTTTGCATAAATATTTATATAATTTACGCCACCTCCATAAGTAGCAATCCATAGAGTGCCTTTATTATCCATATAAAGATCATTAATCTCGTCAGAGGTTAATGGGTTTTTTAATACGTCCATATTAAAAACGGTTTCCAATTTAAGTTCCGTTTTTTCAATTGTAATAAAAAACAATCCTTTAAGAGTACCAATTGCCAATAGATTTTCTCTACATTGATTAATGACCTTTATAGCCACATTTTCTTTATTTAGTTCAATAGATGAAAAGTTTTTACTATGAATTAATGGTTTGTCAAGAATTGAATCAACTTTATCAATAAAATAAAACAACGTGTTACTGTTCCCAACTAATAGGTGGTCATTCTTCGTTACATATAGACTGGTTATGTCCGACTTACTTGTGAATGGAATGAATTTGAACCTATCTTTAATATAAACCCACAAACCATCTTTGGAGCTAAACCAAATACGATTAAATCTGTCCTTAAAAATTGGGATTCCTGTGGTTTTTGAAGGAAGATAAAAATCTGTATATTTTATCGTTAAATCTTTCTGATTAAAATTTATCTTGTACAAGCTTTTTGTAAAAGCATCTTTAGTCAACAACACACTATCGTTAACAATTAAGATTTCTCCCTGAATATCATGCTTTTTACCTAAAACTTTTATTGGCAAATAACATTCTTTTTTTGCATCAAAACATTGTATCCCGGTGCTTGTTACTAACCATAATTTTTCATACCTATCTTTGGTCATATAATATATTCTTCCTTGATGGTTAAGATCCGGATTAATATAATTCTGAATTTGATATCCGTCAAAGCGATTTAAGCCAGAAAAAGTGCCTATCCAAATAAATCCTGACTTATCTTGTAAAATTGAATTTGCATCGGCGTGTGCAAGTCCATCGTCAATTGTAAGATGCTTTATAGAATATGGAACAGGGAAAACCGGAATGGCATATAAAATAGAAATTAATCCAAGTAAAATATAACTTTTTATTTGATTTGATTTCATTTTGACAAAATAGATTGTTTGCAATTTTTTAGTACTAAAAGGTAGATTTGCACTTATCAAATCCGGTTATCAGAAACCAGTTCTGAGGCTAATTGGATCTAAAGCGTTACAAAGTTACATTTTTTTTTAAAACAACCTGCTTTACAATCAAAATAATTCTTTGTCAGATAATACTGATACACAAATTTTTCAAATATTCAATATCTTTAAGATATATATAAGCAAACCCTTCTACAATTTTATAATTCCACTTTTGGTTTGCTTTCCCAAAGTTACGTTTGGTAAGTAAAAGCAGTTACAAATCCCTGGTGATAGTATTTAGCTTGATGAGCTATGAGACTTAACATTAAATCTCTCAAACTATTTCTATCTGTGAGTTGACCAAAAATCATACACAGCATTGATATCAACAAGTAAATGATCTTAAATATTTATTCCCATCGTATTTTTTTTAAAACGATTCTATCAAAGACTTTTCTTGGTAAAAATCTGAAAGTTTAGCGAAGATAAATTTGCTTTGATTCATAGTTTTTCCTTTTCGGATAGCTAAATAACTAAAATTCAATTTACATCGTTACGCTACTTAAATCACACGGAACTGTGATATAAAAAAAATCAAAGAACGTATTTTTATTTATGGCACCCATTGATGATGATTAATATTTCCTTGGCAAGTAAATCTACTGTTTGATTATTTGTGTTTAAAAAGCTTGATTAAATGATGTGTGTGGAGGTAAAGATCTTTTGAGTTTTTTACACTACAGTTTCTATTTTTGTTTAAAGTCTTGAGACCAATTTGTATTTCGGTTTTTTTCTTTCTTCAGGGTCATACGGATTTACATTTAAAGTTATACTTCTTCAAATTGAAGTTTGTCGATCAAGATTAATAGGGCAGGATTTGTTAAGATCATTTGGTCAAGTACAGGAGTGAAACGACTTAGAATTTGTGTTTGCATTGTTTTATTTTTTAATTCTTCGATTATATAGTCTGCAATATCAAGTCCATCACAGCGTTGAGATTCTGTGGCAATATTTTCCAAAATTGTAGAGACTTTGATATCGCATCTTACTGATTGTTTTATTTCGTTGGCTTTAATACTCCATTTATCATAACCACCTAAATCAGGGAATAAAGTAACATTTCGACCTTTCAAGACTTTTGCTTTTTCAATGGATAATCCGTTGAGGTTTCCGGCTGCCAACCAAATCAAATCCGGCATAATGACACTTGCAATGATGGCAGACTTTTCGCTTTCAACAATGGCAACTTGTTTGTCGGGATAAATTTTCAATAAATGTTCCCCAAAGAAACATTGTTGCAAATTGAAGTCTTCAGGTAACTCTTTGGATTTTTTTAGTTTGTTGTGTACCCAATCAATTGCACCGCTTTGGTGTTTAAGGCGTCTGCCGGTTGTTGGGTTGTATTGCATAATTTTTCCAGTTCGCACTTTTCCATTAATATCAATTTGCCAAAAGATTACTTCTTTGGTTTTTGTTGCTCCTAAGGCGTAATTGTCGCCGATATAAGAAATTTGTTCAGTTGTGAGAAATTCGCAAAGGAAGCGAACGAAGTTGCTGCGGTAGGAGGCGGATTGGGCAACGTATTTGAAAGGTATAGTTCCTGCCGGTTGCATTTGGTTTGAAGAGTTTGATGGGTTTGAAAAGTTTGATTTTTGTATTTTTGATAATGAGGACATTGTATGCGACCCCACCCAGCCTCCCCCAAGGGGAGGAGAAAGAAAAGATGGATTGTCAATGAAATATTGTTTTGGAGTGTAATGATAGCCGCATTTGCTTTCGCGGTTACATTTACCCACTGTTTTATGGATTGGTTCGTTGGTGTCGCCATTAATATAAATTGTGAAGCTAAGTTTTGCACCGCAACCGGGGCAGTCATGACGAGTGGATTTGCCTTTGTATTTTTCTAAGTAGTTCATGTTTCTAGGAGTAAGAGGTAAGCAGTAAGAGGTAAGTAAATTGTTTTTAATTGAATATGAGTAAATTACACTCTATCAAAATATTTAATTAGTAACATGTAGTAACACTGGTAACAGATGTTTCTAGTGTTACCAACTGTTACTAAAGTAAAGTTTTATAATTATTCTTAGCTTGGTTGTAGGGTTGTAGGTTGTACCCTCTTTAAGTTGCTTATTGTTATATATTTATGTGTTTATTGCCTACAACCTTATTATTTCTAATGGTTACTATCTGGTTGTAGCCTTAAAATGCTGAAATGCTTTATTGTTGGCGGTTTCAGTGTATTACAACCTACAACCCTACAACCAACTATGTTTTCATTATTTTATTCAGGTACTGTTGACTGAAACCAACAAGCCGAGCAGCTTCGGACTGTGAAAGCCCTGATTGATTGACTAAGAATTTTGCAACGCTGCTTTTGTCAATCGTATTGTTGGATGTTGCGGATCCTAATCGTTCCACTTTTAAACCACATTTGATAAAATATCTGCAAAGCTCTATCGAGTAAGCCAATGTTTCATA
This sequence comes from Paludibacter sp., assembly GCA_010365115.1. Lineage (GTDB taxonomy): Bacteria > Bacteroidota > Bacteroidia > Bacteroidales > Paludibacteraceae > Paludibacter. Next base: position 27,195 of record JAAFGX010000022.1, read on the forward strand.
AGATACGGACTTCCGGTTGAGGTGACCATAAGGGTATGACTTTATGAGTTCCAATATCAACGCCAAGCGCAAACAATGGATTTCAAATTTTGAATACATTGATTTTAGATAATCGGAATTACTGACATTGGCTCTGTCGGTCAATTCGTTTGAGAATGCTATGAACCGTTTTCTTGCTTCGAGAGATAAGTAAAGTGTTCCGAAAGAATTATTGCTCAGGTATTTTATAAGGTCGTTGTATTGGCTCATGTATGATTGATTTGGACTTGCATCAAGGTAATGCGGTTTCAATACCCTGTCAGGATAAACGAATAAAAACCGTTGAGCGAAACCATTTTTTCTCATTTGGTTGAGCTGTAATGTTTCCTCCAATACTTCGGGTTGAATTCCTCCGGCAATGTTTAAATAAGGTTCGTGAACAAAAATGGGCTCGTCCGCTTTTCGGTTAATGGGAAATGAGGTATTGTCAAAGATGGATAAATATCTTCCCACTTCTCCGCTTTTGGAATATCGGCCAATGTTGCTGAACCAGGTATTTAATTCATCGGAATGCAATGTAAGCCCACTGTTATTTTCAAGTGCCAGATACAATGCCTCAGGTGTGCAATCGTCAATTAAAATTTGTTTGACTGTCGGCTTTTCGGGTTCTTGTAAGTTTTGTTTTTTACAAGCGGTAGATTCTGTGCGCCATTCATTGCGTTCTTGTTTGTAGGTTTCGTAGGATGCTTTGTCTGATTCGATAAGGGTTTTGAATGCTTTTTTGTCGGGCTCGGTTTTTCCGATTCCGGACGGTGCAACGTTCATCACCCACAGTTGGGGAAAATTCTGATATTTGCCATCGTCCAACACGGCACGTTTACGAACCGCCGCACAACAAGCAACCAAAAAAGACATCGCGAAGAATTCTTTCGGACTGCCATAAACTCTACTTAAATCAGAAACATAGTCTGAAATAACTCCAGGCATTCCATTTAAAGTAAATACTGTATCAGTTGCACTAGAATACTCCAAATTGCACTGTATTTCAGCTTTTAGTAATCCAATAAAATCTGTATCTTTGTTTTGCATGATTTCGTATTCCCCTGAAGACTTTGCCGAGTCCGAAGGGGATTCTTTTTGTTTACTCATGTCTTTTTTGCCTTTTTAATGGATTTGTGATAGTTGTCATCCAGCAGCTTTTGAATATCTGACATCTTGAAGTATATTTTCCCACTTATCTGAGAAAATCCAATTAAGCCCTGGTCACGCCAAAGCTGGGAAGTACGGACACTAATACCCATTAATTCCATAAATTCTTCATTTGAGAAGAAAGGATCGTCTGGGATTTTTCGGTTTTCGCTTAATCCGGCAATAAGTGCTTCCAGTTGATTTGTCAACTCATTGTGCTTTTTGCTTACTGCCCGAAGGGACTCAATAATGGTTTCATCATCGAGCATTTTCTTGCGAAGGTCGGCTTCAAACTTTTCGAAATGTTCCTTGAAGTTCATGTGATTTAGTTGATAGTTGACAGTTGACAATTGAAAGTTAAATACATCGGAGAGAAACCATTCATTTTCTCGATTTTTGTTTGAAGACAGAATTTTCCTTTTCTTCAATGAACTCTTCTACTGTTTGAATCCTGTTGGCTAACATCCATTCTTCAATCTCACACTTTTTGAAAATGACTTTTGCATTTCTCTTGTAAAAGGGTATTGCTCTTTCGCAAATCATTTTATTGATTGTGTTTACAGCATATCCGGTAAGTTTAGCACATTCTTTTTTTCCGAAAGTTTCAGGGAAATCGGGATTAGTGGATTGCAGAATTGGTTGCGGTGGAATCATTTCTACAATAAGATTTTTGAACTGGCCAATGGTAAGAGCTGCTAACGGAGTGTCGTTTGTTGGTTGAAATTTTGTTTCCATGATGATACTTGTTTTTGAGTTTTGGAAATCCAATAGCTGCGCAGTCTATCGTCTTTCTGCATGCAAATGTATAATCAAAATACAAGGATATATCATAAAATCAACTCTAAAAATAGAGTCGTTAACGACTCTGGGTGGGTCGGTAAAAGTCGGCATTTCAATAAAAAAGCCTCAAAAATGAGGCTTTGTAGAGGTCGGTAATTGGGTCGGTAAATTAGCTGTTTTTTTGTTGTGAAATGGTAATAATCTGTTCTAATTCTTTGTATATTTTGCTTGCTTCATATTCTTTTTTAGTTTGTTTTACAAATTTCTTCGTGCAAAATGCTGTTTTTATGGTTTCCGAAATACATTCACCGCATACGTGCTGAATAATATTTGATAGCATGGTGGGTGAACCTTTCCATTTTAAAGTTCCCGGATTTTTCAATGTTTTTCGATTGAACCAAAACAACCAGACATCGCTGTTTGGATTTACAAGTTTATCTTTATTTGCAAGGTACTGCATAATTTTGATAAGACATTCATCGGATAATGTGGAGGAAAATTTTGGAACAAGAACTTGTTCGAAATTGTTGTTTACGCATATTTCGTATTTGCTCTCACAGAAAAGGTACAACTCGTATTTAGTTTTTTCAGCTAACAGTACTATGTTAATCTCGAAATAACAAAACAATTCAATTAAGCTATCAATAAAATTGAAATGGTTAATTAGTCTAACCGTGAGTTCATAATTAAGTTGATTCCAACAACTTTCTCTGTCTGTTGTGATTATATTTTCTTCAGCTATAAATTTGACGTCCAATATATATTTGAAAATCTCTTTGTAATTAATATAACTCTCATAATCAACTACACATTGATTATGAATTCCATTTTTGTCAAGATCACGTAAAATGATATTTGCATAAGCTACTCTTTCTGTTTTATTTTTGAGAATAAATAAATTGGCCTCTATTTCTTTGAATGCTTGTTCGTAGAGCTCGACATACTCACACAATGAATTTTCATTGACTGCCTGAATATATTTGTTTGCCCAAAGCAAGGAGTTCAAATGCAATTTGCTTTTATACTTATGAGAAGAATCCTTTTTTGTTGCATTTTTGTGGTTGTAAAGCCCATGAGATTTTATTTGCTCTTTTAATTTGACTTTGTCAAGCGTTTTTGTATTAAAACAAAATGAATTTCTCCAACATAAATACATTGCTTCACTCAGTGAATCAAAGTAATCCAGATAAAGGTCTGTGAGCTCTCGATTAATCATCTGTTTAGAATCTAAAGTGTTGTTTTTCTTTTTTTTCTCCACGAATTACTTTTTGGTGATAAAAAAACTGACAAGATTTTTATCATGTCAGTTTTTTTATTTAAACGTATCCGTTGTATTTTTATTTTATCTTTATTACAAAACTTTTACAGCTTCGTCAATCACCTTGCTATTGAAACTATCCAGATATGTATTTGTAGTGGCAAGGTCTTTGTGATTTAGGATTTGGGAAATAACCTCACGTGGAATGTTGTTGTTTTGTAGGGTCATGGCCATGGTATGGCGGCTAACGTAGGAAGTTAGATTTATGTCGTGAATACCTAACTCTTGTGCAAGTTGCTCAAGATATTTGTTTAGAATAACCAATTTGTTATTTATATGCTTGAACAATTCCTGTGCTGATAAGCCTTTTCTTGAGATGATGGGCAAAAGATAACCTTCCACCGGTTGACTCTCGGTGTAAAGTTCACTGATCAGCGTTTGAATGTCATCGGTTAGCTTAATGCTAATGGCCTTAGCCTTTTTACTATTTCTTGTCTTGTGCCGTTTGTAAACAATGTACTGGCCGTCTTCAAGCCTTTTGATATTCCCCTGTGAGAGATGTGCCATGTCCACAAAACTCATTCCATAGCAGAAATAAGAAAACAAAAATAACCTTCGGGCATATTGTGAAGTCTTCTTTAACTCAACGTCACTCTTTATCTTGATAAGGTAGTGGGAAGGCAAGTATCTTTTTTCGGTTTCTTCCTCTAATTTGGCGACTTCAAAACCTCCTCTGCCGAAAGGATATGTTGAACGACTTGCTTCCTTGGCTTCTATGGCCATGTTGAGAATGGAACGCAATGCTTTCATGTAGTATTTACGGGTGTTGCCACAGCAGGCTTTGCGTTGTACAGCCCGGGTATTCCCTTTTACACTTGTGCAAATCGTTTCACGCGGAGTTTGCAGGAAAATATCAAATGCGCGGATGTACTTTATGTCAATTTCGGAAAATACCCGTTGGTCAAGCTTTTTGTCAAAGATTTCAAGCATAACCAACGTACTTTCGTAACATCTGGCATTGCCATTATGATCTGTTTCTTTTAAAACATGTATGTGGTTCTCAAAAAAAGGCTTAACTTTGCCCTTCTTTGAACGATGCAGGAACGCGGTTTCGAACTGGTTGAGAGTCCAGTCGATTTTGCTGCGATCAAAGTCATCAATAACGTCTTTGGCTTTTAAAACTTGGCTATAGAGGAATGCATTGTTTTTCTCGTGATCCGGATTGAGGCGTTTGTCTTTTTTGAACTGAGAAAACTCTTCGTTCCACTGATTGAGTGTGGTTGAAAGGTTTAAACTAATGTATTTCCTGGCCCGGTCTTTGGTAATTCTCAAAACAATCGGGTGGTCACCATTCTTTAATGTGGTGCTTTTGTAAGGGATAATGGATATGTATTTCATACTCACGTTACACTTTGCGTTACACAAACATTACACATTTGATAAAACTTAGTCGAAAAGAATCAAATATGAATGCTATTTAAACGCTGATTAATAAGTACAAAGATACACAAATACAATGAATTACCAAAAAATATTATATGAAATAATGTCGTCTAAAGGGGAACTGAGTTAGCTTTGTTTTTGAATTTCTATGTTTTTTACTTTATTGAAATTATTATTGATTAGAACTGATTTTGTCCCCCTTTAGGGGCTAGGGGTTCTAAGTGGTCTTTCAACTGAAACGCCAGCCCCAATAAATAAACCATACACAATCCTATCACTACCAAACCGCCTACCTGCCCATTCATTTTCTCGGTCAAAGCACCCATTACCAAAGGAATAACTGCACCACCTGAAACACCCATTATCATCAAACCCGAAATTTCATTCCTGTGTTTGGGCATTTTCTTTAAAGCTTCGCCAAAAATTATGGAGAATATATTCGCACAGGTAAATCCGATTGCTCCAATAAGGGCGTAAATAAACAATTCTTCTTGTGCAAAAGTCAATATTCCCAATGCAATTACTGCGGCAACAATGCTTAACTTAAAGAATTTTATAGGTGAGAATTTTATCAGTAAAATAGCACCTAAAAAAGCACCAATGGTACGGAATACAAAATAAACACTCGTACCATAACCTGCTTCGCTTAGTGGCAAACCACATCGTTCCATCAACACCTTGGGTGCAATGGTATTAATACCCACATCAACACCTACCACAAATACAATTCCTAAGAAAAATAGCAAAATGCTTTTATTCTTTAGCAATGCAAAGGTTTTACCAAACGAAGCAGATTCACCCTGATAAACATTTCCGGGTATAGGAGTTAACAACAACCAAACTGATGATACTACAGAAATAACCGCAAAAATGGGAAACATTAACTGCCAACTGCCAAAATGCATTGTGGCAAAAGCAGCAATAATGGGGGCACAAAACGAAGAAATAGCTTTTACAAACTGACCGGCAGTTAAGCTGCTGGTCAGTTTATCATCCGAAACCACATTGGTCAACAACGGATTAAGGGACACTTGCAGAATGGTATTACCAATGCCCAACATGGCAAAAGCTAGTAAAACCATAGGAAAAGTGTATTGCAGGGTAGGGATTAGCATGGCAACAAATGTAAAAATCATGCTTAAAAGCACCGTTTTTTTTCTCCCAATACGATTCATTAACACGCCAACCGGCACCGAAAATACAAAGAACCACAGAAAAACCATGGAAGGCAACAAATTTGCTTGCGTTTCCGTTAAGCCAAAATCTTGCTTTACGTAATTGGACGAAATACCCACTGCATCGCAAAAGCCCATAATAAAATAGGCAAATAGAACGGGTAGAAGAGTAAATGTTGTCGAACTGAAACGTTTGGCTATTTTCATTTATTTCTAAAATAATAAAATTAATCTTACTTGTATTGCAGAATTATTTTCCGTATAATTATATTTAAAATTGGTATAAATCATCAAAGGTTAAACAACCTTTTCAAATGACGTTCGTATATGTTTTCATCAACACATTTACCAATAATTTCTGAGTATTTTTCAAGCAAATTAGTATATGTTTCTCCCATTTCGGCTGCCACTTTGTAGGCTACATGAATGAGTTGGCGGAAATTCGGATTATAGTCAGTATGTCCGGGAATATGGCGTAACGTGTTGGCATATCTTTCGCTGGTCCAGCTGTTTACTTCTTCTACCGAAGGAAGTTTCGATTCATCAATGTCAATCACATCGGCATAAGGCGCACAAAGTTCTTCTCTACGATTGAAGGAATTCTCATAAATATGTTTTGCTGCATCAAGTGCTTCATCACCTCCAACAGCCAATCCAATGACTTCTTCGAGCCAAGTGGTTCCTGCTGTTTTCAAGTGAAGTCCTTTGTTATATCGGTGAATAATAGTTGACATAGCGGGATAAATGGAGAATTTATCACTGCCTGAGTGTATACTCAATTTTAACTCTTGTGGCAATCCAAATTCTTTGACCGCAAAGTCAATCACCAAGACATCTTCTTCGAATTCTTTGCTGAATTGAGCAACATCACCTTTGTAATCAATTCCTTTATTAAATCGTCCAGTAAATTTTGGTGCTATGGTTTGGGCTGGCACGTTTTTGTCAGCGAGCATCTTGAGGATAAACAGTAATTCGATTGGTGTTTGTGGAGTTTCCACTTCGTCCATCGAAACTTCAGTGATGAAATTACCTTCGCCTTTTTCTATGGTCAGGTAGTTGTAAATATCAGCTGCATGTTGTGTCGCAGCCAAAAATTTTTTAGCAATATCGTGCAACAGATCAGCAGTAACATTCAACGGTTTATCGATACCAGGTACATTCAATTCACCCATATAATTACTACATGATGATACAAAAGCTTCAATATCTTCAGATTTACTCTCTTTACCTATAAATGAGGCTACGTCGAGGGTGAAGAAATTGGACGATGAAACGAAACCTGCGACATTGGCCAAATTGATATGGTCGGCATCTACGAAATACGAACCGTCGAACTTTAGCTCCGCCACTGCAGCATCTGCTTCTTGGCGAACGTCGGCTGGTTGTGAGTGAACATAGGTGTGTTCACGGTTCGATTTGTTCCAAACTGGGCTAATTGTTAATGAGCCAACTTCATTGGCTCTCATAATAGCACGTAACTGTGCTACTCCTTGATGGGAGAAACGGTCTCCTATTCCGATACTGTATTTTCCTAATTGCATATTATAATTATTAGACATTATTTCGATTAATATTATATATCGCTGTAATTCAGCGTTATTCTTAAATTATGGAGTCCACAAGCAAGTTCCATGAGTAAATCGTCAAAACCAAACTTGAGACATCTGAAACGATCTTTGACAATACGACATCTTTTTGCACCACCAATTGCATGTTCAACCAATACCCGAAACGAAGAAATTGAACGATTCGATTCTTTTTGTTCTTCGGTTAGTTCTTTGCCTTTTGGTTTCTTTGTAGGCATCATTACATTCACATTTTCGGGATTATGACCAAGAAAACCTGTATCCTGCCACAAAGTTATACCCGAAGGAAAATGAATTGGTTGATTATCGCATATCTTTTTATCGTGCATACTACCCTCGCAAGTCTTACTAAGCCATAGAATTCGTCTTTCAGGTGTAGTTAACACGTTATTTTTCACACTATGAGTTTTTTTTACCGCTATAACAAGCTTTTTGAAGGTCGCTTGCTTGCGGTCGTTGAATTGGTCGTTCAACTCCATCAATAAGCACATCATCACATGATTTGAGAATGTGCATTATTCGATACTCATTGCGTTCGGGGAGTTCACCTAATCGTTTCAAGGTCTTACGCAAAAGACCTGACAATAAGTGAATCAATAGATTAGCTTGAGACTGTGTCATTTCAAAACTGGCGGCATGATGTTCCTGCAAAGGATTAGTTTTTTTTTTAAATAAACTAACAAAAACATTAGTCTATCACAAGCTTTGGGCAAAATGCTATCAGTTCTTGCAAATGTCCTGCGTTGACGAAGTTTTCCATCTAATGTAAAATAGTCATTATACTCGTCCCATTCTGCTTTAAAATAGGGTAGCAAAAATTTGAAATCTTCTAAATTCAGCCCTGTAATACTTAAAAACTGAACGGTTCGCTTTTTAATCTTGTCGTATTGCATTATTCATATCAATTAAAATATGAATGTTTAACGTGAAATATAAATGAATATTGTTGAAATACAATCATATAAGAAATTAATTCAAATAAACTCTATTTTGTATTTATTAATTTGTTTAAATAACTCATTAACTCATTTCCACTTTATGGGTTCTTTAGAGTTCTCAAAAACTCCTCCTTTTTATCTACCTCAAAATTCATTTCATTCATAAAATAGCCCAAACTCACTACACCTCGCGGATAGAAATAACCAATCCACGTTTCCTTCTCGTTTATTTGTCCATCATCGTAGGTATAAGGCGAATTGATGTTGTGTTCGTAAGCAAAATGCATTGAATTATTGCTAGACTTAAACCAACGATTTGCAACAATGTCGGAAACCATAATTTTGCTATACCAAGTAGGGGTTTCGCCTGTTGTCAACGTTACCCCATATGGTCTCAACGACAAAGGATAGGCTTTTTCGTAAGTTGTTTTAATGAGTTTGGCAGTTTCGGCAATAATAGGTGATTTCATTGCACAAAATCCTGGGTACATCAGCGCATCGCCCAAAACAACGGACATTTGATTGCCATCGGTATATTTTTTATCAAGTGAAACTGGAATATAACCGTATTGCTTATGGGCTTTTTTGAGGGTTGAAAGTATTTTTCGGGCTTCATCTTCGTAGAGTTTTGCCTGTTTTGCCCGGAGTTCATCATTCGGCACATTGATAAGTTCAGTATGACCTTTACCTTCGCCATCACTCATGCTCACCAATTGACCAACTTCAAAATCTCCTTTGGTAGAAAGCGACCGAAACATATCGGCTGCCATTGTATAAGCCACGATTTGTTTTACTCCAATATACGTATTTTCGGTGTAGATACGCAAGGATTTACTTGAATCGAAAGAAGTCCAGCCCATGGCATGATCCACCATTCCGTTTCCATCAATATCTCTATTCACCAACGAATGCAGCAATGTTTCGACCAAGCCTAACTTTTGGCGAACAAATTCATCATCACCAGAAATTTTCCAATACCAATAAAGCAATATAGCAAAATTGGTGTTTTCTTCGGCAGCCATATAAGGTCCAAAATCGTATTCAGCAGTTTCACAGATATACGGAAAACTGCCCACGTCATGCATTAGATATGGTCCGTATTCTGCGGCACTATAACCTTGATAAAAAGCTTTCCGCCCACGCGAAGGTTTTACTTCCACCCGTTCGAAAGCAATATAGTTAGTCCATTGCTGCAATTGCATTTTTAATCGCCATGGATTGAACAGTGCCACCAATTCAGTTTCGTGTGCCACATCCACCGTGCTTTGATGCTTGAAACGTCCTTCTAACAAATAAAAATAAGGCCGTTTTAAATTATCGACCAACAAAAATGTGTTGGCAATATCGGCATGAAAAGTTAACGCCATCATCCATTTATCCTGACCCGACAATGTCGAGCGCAGCAGCAAATTTTCGAAAGCAGCCGACAAAGTCATATTTTTATCAAAATTTGCTTTGGCATAGGCTTTCACTTCGTCAATATTTTTCCAAATCGTGGTATAATAAAACTTCAAATCCTGCTGAATACGATTGTCGCGCTGCACTTTACCAGAATGATAAGTAGAATAGCTATAATTTACATCGACATTTCCACTAGCAGGAATTTGAATATCGCTTCGGAGTCCTGTAAAAGCTTCCTTTTCGAATCCTAACGCATCGCCTGTCAAACATTCCAAAGCAATCAAACCAGTACCGTTATCTTTGTAATAAATTTCATTTTTTACTCGTCCCAAACCATAACCCCACACGACGTATTCCATAACCGGATTGGTGGGTATTCTTTTCAAAGCTAAATACAACTGCGCTTTTACAGGCTGCGAGTTTGTATTTTGAATATTTACCAGCAGATAGAAATAAGGTGCAATTTGTACTTTGATGGCTTGCGTTTCGTCCAATGTTTTGGCTGGTGTAAAAGGTGAAACCACAGTTACCGAAACTTCAAGCCCTTTGCTCGAAATGCCTTTCAATTGCATACCCGTCATAGCCAATGTGAGTTGTTGGTTTTGCAAATAAGTAGATTTGAGCAGGTTGTTCGAAAGTCGCATGATTTCGAACTTTCCATCTTGCTCTATTCCCACCAATAGTTCCGTAAACTCATCGGCATCAAAACCTAATGCACCGGTTTGTAAACCACGTTTCGCACTAAAAAAATTGAACGAAAACCGACTGCCCATACGAGAATTTAAAATACCCAACTGTGAATCGTCGTTGATGGAAATCACAGGCATATTTTTGTCTAAAGGCAGTTGAGAAGCCGATACACAGAGTACGAAAACTAAAATGAGTAATAAAAGAAAATTACGTTTCATCACAAGTAGTTATTTATTAAAAATCAAGCCTTAATGTGTGTTAAGGCTTGATTTATTTTTCTTTTATTTTATCTTATCTTATTTGTTTTGGAAATCTATCTCTCCTTGCGGAATACAATTTTTCCAGTACTGGTCAGTGTATGGTGCTGTTATGTTTAATGTGTTGTCGACAGCAATTCTATCTCCCTGCCCAATTTCGAGTCCAAGTGCTTCGCAGAAAGGAATATACCAACTGTCTTCGCCAGCCAATTCTTTCCAGCGTTCTACCAATAACATATGTTCTGATATATCAGCATCGCTTTTATCAATATAAGCCGAACCTGCTAAAGTAGCATTCCAAGCACGTTTAGCTACTAGATTATAATCGGCAGCCCAACCGCCAATATTCGCTTTTTTCTTAATCATGGCACGATTCAGATAAAGTTCGGCCAAGCGAATCAACGGTATGTTCTGTAATCGTCCGTCGGTACTTCTAAAATATTTATTAACTAAAACAACTGGTTCTTCAGTTCCAATTAAACCTGCATATTTAGGGTCAACAATGTATTTCCCATTGTCAGATGCAGATTTTCGTTTTCCCAATTGTTTGATGCCTTTAGCAATCCTATAAGCAGTTGTATCTGCATATGCACCTTCGTAGCGATAAAATAAACCATATTGATTAACATAACTCGAACTTGTGCCCGGATTGTTATACCGTTTATCCCATTTAGCTGTGTTTGGTTCTGAACCATCAGCATTCATCCAACCCATATCTACTAATGCATTTTTGGCTAATGTAAGTTGAATCCAGCTTTGGAAATTACTCCAAGTCGGACTAGAACCGCCACTATTATTTCCATTTCCACCATTCCTGGCATCACGACCGCATTTGTTAAAGTGTGTAAAACGAATAGCATTGTGAGTAGTAGGTGATAATATATTATCTGCAAAGAATGCCCAAAAAATCACCTCTTTATTGTTTGCTTTTTTAATTAAAATATCCTGATTGTTGAAATTCGTAAATGGATCGGCTTCTAGCGAATAACCTCCATTGGCAATTACATCGTCCAATTCGGTCAAAGCACTTTCAGCACCGGTGAATTTTTGCATGGTAAAATAAACCTGAGCTAAAAATGCAGAAGCTGCCCATTTGTTGGCTCGAGACCGCGAATCGTAAGATGCATGCATACCTTCAGTATAATCTTCAGGCAACAACAATTTTGCTTCTTTTAAGTCGGATACAATCAAATCATATATTTCGCCAGTGGATACAGGCGCATTGTCTAATGCCTCAATGCTCGAAAAAGTTGCTTTGTCACGTTTTACTAAAACTTTAGTATCATTATTACTTCCATAACCATAGACAGGACAGTAATTAATTGCCAGATGATAATAAGCATAAGCACGCATAAATAACAATTCGCCTTTGATGCGTTTTACATTTTTCTGCTTATCATCGTCGGTAGCAAAAGGAAATGGGTTGTCGTTAGTCGTCCGATAGGCTTCTAATCCAGTATTTGCCAAACCAATAACATAGTAAAGTTTTTTATACAAAGCTTCTACATCAGCCACTTTATCCTGAAACCTACGTTTGTAAACCTGATCGGTAGCATATCCTTCCACATTACCCAAAAAGCGGAAATAATCGGACATAATTACCTGATTCAATGCATGGTTCGATTGAATCGCACCCCAACCACCTTGCATCATAGCGGCATAAGGAGAAACTGCTGCAAATTCCAAGTCTTGTACGGAATTCCAGGGACTTTCAGGCGCACGTTGCACTTCAAAAAATTTATCGTTATCGCAAGCCGTAAAAAAAACGGTAAGCAATACTAGAATTGAATATTTTATTTTTTTCATATTGTTCATTATATTATTATAATCGTTATTTTTCTTGATTTTTCAAATTACAACTTGGCTGATATTCCAAAACTGATAGTTCGTGTATTTGGAATTCCAGCAGCATCTACCCATGTTGCTCCTTCGGGATCATAACCTGGATATTGTGTAAAAGTGAATAAATTTGATACCTGTACAGAAATATGAAGATTCTCTAAAGAGAGTTTCGAAATAGCTTTTTTAGGAATCGAATAGCCAATCGACAGGTTTTTCAAACGAATAAAATCACCTTTATACAAAAATTTCGAATGATTTTGTGTCTCTAAATTGTAGTTTGCATCGCCAGCACCGGTAGCTGCCCACCAACCCTTTTTATTTCCGGGTTCTAAATTTGGATCATCGGCTGTGCTTTCCCATGCTGCATTCGGATATTTGCTACCCCAAGATTGATAAGGATATGTGGCATCAGTTTTGCCTGGTTCCCAAGTATTACCTACCATATCTGCTAACAATACTGTTTGTCCGTTATGTACATACGAATCTCTTTTCATGTTATAGTTATATATGTAGTTTCCACCAGAGAATGTGAAAAATAAGTTTACATCGAAATTGTAAATTTTAAAACTATTGTTCAAACCACCAAAATAACTAGGGATAATGGTTTTATCCTGAAACAAGTAATTATTCAGTGTTACATTAGCTTGTGTAGCAGGAATTTTTCGTCCTGTTTTAATCGTTTTACCAGTTGCATTGTATTCGATTTGGTCAATTTCCCAAATCATTTCCACGCCTTTGTCGGGGTCGATACCGGCATAATCGGCCATAAAGAATGTCCCCATTTTATTACCGGTTACGTTTCTTGTTCCTGAACTGTATCCTACACCCTTACCACCTTTATTTACTTCGGGAGTCAAACTTAAGACCTTATTATCATTTGAAGAAATATTTAGGGTCGTTGTCCATTTGAAATTCTTTTTATCAATATTGGTGCTGGTTACTGTGAAATCAACACCATAATTAGCCAAATCACCAATATTACCATATATTTTATTACCACCTATACCTGTTGAGATAGGTAATTGAACCTCTAGTAACATGTCGGATATTTTCTTGTAATAATATTCTAAAGAACCGGAGATACGATTGTTTAAAAATCCGAAATCGATACCTGTATCGTAATTACTGGTCGTTTCCCAAGTCAAATCTCTATTTCCAAGATTAGATACCTCCGTACCAGAACTTGTATATGTAACGTCGCCATAGCGTAATGAACTGCTATTCCTATAATTAGTATTGAATCTATTACTACCTATAGAATTATTACCGGTTTGACCAAAACTTGCTTTGAGTTTCAATTGATTGATGGTATTGCGCATTGAACTGAAAAAATCTTCCTCTGAAATCAACCAAGCACCAGAAAGTGCGGCAAATGGACCCCATTTATCAGCCCCATAAAACTTGGCAGAACCATCCAAACGATAGCTTACAGCCAAAACGTATTTGTCCAGTAAACGGTAATCAGTACGGAAGAAATATGAACGTAAATAATCCTCATCCGACCATCTTGAGCTCATCGAAAGCAGTGTTCCCGGAAGTTCGCCTAATTGCGGATATGTGCCTTTCAAACCTTTTGATTCCATCTTACGTGTCCAGCCCATCATTCGCATCGACTCTGTACCTAATACAGAGTTGAATGAATGTATGCCAAAAGTATTGTTGTATTTTAAATATGCATTGTAGTTAATTACACGGCGCGTACTGTTTTGATCCATAGCGTAACTTTTTTTATCTTCTGTCAATAGATCACTCCGCCAATCAACCGACGAATTGTTGAGATAATCCACCCCGAACTCGGTACGTGCCGACAAGCCTTTTACTGCAACCACTTTGAACTCGGCAAATGTATTACCAGTAATACGGTACTGATCTACATAATCCTGCAAAAATCGGCGGTCGTTGTTGGCAGCCAAGTTCCCAGAACGGGCACTCCAATAACCAGTAGGATTTGTTTCATCGTAAATAGGCATCCATGGCATGGCATTGCGGTTCGCTGATTCAAAAGCACCGGTTGATCCGCCGCCACCTCCTATGGCACCTGCATAACCAGTTTTAACGCGGTTATTGTGCGAGTACGAAAACGCAATATTTGTTCCTACTCGAAAATTTTTCATGGCTTCAAATTCACCATTTATACGACCTGTTATACGATCCATATCGTTGTTTTTCAACACGCCTTTGTCTGTACGATAATTAAATGAAGTATATACGGAACCACCTTCAAAACCTTTGGACATGTTCATGTTGACATCATGATACTGACCTGTACGCACTACCTGATCGTACCAATTGGAGTTAGTAGCCAATGCCTGTTCGCGTGATAAAGGCGAGAAAGGTACTTTGCCGGGATCTAAAGTTTGCGAAGGTTGAAACAAAGCACTAGCTATGCCCGATTGATTTTGAATGGCTTTGTCGGCCAGAGCTATCCATTGTTCTGTGGTGGCAAATCCAACCTGAGACGGCGTGCGGGTTAAATCACTGAATCCAGTATTATAATCCACATTGATATTTCCTTTTTTAGCTGATTTTTTACCTGATTTGGTGGTGATGATAATTACTCCATTTGAACCACGTGAACCATAAATGGCTGTAGCAGCTGCATCTTTCAGCACTTCCATGGTCTCAATATCATTGGGATTTATCATTGACATGGGGTCTTGTGACACAGTGCTCGAACTTGCTTCCAATCCGCCACCTGAATAGATAGGAACTCCATCGATAATCCACAAAGGAGAAGTTCCTGCATTGATGGAGTTAATTCCACGTATATTAATTTTAGTAGGTGCACCAAGCATACCAGACGCAGTAGTTACATTCACTCCAGTGGCTCGTCCCTGCAAACCCTGAGTGGGCGACATAGTTTTCAGTGCAGTAAGGTCATCCGATTTCACAGAGGATACCGAACCTGTGAAACTACGTTTGTTTACCGTTCCGTAACCCACTACTACTACTTCTTCTAAGTTTTGTGAATTCTGACTCATAGTTACTTTGTAAAAGTTGGGAGCACCCACTTTTATTTCCTGTGAATTGTAACCAATATAGGAAACTACAATTTTATCATCAGGCAGTACATTTATACTGAACTTGCCGTCAATATTAGTAATAGTTCCGGTGGTTTTACCTTTTACCAAAACGTTTGCTCCGATAATGGTTTCACCCTTTTCGTCGTAAACTGTACCGGTAATTGTTTTGGATTGCGAATATGCACTTATCGCAAATGTACTGCAAAATAATAGTAATAAAAGCAGAACTCTCCCCGCTTCATACTTTGTCTTTCTTTTTTTTGTAAGATTCATGTTTGATTCTTTAATTGTTATATAATAGATTTATTGTAAGTAATAGTTAACGATGTTGCGTAATTCAAATTTAAAATCAAATGTACGACGAAAATTAAAACTAATAACCTTAATCAAAATTAAAAATTATATCAAAGATATTATCTCGTTCTGTAAGTTTCAATCAGGAATAAAAACACAAACCTAAAAAAATCTAAACTAAATGCTGTTTAAATGGTTCGTAAGTATGCTGTTCGGGCATATTTATTTTTTTTGTTGGGATCTGCGGAAATCGTGGATTCCAATTGCAACAAAATCACTTAAATTTCAAGACGAAAAAAAGGATATGTATCCCTAAAGAATAAGTTAAATTATTAGTTTTTTTGCATTAAGTGGAAAGAATAATTTAATGTAGTAAACTTTGATATTCACAATAATATCGCCACTCGTAGTTAAATTGTTGAGGAGCAGCAAAATTATGGTAGAATAATAAGAATATCCAGATTTCTCCAAAGCCATTTGGCGACCTCTATCCTCGCCAATTGGCGGAGACTTTCTCCAAGAGGAGAAAGAAAAAGGAAGAAAGTATTTGAGAGGGAACTAAATTGTTCAAAATTGAAATAATACGTTACTAATTCAAGTCCCTCTCCTTTGGAGAGTGATATATAGAGAGAGGTCAGATTTTTATAGTATCGCTTAACTAAACGACATTGAATTATGAATTATTATTAATGTATTTTTTGAAAGAACAAAGTAAAAAATTATTTTCAATAAAAATTTACACGAGTTAAGGTTTTGTATTTTAGTTTACGTCAATAATACAGTCATTGATTCTTTATATTCACCCTTAATAACTTTAGGTAGACAAATGAAATATTTATTTTTATTGGCAACAATAATATTTTCAACAATCCTTAAAGCCCAACTATTTGAAAATAGTAAGATGCCTGAACCTACCCCTGCACAAAAAGAATGGATGAGTTTAAAGTTTGGAATGTTTGTTCACTTTGGAATTAATACTTATTATGATAAAGAATGGAGCGATGGCACATTGGATATCAAAGCCTTTAATCCTACCGATTTAGATACCGACCAATGGTGTCGGGTTGCCAAAGCGGCAGGAATGAAATATATAGTTATAGTTACCAAACATCACGATGGATTCTGTATCTGGCCCTCAAAACAGACTGACTACACGGTTAAAAATACACCGTTCAAGGATGATTTGCTTAAAAAAATAGTGACTTCGGCTCATAAACAGGGTTTGAAAGTGGGCTTGTATTATTCATTATGGGACAGACACCATAAAATACATGATACCAACGAACCGGCTTATGTTGAATTTATGAAAAATCAGATTCATGAATTGATGACCAATTACGGTGATATTTGCGAGTTTTGGTTTGATGGTTTTTGGAAGAAACAGCAATCGGGCTGGGCAAAACCTATTTCGGACGATACCGGTGAAAAAGTGGTAGTTGCTACAGCCTCTCACGAGCGTGATTTGAAATTTATAGAAGCTTGGCGGAACGAAGGGGCATATCGGTGGCAAATGGATTATATTTACCATTATATCAAATCATTACAGCCAAACTGTATCGTAATGAACAATAGTACAACTGCTTATCCGGGAGTTCCTTTACACCCTGTTGATGCCCGAAGTGGAGAAAAATTAAAAGAATATAATCAGGATGACCAAAAAATATGGAAGTGGCTTGGTAAGGATGTCTATTTACCTATGCAAATAGAAACCACCATGTCAATTAAAGGAAACAAAGAATTTCCATCGGGCAATTGGTTTTGGCACGAAGGCGATGTATCTGTTTTAAGCAAAGAGTCAATTCTTAATTATTTAGATATTGCAGTGAAGATGAATGCTAACATTTTGTTGAATTGTGGTCCAATGAAAAACGGCAAACTACGTCCCGAGGATATTGCTGTTTTGGAAAGTCTGAATAAGTAAACCATTTTATTTTTATCGAAATTAAAAAAACTATTTTTAATTCATTAATATTTTTGATATTAATTGTTTCAAAAGAAACAAAAACAGCTCATAAGTTAAAAAAAACCTAAGAAATTAGTGAGTGTAAAAATATTTCACGTAAATTCGTGTGCAATCATCATAACTTTTCAATTACTATTAATCATTTAAATACAAATGTATTATGAAAAAAACTACTATTCTATGTGTATTCATTTTAATGAATGTAACTCTCTGTTTTTCTCAGTGGCAAAAAATGAGTTTGACAAATAGTGTCGGTGGCAACATTGATCAAAACATGTACCAAATGGCATTGAATAACAGCAAATTATATGTTGCTACAAATGATGGCATCTGGGAATCGGCAAGTGCAAATGGTGGTGACTGGGCTGCTTATGGACTACAAGGCAAACGGGTTTTTATGATAAATTTCGGGGTTCTTAAATTGGCTATTGTAGTTGAAATAGCTTCGGACGATGCCACAAAGAAAACACTTCAACTGTACAAATACAACGGCACTGCTTGGGTGAATACAAATTTTAATCCGTCAAAATTGGCTGTATTTGGTAATGCATTGGATAATCTTATTAATTTTGCTCAAATTCAAAATAATGGACAAACTGTGATTGTACTGCCAACATGGGGCAATGGTATCTGGAGATCGGCAGATGGAGGCGATACATGGACAAAACCAGCTTATGAGACCTGTACAACTTGTCTTGATAATACCAGTTTATTTTACAAAAAGATTCCGGGTATTTATACATTCCCCGGTGATACAAAAATTTACGGAACAGATAAAGCGGATTTTAATTTGCAATTCATGATTTATTCAGAAGATTACGGTCTTACCTGGAAAAATAAACCTGTAGCCAATTTCTTTAACCCATGGTCATTGCACAAACGAAGTGTTGGAGGAAAACCATATTTCTATTGGGGAGGTTCAACTGGAAGTCTAGGTGCCGTTTGGACATCCGATGATGCCGGTACTAATTGGGCTGCTTCATTTGCACTTGGTGCAGCGTATTGGAACAATCGTCGGATTATTGGTGAAGATGATGGACCACTTTACATTATGTGCAGTGCCGATAATGTATATGTATCCAACGATAACGGTGATTCCTTTGAGCCGGTTGGAACCGGTATTACGATACCATCGTCAGTTCCAAGACCTGCAAATGAGCCATTTTTCTTGAGTCATTTGGTAAAATCATCAACAAAATTATATGTTTCTACTACAACTGATGGATTATATAGTTTTGATTTAGCTCCATCGGCTGTGGAAAATCAGAAAACGAATAAACTAAAGTTAATTGTTTCTGCTGATAAATCTAAATTGGAATTGATAACTGACTTAGCATCAAAAATTATAATCTTTAATACTGAAGGTAAAGTTATGAAAATAGGTCAAACGCAAAACATTAAAACATTAATCGATATTCAGGATTTAAAATCAGCAATGTATTTCGTTCAAATTAAAAATGCACAAGGGGAAAATTGCACAGGGAAATTTGTAAAATAGTATTTTCAATTTTTTAATATTTTTATTCAAAATTGAGTCTGCTCCGAAAAAGATGAAAGCTATTTTAGGGGATCAATGTCTTTTTATAATAGAAATTTTTAATCAGAAACTTTTCATTTGTTTAGGGTAAATTCTTTCTTATTTCGTCTATACTCTATACATTCATATTTTATCAATATTTCTAACATTTAAAATCAAATTATCATGAGAAAAATTACTTTTTTGGTATTGTTCTTTGTTCTGAGCACAATACTTACGTTTTCTGCCGAAACTTGGCAAAAATTAGATCTTACCAAAGCTGGTGGTGGGACTATCAGTACCGATATTTACAATATTAGTCTTGATGGTGGAAAGCTTTATGTTGCTACTGGTGATGGTATATGGCTTTCTCCTTCAGCCAATGGTGGCGATTTCGAACCTTTCGGACTACAAGGAATAATTGTTACTCATTTAAGTTTAAAAGTTGCTAAATTAGCTGTTGTAAATATCACAGCCACTGATGATGTTACCAAAAAATGCACTAAGATATATAAGTTAGTTGGTGCAAATTGGGTAATAACTAACTTTAACCCACAATCATTATCTACTTTTGGTAGTCCGTCTGCTAGTTTTGCCCAAATTCAAGATGGAGCTAATAATACAGTTATTGTGGTTCCAACCTGGGGCAATGGTATCTGGCGCTCCACAGATGGTGGCGCTAATTTTACGCAATATGCTTTTAGTACAAATGCTCACGGCGATGTATATAAGGCTGTTACTGGTATTTGGGCTTACGGAAATACGCTTTATGGTACAGACAAAACAGTCTACAATAATCAGTATTTAATTAAATCAACCGATTTTGGAGCAACTTGGTCAAATACATTAGCTGGTAATTATTCTACTCCACGTGCATTTCATAAACGCAAAGTTGGAGCTGTTGATTACACTTATATCGCTGGTGATTTCGAGAATGGGGGGATTGGTAGTTTGAATTATTCAGATGATGATTTTGCAAATTGGAGTAGCTCATATTCTGTTGGTTCCGATTTCTGGTACGTAAACAGAATTATAGGCGATGATAATGGTCCATTGTATATTGCGTGTAGTAAAACCAATGTAATGGTGTCAAATGATAATGGTGACAGTTTTGCCCCTCTAGCAACTGGCATTGATATTATTGCCAGTCCTCCAAAAAACTATTTAAACGATTTGGTGAAATCTGCGACAAAACTATATGTTTCAACCAGATCAGTAAATGGTATTTATTACTATAACTTAACAGCTTCTGGTCTAAATCAAATTACCGAACAGGCTAAAATTTGTTATCCAAGCATAACTAGTAAAGAAATATTCGTTAATGCAACAGTTGGTTCAAAAATTTCTATTTTGAATTTGGATGGCAAAACTGTGAAATCCTTAGTTGCACAAACCGAAAAAACTTCCATCAATGTTCAGTCATTGAATTCTGCTATATACATTGTAAAAACTCAAAATTTAAATGCAAAACAAGTAGTGGATAAATTTATAAAAAAATAATATTTAAACGAATGAAGCTTTCACACTTTTCGTGAGGGCTTCATTTATTTATATTATTCTCCCAAAAAAATCCCAAAATAAATATAAAAATAATTTAAAAAAAACTATCATGAAAAAACTAGTACTTAGCATGTTATTAGTATTTGCAATTGGAATGAATACTTTTTCAATCCAAAAAGCGAATGCCATTCAATTGAAATCGAGTGATTTAACTATCAAAGTTAATGCTCTTACAATTAAAAACGACTCATTATTCGCTGCAACCAGCGATGGTATATGGGTATCACCTTCAAAACTAGGAAATGATTGGGTTGCTTTCGGGCTACAAGGAAAAGAAGTTCGATTATTAAATTTTAAAGTTAAACGATTGGCAATAGTTGCAACATCCGGAAACTATCGACCTTTGTATGAATATGTAGGTGGTGCTTGGGTACAATTTTTAAGTTTACCCAGTAGTGTATCAATTTTCGGAGGTTTTAATTTCGAACAAATTGCATATAGCGCTCCCAATTCGTTGTCGATTGTAATTCCAACCGGTATTGCTACGTCTTCGACAGGAGTATTGTATAAGAGTTTGGATGGCGGTGCAACTTTTGCAGCTGTTACTATAGGTAAAAGTGCAATGGGAATTGATGCATTTGATGGTGATGAAAAATTTTATTTTCCAAACTCCAATCAGATACTTTATTCTCCAACTATGAATATGAATCAATCTTCTTTCTATTATTCATCAAATAAAGGTGATACTTATGCCCGATTTGCACTCTCTTACTCGATTGGTGCAGGCACACCGGCAAATTTTATTTTTAAACTTGCAAGTGTTACCAACCCCGGTCATACCTATCATTTTTTAGGTGGAATGAAAGACGTAGTACGTGTCGATTCCTTGGGTCTTACTGCAACTGGAAGTGTAATTCCCTGGAACAATCTCAATAATTGGAAAAGTTTTTTGACTCGAACTGTTTCTATGACTGATGGCGCAACAAACTTATCAGCCTATATAAATAATAATTTCAAAAAAATGATGCAAGCCGCTGGTAAATTGTATTTATTGGCTGATACAGCTGTTTATGTTTCAACTAACGAAGGAGAAACCTATAATCAGATTTTAGCTGTAAAAAAAGATACCGTGCTTTCGTCTTTTGTAGTTGTAGGTAGCATGATGAAAATAGGTCATACTTATGGAATTAAAAATTTAAATCTCGACGGAAGTACAGGTATTAGTAACCAAGCTGAAACGGCAAATATCAAAGTATTTGCAACTAATGATGGTATCAATGTTTCATGCGAAGGAAAATATTCAGTTACTGTGTATGGTGTTACAGGACAAATGTTAACTGTGGTTCGGAATTTAGAAGGGAAATCAATAATTCCACTTAAATCAAAACAAAATTTTTTGATTGTAAAAGTTGAAAATAAGAATTTTACAAAAGTTGTTAAATTATCAAATCTTTAAACATACATAAATTATTCTTCTAATAACTGAGTAATTTCAGAGTTTAACGGAAATACTGGAAGTTTAAATTTTAATGTTTTACAAATCAAATAGACAGCGAAGCTTGTGATGTTTTATCACAACTTCGTTGTTTTTTTAATAATAAGTTGTTTAAATTATATCAGTTCTCTGGTTTATAATCATATCATATATTACTCTATGTCAATACGTAATTCTAATTGCCTAATAATACTTTTCCTTTTTTTTTCAGTCCATTTAATTGGTGCGGAGTTCTATTCTTCAAAAACCGACGTTCTTGCAAATGGGAAATCATTTCAATTTTGGGAAAAGAAAACGGAGTACAAACATACCTATTTCGTGAATCAGAATGATAAAAACGCATCTGATGAAAATGATGGTTCACTAACCAGACCATTTAAATCGATAAACAAAGCCGCACAAATTTTGCAACCAGGCGAACGGGTTTTAATAAGTTCGGGAGTTTATCGTGAATCTGTGCTGCCGAAATTTGGAGGACTTTCTGCCAATAACATGATTAGCTATGAAGCAGCAAAAGGAGATACTGTAATTATTTGTGGATCTGTTATTTTGCCAACTTCACTATTTCAAAAAAGTCAGGGTTGGAAATTTGGACAAGACGAAAATAATGACGTAAATGTGTGGCAATTTAATTTGCTACCTGAATGGTTTGGTGGGTATAATCCGTTTGGTATGTTGAACCTACCCAACGATATAGAGTGGCTCAATTACAAACAAGCCAAAATGAATGCACATTTTCAGCGCCGGGGATTAATTTTTATCGATAATGAAAAAGCTCTTCAAGTTTCCACTCCTGCCGATTTATCTAAAGCTCCCAATCTCTCATTTTGGGTTGAACATAACGGAATGCGCATTCACATTAAACTTCCAAAAGGAAAATCTCCAAGCGATTATAAGTTTGAAGCAACGAATAAAGAACAGGTATTTGCTCCTACTATCTATGGATTAGGATATATTCATATTAAAGGAATTACCTTTCGACATGCTGGAAATGGATTCCCGGTACCCCAGCGAGGTATGGTTTCTACAGCCAGAGGGCATCACTGGATTATTGAAGATTGTACACTTGAATGGGCAAACAGTGTAGGATTGGATATGGGTAATGAATCATGGAGTACTGTTGAACAATCTATTATTGCAAATCATGTAATTCGCAGAAATACAATTCGCAATTGTGGCATTTCAGGATTGCAATGTAGTCGTGCTAAATCTATGTTGGTGGAGGATAACCTTTTTGAGAATATTGGTTTTCATGATGCTGAACATGCATTTGAATCTGGTGGAATTAAATTTCACCAAGCCGAAAATTGTTTAATCAGACGAAATATTTTCTCGAAAATCACCCATGCTCCAGGTCTTTGGTTAGATTATAAAAGCAATAAAAATTGTAGAATTACATCAAACCTATTTTCTGAAATTACAACCGCACGAGGTGGTATTTATATTGAGGTAAGCAGAAACAATTGCTTAGTTGATCATAATATATTTTATAAAATGCGCTCTCAATATTGGCTGAGTGGTGAATATGGAGCTGGTGGTTCTGCATTTTACACCGATGGTTCAGATAGTATTAACTTTGAAAATAATTTAATTATTGACGCCGAAAATACAGGTTATGGCGCATATTTGAATGCTGAAAGAATTGTTGATATGAGAGGAGGAATAACTTCTTATCATCGGGTTGTAGGCAATATTTTCATCGATTGTAAAAAGCATGCAATTGAATTTGCAAATGTGAATAATTACTCGAATAATAATTTATTTGTTTCGCCCCGAGCTGGATATATTAAAATTGGAAATCCTGCACCAGCTTTACTACTGGATATAGATGCAACACGAAGTTTATATAAATGGGATTTAAACAGTAAAACAGTAAAGATGGACTATCAGTTTGATGAAGTGAATAAAACTTGCACGTTGATTTTAAAAAATGAGATTCCTACCATAGATATGGTAAATCTGAAAATTGGGATAAACGTGATTAATGTCGATCCACGAAAAGAACCTTAATGAACCAATTAGTAGGCAATAGTGAATTAATAAGTGTTATAGAATGATTTTAAATTTTGTTCAAAATATTTTAAAAACAATTAGAGTTTTATTAACAATCCTAATTATTTTTAAAATAGTGATATAAATTGTCCTTTAGAAATTATTATTTATATTTGCACCCCCTATAAATCTCAAAAGATTTGTTGAAAGTACTAAAATCATGAACATTAAACACTCTAAATTATTTAAACAGATAATTGTAGGAATATCTTTTTTATTCTTGAGTTCTTGTGAGGATTTTTTGTCATCAATAAGAAATGAGAACACACAAGAAATTGCATCACTTTTTTATGATTTAAAGGATATAGATGTTTGTATGAATGGTGCTTATGGTGCATTTGCATCAGGTAGTTACTATGGAGATTTGGTTTTAACAGATGTGTTGGGTTCTGATAATTCTGCACCAACACTTAATCCGTTGATCCAACCTGATTTTACATTACTAAATGCTTCTAATTACACGTTCAAATACCAATCTAATATCGATGATTACCAAGCCGGTCGTTTTTTACAATGGGGTTCTTTTGTTAACAATAATTCAAATCTTATTATTCAATCTATAAATCAACATTTGCCGCCTATTAAAAACTCCGTTGATACACTGAATGCTCAACGTTTAATGGGTGAAGCATATTTAATGCGAGCATCAGTTGAATACTACAATAATTATTTTGTTGGACGCCAATATCATTTTTCAACATTAGATTCTTTATCAACACTTTATCGTAAAAGACCAATATTGAGTGTTAATGATACTAGCGAACCAAGAAAAACAGTTGCGCAAGTATATCGGTTTTTAGAAGAGGATCTGAGGGCAGCAATTAATCTTTTACCATCTCAGTTTGACAAGTCAATACATCCATTGGCATATCAGTATCGTTGCAAAAAAGATGTTGCAATTGCTATGTTAGCTAAGGTCTTTTTTCAACAAAATAATTTTGACTCCGCATTAGTGTATGTAAATAAATTATTAGGCAATCAAATTGGTATGTCAACAAAATTTCCTTTAACGCAAGGGTATGCTTACAGTAAGATTTTTCAAACAATTGACAAAGTAAACTATCAGTCAGGTACAGGAAATGAAGTAATAATGGCTTTTCATGGCAGTAGCGCATTTCAACCTACTACAACTACACGCTGGGATAGTTTTCAATGGACAGCGTTTAAAAATCTGCAAAATGGTGATCTCACCCAATCTAAATTCAGAATAGTTTTAGATAAATCTTTACAAAACATCTTTATTCAAGGCGATACAGCTAATGATATTCGTTTCAAACAATTGATTTACATAACAACTAACTTCGGAAAAGAATATCCTGCAGGACAATGGACTTGTTTAAAAGCTGCATATCCCACTTCAAATACACCTTGGTTAAGATCATCTGAATTTCATTTGATGCGTGCTGAAATTTATTTTCATAAAAATAATTTTCCCTATGCAATTACAGAATTAAACCTGATACGTAAAAGAGCTGGCTTAGTTGAAATTGGGAACGAAATTATTAATGAAGCATTATATAAAAACATAATTGATGAACGGAGAAGAGAGTTTTGTTTTGAAAATGTAAGAAGATGGGACAATTTTAGGTTGGCATCAATCGCCGGCTCAACCTATGGAGTATATTTACCAGAACCTTTCAAATCAGGTAAAATTCCGTTGGGAAATAGGATGAATTTAATAACAGATACTGAATTACCTTGGAATTCGAATCGTTTTTATTCACTAATCCCTCAAAATGAGTATTTATTTAACCCAGCATTGAAAGGTCAATAATAAATAAGTTTCGGTATAGGCGTTTAGGTCGCTGTTAATTTAGAATATATTTCTACCTTTGTGGCATGGACGACATAGAACAATACAAGGGTGTGAATTCAA
>JAAFGX010000133.1 GCA_010365115.1 Paludibacter sp.
ACTCACTTTTTTGCCTTGACGCAAAAAAGTAAGCAAAAAAAGTCAAGAGACCTCACCCGTCCTTCGGACACCCTCTCCAAATGGAGAGGGAAAACGGATAAAGGCGTTTATGCCGCTTCGCTCGAAAAATTAGTCGTTTTTAGGCTGAAAACTTTTAAACTCGCACCAACGGAAAACGTTGGCACTAAAACAGAAAAGTTTTCTACGCCTACTTCACTCCATTTTTCGGCTTACCGGACGAGGTCGGTCGTAAAAGCAACATTGTGCAAGAAAATAATTGACAAAAGAATTAATATAAGAGAATTCGTTGTATTGCGAACTATTTATATTTTTGATTTCAAACTTTAGGTATAACAATCGATACTAATTTTGTTTATTTAAGCTTAGATAATCAGGAGTTAATCAATTTTCATGTCTTTTGTAATTTTTTCGACAATAGCATTCATTTGTAGTAATTCAAATTGTGATCTTACAAATTTCATATCCTCAAGCGCCGCTTTTTTATTTTTTTCATTTTCGAGACCTTTAAACGGATTGGAAAGCGCATCATAGATATTGCTTTCATTTTTGCCTGTCATAAAAAGGATGAAACGTGCTCTAACTGTTCGGTCGATTGAATTGGTATTTTTGTCCGCTTCGTTTAAGAGGTAATACATAGCCAATACTTGTCGTTTTGTTGTGAATTCGGGATATTTGATATTTGTATCAGACGTAAGAATTCGAGTTTCAGGTTTAAGCTCTGTCGTTTTAAGGGATTTAAATTCTATCGTGTTTTCAATTTGAGTTTGAATAATATCGATTGCATCATTACAACATTTTTTGAAATTTTCATTTAATTGATATCTATAAGGATTTAATTCACTTTTCAGCGACAACAAATCTTTTTCTGCAATAGCATTATATAAAATTGACATCTTAGAGAATAAGTCAGGTTCTGATAAAACCTGATTATAAATAAGATCAAAGTCAAAATCCAACTCATCATTTTCGTATAAAGACAAAGGTTGATTGTTAAATCCTTTATAAAGTATCCATAATGAATCATATAAACCATTAACAACGCTTAATAGAAATGTTGTCTCCCCATCCATTTGTAAAAATTGAATTCTATATTCATCAAGCTTTTCAAACCATGCAAGGTTATTGCGACTATCAAAGAAAACGAGTGATCTATTGTATGCTTCTGAGAGGGTTGCTGTCAAAATACTTTTCATCAAAGATTCACCATGCTCGAATGCATCATCATCTCTTAAAGTCAGTGTTTTATAAAAATTGTTTCTGTTTCTCAGATACAAAATATCATTTTTGTTGAATGACTCTTGAAAAAGTATATCCTCAATTCTTTCCATAGCTTCAACCATGTTGGTATTGACTTTTTTGTATATGGTTTTAATTTCATGGATACTTAATCCTATTTCATACGATTCATCTGAAATTACCATCACTGGAATCTTTTCATTGGCTAAATTTACCATAAATATTTATTATAAGATTTGGAATTGAAATTTAATGCAAAGATATTTTTTTAAACTGCTTATCCCTTTAGGGCAAGTTGAAGAAAAACAAGCAATAATAGGAACAATAATAAAAAGGAATGACAATATTAACACAATTTTAAATTTTATAATTCTAAATACCACATGGCATCTGTCCACTGTGCGCTTTTTTATTCTTTATATATTCAACCGTAAACGTAATTTTCTTTACACCACAATCCTCAGTAACAAGGGCAAACATTTTAAACAGTCCAATCTGTTTTAAATGTACAACTGGTAAAGCGCAAAAATAGTATTTTTTTTAAGATTAATCAATGTCAAGTTAAAAAAAGATGTAAATATCAATAACTTTTTTCATTGGATAACTGTAGAATAAATTTTTTTGTGGGATACTCACTGGAGATGAAAAATACGAAGATAGAATTTTTATCAGATTTTGTGGTGGCTGAAAGCGTTCCAACCAACGAAGGGGAAAGATCTGAGAAATTGGTATAAAAAGTATATTTCAATTTATTTAAGCTGCTTTATTAACTCTGACAGAAAGATACAACCCATTTCAAAGATGTTGCATATTGCCGGAATTTTATTATAAGTTTCGTTAATGTATTTGGCTGCACTTATAAAGCGTTGAAAGAAAAGTTTGGAGGCGGAAGTCAAAAGTAAATAATGATATCGGCTGGATAAATAAACTAATCAATTGATTTAGTTTATTACCATGTTTGACATATATGATTGATAGTAAATTGCACAAAGCCATAATGAATATTTATAATCTTCGCATTTTTTTATTAAAGTATAAGTAAATATAAAATTTCAATTTAATCAAGAAATAGTAAACAAAGAACTAATTTCAAGGTATATTTGCAACAATAATAAGCATCATCTTACTAAAAACATGTTGCAAAGCATATAATTAGTAATAGTACTTTTTTCTAATTTTATCGTATAACATTTAAAATCACTTCAGATGGACGTTGACATCTTAAAATCTTACATCAAAGAATTGCGAAAAGGCTCACACAAAGCTTTTAATGCAATATATGATATGTATGCGGACAAACTATTTGGGTTTGCTTTTGCACATACCAAGTCACGCGAAATGGCAAATGATATTGTGCAAGATACATTTCTGAAACTTTGGACCATGCGTGAAACCCTCTTGGAGGATCGTTCGCTGCAAGCGTTGTTATTTGCCATAACGCATAATAAAATGATTGATATGTTTCGGACTCAGATTAACAAAGTGGAGTTTGAAGATTATATTGAATATGCCGAGAGTGCTTATTTAGATGACAATGCAACTGAAAAGAAAATTTATTATGATGATTTTCTCAAAGCATTGAAACTTTGTAAAAGCCTACTACCACTTCGACAAATAGAAATTTTTGAAATGAATCGTGAGCTTGGAAAAAGTATTGAAGAAATAGCCAACCAACTGAAAATTTCGGAACAAACAGTTAAGAATCAACTTACTTCTGCCATGAAAACCTTGAGAACGGAATTGGTAAAATACAATTTAGTGTACCTGTTACTTCTCGAAATATGTTTTATAGCATAAAAAATGGAATGGTACTAAAATTCAAAACAAACGTATTACAAGCAACAAATAGAAAATGGAAAATTACATTAAAATATTATATAAAAAGTTTCTTTACGGAAAAATCAGCAAAGATGAGTTTCTGGAAATGCGGCATGAAATTAATTCGCTGTCGAACCAAGAAATCGTAGATGATGTAGCTGAAGAATGGGATGAGAATATGATTTCTGAAAAATTGGCAGAAGAAGATAAAAAACAAATTCGAGCAAAACTTAACTTTTTTATTGAGAATGATAAAAAAAGATTGTTTCGAAAGAGGATGATGCAAATAGCTGCTGTCGTTATACCATTTGTATTTATTATATCTGCATTTCTCTATGTTCAACAGCCTACCAATATAGTAGAAAAAGATTTTGTGGTGGTAGTGAAACAAGGTGACAGAGCTCAGGTAACTTTACCTGATCAATCGAAAGTATGGATGAACTCCAATAGTAAATTAGTTTACAAAGCAGGCAAAAACAATATTCGAGAAGTACAATTGATTGGTGAAGCCTTTTTCAAAGTTTTCAAAGATAAAAGCCGTCCATTCATTGTTTCGGCAAATAATATACAAGTGGAAGTGCTGGGTACATCTTTCAATGTAAAAGCAAGATCAGGATCAGATATTATTGAAACGTCGCTGGTGGAAGGAAGCATTAAGTTGTCTGCATCAGAATTATCGCAGGATTATATTTTAAAGCCCAATGAGAAGGCTGTCTATTCAAACAACTCGAAGATTTTAAAAATTGTAAGCACTGATAACGAAGTTGAAACAGCATGGAAAGACAATAAACTACAATTCAAGTCCGAACGCTTTGCCGATGTTGTTAAACGGCTTGAAGAGTGGTATGGCGTAAAAATAATCTCCAAATGCCCGAAGATTGAAAATGACTTAATGAGTGGTGCTTTTAAGGGTGAAAGTTTAGAAACTGTGTTGGAAACTTTTCGGATTCAGTACAAAATACGATACACTAATAAAGGGGATACGTTGGTTGTTTTGTATAATTAGAAGCCCCCTAAATCCCCCAAGTGGGACTTCGATACGCAGATAAATCGAGGTTTGAAGGGTTTGAAGGGTTTGAAGTTTGAGGGGTTTGATGTTTAGGGGTTTGAAGTTTATATTAATACTATAATAATCATAAAGATGAAGTTTAAATTTGCAAAATGCAAGGTGTTGAGATACAGTTTGCTAATTCTTTTATTTTTGATAGGAGGTGTGGGCTTTGCTCAAAATCCAACTCAAAAAATATCCATCAAAGTTCAAAACGTTTCGATTAAAGATTTAATTAAGGTCATCGAATCCAAAACAAGCTATACGGTAGTTTATCGGGATGTTTTGGTTGACGAAAAAAAGGATATAAGCATAAATGAAGAAAACAAACCATTGATTGATGTCTTGAAGTCAAGCCTTTCCTCCAAAGGCTTACAGGCAGTATTCAACAACAATACCATTGTAATTACAAAAAAAAATGCCGAACCGCAAATAACTACTAAAACCAAGATAGTTTCGGGTGTGGTTCTCGACGAAAAAGGACTCCCTGTTATTGGTGCAAGTGTAATCATCCCCGGAACAACGATTGGCGTAGCAACTGATATCAACGGACGGTTTACACTGGAAGCACCATCGAATGCCAAACTCCGGATCAGTTATATAGGTTACGATGCAAAAAACGAGTTGTTAAATACAAGCGATGATTTAAAGATAAAATTAGAGCCTACCCCTCAGGTTTTGAACGAATTAGTTATTACTGCACAAGCTATTGGTCAAAAAAATGCAATACAACAACAAATCAATTCAAACACACTAAAAAACGTAGTGGCAGCTGATAGATTGCAGGAAAACCCGGATGCGAATGCTACAGAGGCGATCGGGCGTTTGCCAGGCATATCAGTACAACGTATTGGTGGCGAAGGAGTTGGGTTGGTAATTCGAGGGCTCGAACCAAGATATTCGTCAGTTACTTTGAATGGGATAGAGCTTCCAGCCACGGGCGGTTCTGACCGAAGTACAAATCTGAGTGGTATTTCACAATATGCTCTTCAAGGTGCTGAAGTATTTAAATCATTAACAGCTGACATGGATGCAAATTCGGTGGCAGGTTCTGTCAATTTAAAATTACGTGAAGCACCAAAGGATTTACACATCAATCTAATGGCACAAAAAGGTTATAACCAACTTAATAATGATTGGGGTAACTATAAGTTTTTGACTGAAGCAAGCAATCGTTTTTTTGATAATAAACTTGGGGTATTATTTACAGCTTCCGCCGAAAAGGTAAATCGAAGTGTGCAAACAATGAGTTCTGGATATACAATAGAATCTAGCAATCCAAATGCCGACATATTACTGGTTAATACAAATTTAAATATCAACTCTTCTTTTATCTACCGGCAAACCGCAATGTTATCGTTAGATTATAAAGTATCTCCAAACACTACATTGATGCTATACGGCATGTATAACAGATCAAAAAATGACAGATCAAGTCAGTCGAAGAACTATGGCACAACAAATTCCGGTTATGTTGGATATAATTTTGGTAGTTCCCCAAATGCAGAAACTAATATTTTTCAAACTTCAATTAGTGGAGAATCGAAATTTAAGTTTCTCAATATAAAAGCAGATTATGGTTTGTCATTTTCCAATGGACAGAATGATAATCTTGGAGAACGTTCATGGAATTTTTGGTTTAATAATTCATCAACATCTTCAATTGTTGATTATGAGCATCGCAAATTGGATCCGTCTGTACTTATTCCATTATTTACAGATACTCCTGATAGGTTGTTAGACTGTAGATTAAACGCTATTGGTATGTCTGACAGTAGAATCAATGACAAAAATATTAATACATATCTAAATATTTCAATCCCATACAAAGTGGGTGATTTTATTACTGCATTCATAAAATTTGGAGGACTTTATAAGTCGAAAAGTAGATTTAGAGATGACACAGTAGGAAGTCAGTTTTTTGGAGTTAATCAGTTCGCTCCAAAAATTCTCGCTGATACCTTAAACTGGATTGTTCTAGACGATATGTATATTACCGCTAAAGGATTAACAGATGGAAATGTTGATAATTTTTTGAATGGCAAGTATAACTATGGAAATACATTTAGTTTTGATAAGTTGAATCAGATTTCAGATGCCTGGGAGAATATTTCTAATTATTATTATGCACAAGGACCAAGTGCTTATTTACCTAAATTTGGAGATGTTACAAAAATTGGATACACTCAGAATGTGGGTGGATGTATTCTTAACGATCAAAATATAAAACAAAATTATGGGGCAGGGTATATTATGTCCGAAATAAATTTCGGGAGATACGTGATGTTACTTCCCGGAATCCGATATGAAAGCACCCATACCACCATGAAGGGATTTTATGCAACACCACCTCAATATGTTCCACCTATTAATGCCCCTGTACCTGGCAAAGATACAAGTGCAGTAAACTCCAATCAATTCTTACTCCCAATGGTTCATTTAAGAATTAAACCAACGGATTCATTTTATATGCACTTTGCCTATACACAAACGTTGAGCCGCCCCGATTTTAATTCAATATCGCCTACTTATTATGTAAATTCGGGCTTAAACCCATTATTTTATATTTCGTCAAATCCAAATTTAAAACCCGAATTATGGTCAAGTTACGATGCCCAATTTGTTCTTCATTCAAAAAAAATTGGTCTATTGTCAGTGAATGCTTTTTATAAATCAGTAAAGGATAAAATATGGAGAAGGAATTACAAACGAATAAAAGGTGATCCTATAATTAATCCTTTCCCCAATACAGCTACAGTAGATGTTACCGCTTGGGAAAATCACTCTTATCCCGGTTATGTGAATGGTTTAGAATTTGAATGGCAAACCTCTTTTTTCTATTTACCTAAACCATTTAACTATTTTACGATGACTGCGAATTATACGTTTACTCATTCACAAACGACTTATCCTTATACACGATTAGAAACAAAAGTCCCTGAAGGTGGTGGTCGTCCCACAATTGTACGCGTAGATTCAACAATTACAGGTCGGTTGCTAAATCAACCGACTCATGTTGCCAATGTGTCGTTGGGATTTAATAAAGGTGGTTTTAATGCATGGTTATCATTTCAGTATAACGGACAAATATATACGGGCATTAATTATATGGGAGTACCTCGTTTAAATTCCGAGAAAGATTATTTCTACAGGTGGGATTTACAAATCACTCAAAAATTCAAAATCAGGGATATTCATGGATTTGAGGTATTACTTAATATCGCTAATATCAGCAATTATAATGAAACACAGAAACTTAGTGGAGATATCCGTAATACTTACATTGAACAGTATGGAGTTACAGGTGATTTGGGATTAAGATTCAAGTTTTAAATCATTTATTCCTTAAGTAATAGGAAAAATACAATGTCGTATTATTTTAAACACGTAGTGTCAGTTAGTAACATAAAATCACATAGTTTTTTTTCGAATACATAGTAAGTTTAGATGCTCTAAAATAACTATTCGACAGCATGTTAGTTTATTATTATTATTTCTATGTGTTAATGTATCTATGTTCTACTTTGTGGCTGATTTTGGTTTTTATATTACGATATTATTGTTTTCTAAGTACTTCAATCAAAAAAATGCAATTAATTTATCTAAATAATATGTTAAACATTTAAATTTTAAAAATCATGAAAAAACTTTTCAAAATCTCTATGATGGCTGGACTGCTAGTATGCAGTCAGTTTGGTAATGCACAAAGCATTTTAGATGTTGTGCCAGGGTATGGAACATTAAATTCTGCTATTTCAGCCAATGGAGGAACAAAGATTTACCGGTTAAAGGCTGGAGAATGGTATGGCTTAAATGCCCCTATCGAAAATGTAGATTACCATCTTCAAATCATTGGAGCAGAACCTGATGTTACGGGTGGTATGCCCGCAACGCTTCAAACAGGAACTAGTGTAAATGGAGCAGCTTTTGAAGCTATGTTCACTGCAAAAGGTAATCTAACAATTAAAAATATTTATATTGTGAATGCCGATCTCTCTGCTCAGACCGGTGCAAATTGTATTTACGAAAGTAAAGATAATGCACGTGTTGTTGTAGATCGTTGCATTTTACATCCAGCATCCGGTGGAATGGCAATTGCTGTATCTGGAAAGAACACAAAAGTGTATTTTACCAATAATCAGGCAATTAACAATGGACACATGTTAAACCCAAATTGTGGTCACTTTTTTAATTTTATCCATCCTACTATTGGTTTTGATTCACTTTTGGTTGAAAATAATACCTTTGTTTGTATGGGAACTACTATGTTAAATGCGGGTTTAGGAACCCCCGTTATTAATAATGTGCTTCTTTTTAATCATAATACTATTATAATGAATAAAAGTCAATTGGATTGGACTACTAGAAAAAATGAAGAGTATTGGACCAATAACTTATTTTTTGATGTGAATACACAGCCTTGGGCATCCAGTTGGCAACCCATGCCGGGAGCAGATTTATCGATGCCAAAACCAAACCTGATTTATGCGGCACCATTAGATAATGAAGTATTACCAAGTGTGCGCCCTAATTTTGTGGAGTACAATTCACTTTATAGGGCACAGGGTTTTTATGATCTGATTACTGAATTGAATATTTTCTCAAGAAGCCACTCACTTCCCTTACTGTATTTATTTCCACTTGTTTGGCCAAAAGATTCAACCAATTGTCGAGAAGCTCAAATGTTTAATAGTGATAATTTTCCGAAATTCAAATATGGAAATACAATAATTGATGTTGATCCACAATGGGTTGATAATAAAATATATGATCATGAGGCTAATTTTGTTAAATGGACAAAACCTGCAAGTTATGTACATGCACTTGGTCAGCCGTCTACTAATTATCCACCTGCTTCGGCATGGGCTCAGTATTGGTGGATACCAAGTGGTGATTTGTCAAACAATAGTGTTTGGCCTGTATTTAATGGAAGGTATACTAATTCTGCTACTTTAACAGGTTCAATAGAAAACTTACCATTGGGCGACTTAAACTGGTTCCCAACGCAAAAAGCATTTTGGCTAGCTAACAAAGCCAGTATTACTTCACACATTAAAATGGGTAATACAAACAAATGGACAGCCACAGGAGTTGTCGAAGTTAAAACCAATGGATTTACGGTTTATCCAAATCCTGCAAACGGAATTGTAACTGTTAAAGGTGTTACTAATGCCGATATTAAAATACTCGGTTTGGACGGTCGTATGTTATTGAATGCAAAAAATGTCACTAAAATTGATGTCTCAACCATCTTATCAGGTAGTTATTTAATTAGTATCAAAGAAGGTAATAAAGTTTCAACACAAAAATTGGAAGTGGTGAGATAATTGATAATTAAAACTAATGTCTGAAATAACACCAGAACTTGGAATCAAGTTCTGGTGTTATCAAAAATAAAAAAACTGTTTTATTGCTACGAATAAAAAAACATATTATAAGTTTTAATAACACAAACAAATAAAATAAAATGAAAAATCAAAAAAACTACTTCCGACTTAAGACATTTGCTCTTGTTTTATGTGTATTATGTGTAATGCCATTATCGGCTACACCAGGTTCTTTCGATGGTGATAAACCTGCCGCCAGCTTTTCATCGGTTTATTCGCAGTCTTTTAACGTCTGGGATGGTACAAAATTAGCGAATCAATG
>JAAFGX010000134.1 GCA_010365115.1 Paludibacter sp.
TCCCGCTAATATGATTGCAGCTCCAGGAGGAACGACACATTTCAAAGTTATTTCAGCTGGTGCTGAAATTGATTTTGAGGCAGAGACTTTCGTTTCGACGAATTCTGAAACGGCCATTCTTCCATGGGATATGACAGCAACAGTGGCGATTAGTCATGTAAACCCGGTGACGCCAAACAGCACAAAACCGTTGTTTTTGGCTTTAGGTGTTGAGTTTTATCAACAGGTAAATGGCCAGATGTATCCTTTGAAAAATGGGTCCTACAACCCGTTAGCTTTGGTTAGCGTAAGCGGATTGTAAGATGATTTTGGTACTATCAAGAACTTATTTCCCTGATGGAACAAATAGCAAACTCGAATGCGAGGGCAAATTTATTTGTAATACCATTGAATTGGCTTGGAAGAAAAACGAAACGAAGGTTTCTTGCATTCCGGAAGGGAAATATTTTATCAGAAAGCGTTACAGCAATAAATTTAAGTGGCATTTGGAAGTTATGAATGTTGAAAACAGAAGTTTAATTCTGATTCATCCCGCTAATAATGCACTTTTAGAATTGAATGGCTGTATCGCTCCCGTAACTCAATTTTCTGGACCTGGTTTGGGTATGATGTCACGAAAAGCATTTTATAAATTAAAAGAGTTGGTTTATAAAGCTTTAGAGCGTGAAGAAGATGTTAGTTTGATTGTTCAATCTTAAATTCATAATTATGAATGTAATAAAAAGAGCGAAAGCTCCAACGCCGAAATTTTTTAAAGTGCTTCGAAATATTGGTTTAGCTTTAGCTGCTGTTGGTGGAACTATTTTGGCAGCGTCCGTGGCTTTGCCAGTTGCAATAGTTTCAATTGGAGGATATATTGCTGTTGCTGGTGGCGTTATTTCGGCTGTTAGTCAATTGACTTCAACTAAAGATGCAATCCAGTAATTCAGCTTTAGTTGGTACCGCTGGCGGTACTTTTTTGAGTATAATTCCGAATTTGAATTCGGAAGATCTTGTGAAAACTATTATTTTAGCCACTTTGGGTGCTGTTGTCAGTTTTACAATTTCAATTTTACTCAAATTTTTGATTCGAAAGCACAAAAAATAATACAATTCAAGTTGTGGTGACCGTGAATTGCATTTTTGAAAGTCCATTCCGCAAGGTTTGGGCTTTTTTAGTTTTAATTTTCTTCAAATAAATTCAAAGTGACTTCTTCGATTACCACTTCCGCAGATGAACAGTATAATCCATTGTATTTTGCGCTGTCAATTGCTTTGATCCTGCTGTCGAATATTCCAAAGCAAACCCTTGATGCTTTCGATTTCCAAACATCGGTCTGGTATAAAATATATAGTTTCATATGTTGATGTTTATTGTTTTTAATTGGTCATATGTAATTCGCATATCATCATCCGTATTTGCATCGAAATCTCATTATGCTCATTTCATAGGTATAGTTTTTAAATTAATAAATCAATTTTTCTTGCAGTAGCGGTGTAAAATAACCCTTCTCATATCGTTAATTAGGTTGATATTTTGATGAAATTGTTCTTCCTTGAGTTCCAACAACCTCAACGCTTTTACATCTTTCTGATGCGCTTCAAAATCTTGTAGCATTTCGTTGACTTTTAAAGCAAAATCTTTTTTAAAATCTTGAATTCGCAAAAATGGAATGACAGAACCGCAAAGGGACTGGTGCCAAAATTTTGACTTCCATAGGCTATAGGCTAACCAATAGACTATTTCTGCATCTTCTTCATTTGGAAATTGGATAACAAAACTGTTTGTGTACGGCTCTTTTTGAGGCTTTCCACTGTTCAGTCCTTTGTTGAGGATAAAAATTTGACTTCCTTTGTAAAGAGTGCGTTTTTGGTGGGTTTTTACAATAAAATTCATCATGGCTTCGGATTTAAAATGATGCTCTCGCTACGCTCCGCACCATGTAATTTTTAAAAGAAAAAAAGAAAAAAAAGAAAGCCGTCTCATAAGTGGAGGTTTCAAGAAAATCAAGTTTTTTTGAAAAAATACTACCCGAATGGGTGGAGATTTTATCAAAAACCCGAAGGGCTTGAACTTTACTTTCTTGAAACTGGAGCTTACCTTTACTTTCTTTTATTTATTTTTTTTTCCTCGTTAGCAGGATGTTTCTTATTTGGATTTTATTTGATTTTTGACTTATTTCAATCGGAAGTGAGGTTTTGAAATTAATTGAAATTGTAATGCGGAATAGTATCAAAAATCAAATACTATGCTTACCGAGTGCGCTGGCAGTAGCGAGAGCAAGGGTATGGATTTTTATTTTACCGATGTGAAACAGTATGGACAATGAAAAACCATACTCTTGCTGGCTTTTTTTGTTTTTGTGGGTGCTGTAATTTAATTAACATCAAACCCGCTCTTTTAAAAAGCACCTGCAAAAACAAATGCAAATACTTCCTAGTGCGGTGGCAGAAGCGAGAGCAAGGGTGTTGATTTTTTATTTGTGGACCGGGATGTTTGTTATTGCTTTTCTTGGTGGCTTGATGCCCATCGTTGTTTTAAGAAAGAAGGATTGTTTTTGAAAGGTATTGTTATGGAAACGCTATATCAACAAAAGTTTTATAGTATTAGTATTTTCATTTTTTACCTTGTTTACTTTTGGTCAACAAGTAGAGATATCAGGGGGATTTAAACAAGGCAATGCCTTGCTGGGTAAACCACAACTTGCTGTGACTGATCCTAGAATTTCAGATTGGAAAGACAATAAATTGTTTGTTTCAGTAAATGATGCTGTTTCTATTCATTTTGGATTTAAAGATGATGTTACAACACCAGATGCTTACAAAGAAGTATATGATTGTACCGTTAATTTAATAATCACTCCATATGACAATTCAGATAATGTGGATTATTCTTATATGGAGAATGGAGTACTGAAACAACATGACAATCCTTTTATTATTTCTTTAAAGATTACACATGATAATGTAACTAAAGGAGCTAAGTTAAATGATTATTTGGTTTATAAACTTCCTGGACTTCACAAAGCAAAAGTGATTGTTAATTCAATAACTTATTCTTCACCAGGAATCCATTCTTCTCCTTATCTGGAATTAAAATTTAATACAGATCGTTACTATAATTTACAAAATACGACTGTTGCACCAATTGCCGAATTTGTTAAGTATACTGGGACTATTCCTACCAAAGTTAATTCTGCTAGTGATGGTGCCGATGAACTTATAATTAAGTGGAATAACAATCAAGAGGCTCCTGCTTTAGAGTATGAATTAGAATGGACATGGATTGATAATTTTGGCGCCGACGGTGTTAAATTACTGGATACTCAAATTGGTTTAACAGAGAAAGACTTTATGTTAAATAGCACCAGAATTCAGACAAAAGAAACCTTTTATAAGATTCCTGTTATTTTTTCTAGCGGATATATTGTTTATAGAGTACGAGCAGTAGGCAGATTTCTTGACGATATAACCAAAGTTTATAATGGAAAATGGTCTGTTTCTAACATTGATAAAAACTTAAATTTTATAAGTGATTGGACTAATATAGAAATTAATCAATCTCATGAACTAGGAAATAAGAACTGGCAATATCAAGCTTCATTTGCTGAAGAGGGTAAGAAGAAAGAAGTAGTCAGTTATTTTGACGGATCTTTACGTAATCGACAAACGGTAACTAAAGTAAATTCAAATAACAAAGCAATAGTTGGAGAGGTTATCTATGATAATCAAGGTAGAGCTGCTATAGAAGTATTACCTACTCCTTTAGAATCTTCAGCTATACATTTTTATAGTGATCTTAATAAAAATGCTAGTGGTGCAATTTATACGCACAAAGATTTTGATTGGGACTTAAAGGATAGTATTAAAAATTGCGAACCTATTTTAGTACCAACAATGGCAAATGGCGCCGGCGCAAGTAAATATTATTCACCAAATAATGCGCCAAGTAATGATTTTCAAGATTATGTTCCAGACGCTAAAGGTTTTCCTTTTTCTCAAATAGAATATACTCCGGATAATACTGGGCGAATTAAAAGAAAAGGTGGAGTCGGTCTTGACCATCAAATTGGTAAGGGACATGAAATGCGTTATTTTTATTCTCAACCTACACAAGAAGAATTAAATAGGCTTTTTGGTTACAAAGTTGGGGATCATTCGCGCTATAAAAAAAATACGGTCATTGATCCTAATGGTCAGGTAAGTGTGAGTTATTTAGATCCGCAAGGTCGTACAGTTGCTACAGCACTTGCAGGCGATAAAGAAGGAAACTTAGATGCTTTGAACGACGAAAAAGATACAACTCTGCATGTAATGACTACCACAGATATTTTGTCTAATAATGATGCTTACGCAAGTGGTGAAAATGGGATACTTGAAGATGGGATTAAGTTTAATTCTACTATTGGAGTGACCAAAAGTGAAGCAGTTACTTTTGATTATACTTTAAATAAAGCTCAAGGTGCATTTACAGATAGTTGTCTAAACGGTAAATTTTATCCTTTTGTTTATGATTGGAAATTGAGTCTTAAAAATGATTGTGCAACAGAATTATTGATTGGTTCTAATCCTTTATCATCAAAGATTGGAGTATTTAGTTTAAGTGCTACAAGTTCTAGTGAACTAAAGTTTCCAAAACAAGAATTTACTGCATTAGATAATGGAAAGTTTTTAAAAGTAGGTTCTTATCCTATCAGTAAAGATCTTAGAGTTGATAGCGAAGCTCTGAATGTATATGCTAACGACTATATAACACAGTTAAAAGCTAATAAAATTTGTTTGCCAGTTCTTACTGCATTAGAAGCAGATGTTACTGCAACGGATTGTAATATAACTTGTAAAAGTTGTGAAGAAGCATTAGTACGCAGCAATTTGAGTGCCGAAGATTTTACGACATTTCAGACGAAACTAGCTACTGAATCTTATAAACTAGGAGATGTTGCACATAGAGAATCGTACATTTTACAAGCAGAAGCCAAATATGTAGAAAAAAATATGCTTACGGTATTTGAACTTAAAGAATCTGATCGAGTAAATTATGAAAATAGTTTCAAGTTTGAGTTCAGAGGTTTGCTTAAAGACTGTAGAGCATTATGTGAGCAAGCTGTTAATTTGTGCAATCTTAATTTAGAAATGCTACTAAGAGATGTAAGCCCTCATGGACAATATGGATCTGTAGAAGGACTTGAAGAGAATGCTAACGATGAACCTACAATAGCAAATTCTTCTTTGTATTTGCCAATTGATCCTCTAAGTGTTTTTAATGAAAACAATGATTTGTTATATGGAGGTTTTCATACACAAACATACAAAGATGAGGAGACTAATGCAGATGTAACGGTAAATGTTTCAAATAACAATTGGAAAAGACCTTTTGGAGGATCATATAAAGAAGAAGACGGAACAGTTTCACTTATTAAAGTGAAACTAATAAACGCGGTGGATGGCTACCCTAAGTTAAATGTTTATGAACCTGCTTTAGATGGTATTGTTTTAACAGCCGCAAATCGTAATCCAGACAGCGATGATCTTAATGAGTATTTAGTAGAACCACAATACTTAAGAGATGTTGATTATTTTATAAGTATTTGGAGAAACAGTTGGGCCAATTCTTTGGTTCAATACCATCCAGAATATCAATACTATGTTTACAATTTAGGGATCTGCACCAAAACAAATAGTGTTGGTAAAAATTCAAATGAATTTGATGCGGAATTACTTAATACAGATTTCTATAACGCAGAAACTAAAGAGACAAAAAATTCTGTATTTGATACCTTAGTAGGGGAACTTTTAAATATAGATACTACAAAAGATCCTTTTTACAGCTCTCAAAATACATATAATGGAGAGACTGCTGAAGACTTTGCAGTTCGTAAAGACATTATGAAAGAGGCTTTGACAGTAAATTTTGACGGTATGGTAACCGGTGGCAAAAAAATGACAATGCTCCAAACGGCTTATTATTTTTCTGTCTTTTCTAATGGTATTGCACATGAATCTGCTTATACACAGTTCATGAACAGATCTCAATTGGGATTGTTGGATGATATAAAAAATCTTGGAACAAATGGAAGTATTATTGAGTTAAATACAAAACAAAGAATTTGGTCTAATTTCAGAGCTTATTATACAGGGCTCAAAGAAAAAACACGTACTGTTTTTGCTCATATTGATGCAATTAAACACAATAATTATAATGATTGTATCGGGAATCCTGAAAGTTCAGATAGTTTTGTTACTTTATTGAAGAAATATACTGCTGTAGCAACAGAGAAAACAAAAACTAATTACCAAAGACTTCAAGATTTGATTGCGTTGGCACCGGATCCGGATACTGTTCCAATACCAGTTACAGATCCTCTTAGTACAGGGATAGAATTAGTTTGTTCTGATGCCCTTTCTTCCTTATTTTCAACAAAAGAAAAGCGATTTATCTCTGCAGATTATGGCTATGATTCGAGTATGGAGGACATGGATATTTTGGCTAATTCAAAAGCAGAAGCTGATTCAAAAGTCTATTTAGAAACAGGAAAAAGTCCAGGTTATCTGGCTTTGGAGAATTTCTTAAAAGGAATGGTAGATCCAATACTTCAAGAGCAGGGAATAGTTATACCAAATGGAATTCCAACGACAAGTATGCCATTTTTGACACGCAGCCTTTTCGATGCGCAAGTTTATCCTAATTTTATTTTAAATGCTTCGAGTGAAATTCCAAAGATTGTTAGCAAATTTGATTCTTCAAATATACTTTCGATTGGTTTCACCAGAGGTGGAACTCCAATTTCTACACCTATCAATTTAGAATTTTTAAATGCAGGTAACCATGTAAATCCATGTGGAGGAGTAAATACTCTTAATTGGTCAGATATAGCCGATTTTAAAAATTTATACTATGTACCAAATTCTTATGACAAAGATCTTGGAACATATAAATTCCAAATTATTGCTACCATAAAAAGAAAAGGAAGTACTCCAGCTTGTACAACTCCAGAGGAGGTTTTAGTAGAAGGGATAACTAAAATTAACATTGCTGATTTTTATCCTGTAAATGCATCTGCTAGTTGTGAAAAACAAGAAAGATTTAGTGATGCTTTTAATGCACTGGTACTTACTTTGCAAAAAGAAAATACCTTAAGAAATTCTAATGTTGATATTACTGCTGATGAATCTTTCGCTACTGGATATTTGTATGAATATTTTGGAATACAACAAGGCGATATCGTTACATGGAACAATTCTGGAAGTGATGCTAACATTTCTGTAAACGGAGAAAAACGTGTATCACTAAATTTTGGCACTCAT
This sequence comes from Paludibacter sp., assembly GCA_010365115.1. GTDB lineage: Bacteria > Bacteroidota > Bacteroidia > Bacteroidales > Paludibacteraceae > Paludibacter. The sequence continues at coordinate 7,285 of JAAFGX010000134.1, forward strand.
TTTTTTGGAAGTAAAGTCATTTCAAGGATTTCTGTTGGAAATCTCTTAATTAATAGTCCATATAATTTAGTTAAAATAAAACTTCGCGGGTTTATTGGGTTACGTCAAATTAATGCCAGAATTTCTGCCGGAAATATGAAAAGACCATTATATTTTACTTGTTGTTCTCCTTGTGGCGAAAATGATTATAATGGTGATGGACTTGGCGATGATTGTGATGCTAATAGTCCATGTGGTACAATTGATAGTGATGGCGATGGTATTTTTGATGATTGCGACAATTGTAAAAACACTCCAAACCCAGATCAAAGAGATACTGATAAAGATGGTATTGGAGATGCTTGTGATCCATATTCGCCTAATCCTTGCGGTACCATTGACAGCGATGGCGATGGTGTTTTTGATAATTGTGATAATTGTAAAGATATTCCAAACCCAGACCAAAAAGATACCAATAATGATGGTGTCGGAGATAGTTGTGATTTCCCTTGCGGTAAGATTGACAGTGATGGTGATGGTATTTATGATGATTGTGATAATTGTAAAGATATTCCAAACCCAGACCAAAAAGACACCAATAATAATGGAATAGGAGATGTTTGTGATATTGCGAGGATAAATACATGTAGAGTAACTCCGCAAATCGAATCTGACTATGAAGATAATTTAAGAACAGTACTTAATGAGGCAATAGAATTAAATTCATTTAGTCAAGAAAAAAATTCGGCTAGTAATGTAAACATGAATCATTTTATCAATGAATCGGCTTTGGTCGAGAAGTTTCAAGTGGCAAGAAATAATTATTTAGAATGGGCACCTGAAACCTATAATAGTCCCATAGAATTAGCTACATTTTCAGTTAATAAAAGTGTAGCTGAGGGGGGAGGAAATCCCTATTTTCAAATATACTTTAAGAATGGGAGTAATCAAACAGATGCTTCGATTAGCTTACAAGTGAATGCTAACGCAGTAAAGAAGATTAATTTTATTGATATTGTTGGTTCGATTACTGCAAATGTGTACTATACGGATATTAATAATATAGCAAGAAGTGCTAGAGTGAATATTTATAATAATGTCAACTACGAGGAGACAATTGGTTATACTGAAGGTATTTGTGATTTCCTTAATTTTAAAATTCAATATGCTTCTAGGATGGCAAGAAGTACAAAACCGAGTATATCTCTAAAAAATAGACCTTATTATGAGGTAAAAATTAATGATGATGGTACTGTAAAAAATATTGACCATAACTTGAGTGTGGCTGCCTCTAAGGCTGTAATAAGTTTTTATAAGCAAGAAGAGATCTGTCCAAAAATTTGCGTTCCTGCTATTCCAGAACCAGTAATTTGTGCAGAGAAATGGAATGCATTTAAAGCTGAATTAAACACTATAATTCCAGGTTATGTACTTCCTGAAAATCTAACAATTAATGGCACTTTCTTTTGTGAAGCTAATTATGGATATATCAGTGATGACTATGCCTATTATTTAACTAAACTAAAAGCCTTTAAAGGAACAATTAGTGCATCTAACGCTTTATTTTTAGACATTGATAAATTTGGAGCTACAAGATTGCATTACGGTAACAAAGATACTCACGCTGTAATTAACGATTATTTTAATTTTTTAGTTAGCATTAATATACCAAATCCTACAATGGAGGCTTTGACTTGGAATCAATTTGCAGACAAGTATGTTGCAGATTACCAGAAATGTGCACCTGCCGTAATGATCCCTAGGTTTAGTTTAGAAGTTGTAAACCCAACTACAAAAACACCTTGCGAGTTGTATGCCGCTACTATAAAAGCCAGTAATAAACAACAAATAGAAGATGCTTTTTATGCTGCTAAAAAAGGAGAATTCATTCAAAAATATACCAAACAAGCGCTTGAAGGAATCATAGAAACGCTGAGAAAAACAGCTGCAGACAAGGAATATCAATATACATTGTACTACTATGATCAAGCTGGAAATTTAATTCAAACCGTACCACCGGAAGGAGTTCATAGATTAATGCCTAATTCAAATGCTGAGATAGATACTATAAGAAAAAGGGATACTGAAAAAATAGATTTGACTGATGTAAACGGTATAAAAGTAGTGCCTCAAAATGAGATGCAAACGCAATACCGCTACAACTCATTAAACCAGTTGGTATGGCAGCAAACTCCAGACGGAGGAATAACTCAATTTGCTTATGATGGTCTAGGTAGAATTATAGCTTCACAAAATGCAAAGCAACAGGGACTTTCTCAGTTAAGTTATACGCGTTATGATAAGTTAGGCCGCATTACAGAAGCAGGTCAATTAACATTAAAAACCACCGCAGTAATTAATAGGTGGATTCAATTAATTAATGCGAATTCCTGATTATTGTTTAATAATTGTAAATATACTTCATTTGGAGAATCAAATTGATGCCTTTTCCGAG
>JAAFGX010000135.1 GCA_010365115.1 Paludibacter sp.
TTGCTAATTTCAAATATTATTAATATAATTGAATTTGATTATTCTAAAACTAATTATTTTGTAAATGTAAAATCTTACAAAATTCTTAAAAAAAATAAGTGAAAAAGAATAGATTCATCAAGTGTTTTTTAATATACTAACTGTAGAGTTGAATTTATTTCAATTCATTGGGTGCAAAAACGGATAGTCATTTTAAATTATACATCAGTAAAGTGAATTAAGTATTATTTTACTAATGAAGAAACATAAATTTTAATTGCATCAATTTTACAGCTATTTGAAGTTGAATGTTGTTAGATACATAAAGTACATAAATCATAACCCAACAATACAATTTTAATTGCAACAGATTATTATATAAATCATTAAATAACAAGGTATATGAAGAATTTTTTTGAAGAATTGGAAAAGAAAAATGTTGTGTTACCGGAAGAAACCATATTGCTATTAAAGGCATGTAAAAAATTCACGGTTTACAATACAGTTGAAGAGCTAGCTATTGCTGCGGTAGGCGGTAAAGGTAAAAATTCATTTGAGGTTAAATACGATATTCCTGGTAAAGGAGAGTATACTGAAGCCATTGTTCACAAAGTAACCAATGGAATTTCAGCGAATTATACAGAACCTTACATGCGTAGGCGAGATCCTAATACAATGGCAATTGCGGATAATTTGCCAAGTGATAAAGAACGATTTAACACAAAGTACGGTTACGAATTTCAATCTCTTAAAGATGAAACATTCGATTGGCTTAAAAAACAGGAACTTGCAGTTTTCTTCTATTTTGCTGGAAGTGGGAAATTGGGAGTTGGTGGGATAGCAATTGCACCTGCCAATGCGGGGTTTTTTGCAATGGGCTTGGCCATGTTACAAAAAATAATTTCTGTTGATGAGTTGTCTAATAAGTTTGCCATTGATTCAATAATTTATGTTGCTCCTACATTCCGCCACACTCATTTTAATGGCAAGCAAGTTGTAGTTCACAACAGAACAGAAAATAGACACGAAATTTACTCCTACAATCTTTATCCCGGACCAAGTGCCAAGAAAGGATTATATGGGGCATTGCTAACCAAAGGAGAAAAAGAAGGTTGGATTACGGCTCACTGTTCTACAGTGCAGGCAATTAGTCCTTATGACAACGTTACTACTTTTATGCACGAAGGTGCTAGTGGTGGAGGTAAAAGTGAGATGCTACAGCACATTTTGCGTGAACCAGACGGACAAGTGTTAATTGGCGAAAATACTATAACAACAGAAAGACGACTGATAAGTTTACCCATTTTTTCTTCTTTTCATCCAGTGACAGACGATATGGCATTGTGCCATCCAAGTATTCAGAAACACAATGGTAAATTATCAGTTATAGATGCTGAAAATGGTTGGTTTATACGTGTAGATAGTGTTAACGAATATGGAGATGATCCTTCATTAGAAAAAATCACCATCAAGGCGGAAAAACCATTATTATTCATGAATATTAAAACCAATCCTGATTGTACAGCATTAATCTGGGATCATATTGAAGATGCTCCTGGAAAAAAATGCCCAAATCCACGTGTAATTGTACCACGCCAAATTGTACCAAATGTAATTGATCATTCGGTTTCTGTGGATGTTCGCAGTTTTGGTGTGCGTACTCCACCAAGTTCACTCGAAAATCCTAATTACGGAATAATTGGAATGTTTCATATTTTACCACCTGCTTTGGCTTGGCTTTGGAGGCTTGTCGCACCTAGAGGACATGCGAATCCAAGTATTATTGGAGGCGGAAACATGGAATCGGAAGGCGTTGGTTCATACTGGCCATTTGCTACCGGAAAAAAAGTAGAACATGCCAATTTATTATTGGAACAAATATTAGCAACACCTGCTACACGTTATACTTTAGTGCCCAATCAATATATTGGTGTATGGAAAGTAGGATTTAAGCCTCAGTTAATGATGCGTGAATACTTAACCCGTAGAGGAAATGCTAAGCTTAGAACCGATCAGTATCGTCCGGCAAGATGTCCGCTTTTGGGTTATGAATTGAATTATCTGACGATTGAAGGTGCTAAAATTCCTTCCCGTTTCTTGCAAGTTAACAAGCAGACGGAAGTCGGTAATGAAGGATATGATGCAGGTGCTGAGTTACTTTATGAGTTTTTCAAAAAAGAATTGCCTAAATACTTAACTCCTGAATTATCAGAAACTGGTCGTAAAATAATTGAAGCATGTTTAGCAGGCGCAAGTATTGATGATTATAATGCAATTATACCTATGAATTAATTAATTGAAAACAATTAGTTACCCCAATTTGCCGCTGGTAAAGAAACAGAATGAGATTTTTTTTAATCTAAGTTTGCCGACCATTTAATTCTTTATCAGCGGTTTATTTTCTAAATTGAACAAATTAAACAAGATCAACAAAGTAACAATAATAATGGGTTCAAAAGCCGACCTTGAATGGGCTAATAAAATTGTAGCTACTTTAAAAAAAAATTAGAAGTTAAATCATATTGTCATATTGAATCGGCTCACAAAGTGCCATTGCAATGTTACGAAATTGTAAAGAGTAACGAAAAAAGTACTGGTGTATTTATCACCATTGCTCGAAGAAGTAATGCACTAAGTGGATTTACCGATGCACAAACATGTCGTACAGTAATTGCTTGCCCACCTGTGGGTGAGGCTTATGGCGGAGGTGATGTTTTTTCAAGTTTACGAATGCCTTCGGGTGTTCCACCAATGGTAATTTTAGAACCAGAAAACGCAGCATTAACCGCTGCAAAAATAATTGCTCTTACAGATGAAATAGTACTTAAAAAAGTTGTGGAATATCAAGAAATACAACGAGATAAGCTTTTGACAGATAACGCCAATTTACAAGGATTAATATGAAAATAGGTACTGATATTGAATTAGCAGCGCAAAATATTCGAGAAGGCGGCTTAGTTGCATTTCCTACCGAAACCGTGTATGGATTAGGAGCAGATGCATTTAATACACAAGCGGTTGCCAAAATTTTCGAAGCAAAGGAACGACCAACGTTTGATCCATTGATAGTTCATATTTCATCTTTACAACAATTAGATTATCTGTTCGATAAACCAATTAATAATTTGGTTTATACTTTAGCGGAAATTTTTTGGCCAGGACCACTAACTATTGTACATCGAAAAAATATAATTGTTTCGGGTTTAGTTACTGCCGGACTAGATACTGTGGCAGTTCGCATGCCTTCTCACCCAATTGCATTGTCGTTTATAAATCAATCTCAACGCCCTATAGCGGCTCCAAGTGCCAATAAGTTTGGACAACTAAGCCCAACTAGACATGAGCATGTTGTAAAGCAGAATATGAATATTGATTATATTTTACAGGATAACTTTGGCATTATGGGTTTAGAATCGACTGTAGTTTATGTTGAGGGAAATAATTGCACTGTATTGCGTCCAGGAATCATTACCCTTCAACAATTGATGGATGTTATTCCACAAACAAAAGTTTTAAATAAAACAGGAGATAAAAATCTGCCATCTCCAGGATTATTGAAAAGCCACTATTCACCCAAAAAACCGTTGTATTTATTGAACGATGATGAATTTGTTTTTCCTGATAAATCTGGAGTTATTCTGCATGCAAAAAAGAACAAAAAACTAAATGTTGAAAAACTTATTTACACATCAAAAAACTGTAATTTAATTGAAGTAGCGGCTAACATGTTTAGTGCATTACATGACATGGAGGAAAATGAAAATATACAACAAATTTATATTGAGACTGTTCCTGAAAATGGATTAGGAGTCGCAATCATGGACCGAATGAAGAAAGCGGCATACAAATATGCAGTATAAACATACAGAAATTATTGTTGTATTTTCAGTGTTTTTCTAATTTAAAATACAAACATCTGCTACTTAATATTATATATTTATCCGCATAATGACCGCTAAACTTCTCGAAAGCAATCGACCTTGAACATTAAACCGAAAAACGTGTAAGGTAGGCGTTTAAAAATCGTCCCGTTTAAGTCCCTGAGTATTTCACCGGGGCTAGTTTGGTCTCGATAACTCTCGGGGTTAAGCCTGCCGAACGTAAGTTTTTCGAGTGAAGTGGGCAAACACTTTTTTTCGCTATCCCTCTCCGTTGGGCATAGCCGTCAAGCTAAAGTCTTAATAGGCTGAAAGCCCTATATATACTAGCCCAATGGCAAAGCCATGAAATGGCGTCGCCTTGGGTAGAAATGAATAATACGAAAACAGCACCCTGAAAGGTAGGGTGTCCAAAACCCTGTTCTCATTTTCATTCAAAAAAATGAATGATTTAGTTTGTAGTTGTTTGTTAGTCGGTATAACCATAATTAATTCATTAGCATTGTAATACGATAGCTTTTTGGTTCAATTTTAAACAAAAAACTGGAACATCAAATTGGATACCCTACCTTTCAGGGCGCAAATTGTTACTTCTCATCATTACCCAAGGCGTTGCCTTGGGCAATAATATAATGGGCTTACAGCCCGAAGACCAGATATTTACAAAAATATAATTTTCTTAGCTTGATGGCTATGCTCCGTTGGGAGAGTGTGTCCAAAGGACGGGTGAGGTCTATTAAACTTTTTTGCTCCGTTTTTTGGTTCAAGCCAATTGGAGCAAAAAAATGAAGTGGGGTTATAGGGAAAAAACACCTATTGGTTTAGTTTCAGGCACTATGCGGATAATCATTAAAGAAAATAAACGAATAAACGCTTCGCTCTCATTTTGACAAATTTGCGCTTTTTCCAGAGTGTTCCGCATTCAGACAAGGTGGCTTAGGGCAGTGGTAGGTAGCTCTGTCCGTTACCGAACAGAATTAAAAGTACGATATGGAAAGATTAGTAAAAATAAATTTGAAACTAGGAATTAAAGCTGGTGGACAACTTGGAAAGATGTTTATACATATACAGAATCAAAAAACAGACAAATTGTACAACTAGTAAATTGCAAAAACTAATGGATATTATAATAAAAGGTATAGAGTAGCAAAACCTTTTAGGTTAAACAAACAATTGTTCAACTGTTTTTAATTATGGACAACTTTAGAATTGAAAATATAAGTTTGCTAAAAAACAATAAATAATAAAGCTACACTTAATTAATTAAGTAGAGGTTTAGTATCTTTGTAATGTAAATGATATTTTAAATAGCATTATGCATTGTCATAAATAAAATACTTGTTAAGAATTATTGAAATAAAAAATAAACTGCCGATTTTAAAAATACAGATAAAATTTTTATCTAAGTTTGCCGACTTGTATTTTTATATCGGCAGTTTTCTTTTATTTAATAAGCAATGAGAGAGTAGTGTAGTTTCTAATAAGATTTTATTCTACCTTGAATGCAAAGATACAAAAAAATGGAGAAAATTGTAACATCAAATTTAAAGTTAGGTATAATTGCTGGGGGACAACTTGGGAAAATGTTGATTCAGGAAGCCAACAAATGGGATATTAGTTGTTACATACTCGACGAAGATACCAATTGTCCTGCAGGAAGTATTGCATCTGTGGTAGTAAAAGGAAATCATCTTGATTTTAAGTCTGTTTACGAATTCGGGAAAATGGTTGATATTGTAACGTATGAACTTGAAAACATTAATATTGATGCCCTTATAACCCTCCAATCAGAAGGTGTAAAAGTTGTACCAGACCCACAAATTTTAAAACTAATACAAGATAAAGGTCTACAAAAAGAGTTTTATAAAAAAAACAATATACCAACTTCGGCTTACCAGGTTTTCAATACAAAAGAAGGTATCATTAATGCCATTTCTTTCAACAAACTGTCATTTCCTTTTGTACAAAAACTCCGTAAAGGAGGATACGATGGAAAAGGTGTTGCAGTTATTAATTGTACCAATGACATTGTAAATATTTTAGAAGGTGCCTCAATAGTTGAATATAAGGTTGAAATTTCAAAAGAAATTGCAGTAATTACTGCCAGAAACGAAAAAGGTGAAGTGCGCTGTTTTCCGACAGTTGAGATGGTTTTTAACAGTAAGGCCAACTTAGTGGAAAAACTGATTTGTCCTTCAAAAATAGATAACGATCAATCGGAAAAAGCAACAAATATTGCGATTCAAATAATAGAGCAATTAGGGATGGTTGGATTGCTTGCTGTTGAATTTTTTATTGATGTAAATGGGGAAATTTTAGTAAATGAAGTTGCGCCACGACCTCATAATAGTGGTCATCATACGATTGAAAGCGTTATTACATCTCAATTCGAACAGCATTTACGAGCGATACTTAATTTGCCTCTTGGCAGCACACAACTTAAATTACCCGCTGTAATGATTAATCTTTTGGGGGAATCGGGTTACGATGGTCCTGTTCTGTACGAAGGATTAACTGAAAGTATGGCTATTGAAGGAGTTAAAATTCATTTGTATGGTAAAAAAATTACAAAACCAAATCGTAAAATGGGTCATGTTACAGTTGTTTCCTTATCGTTAGACGATGCCATCGAAAAAGCGGAAAAAGTAAAACAATTAATAAAGGTAAAATCATGGAAAAAAAGTTAGTAAGTATAGTTATGGGCTCGGATTCGGATTTACCTGTAATGAAACAGGCGGCAGAAATACTTGATAAATTTGGTATTGGATATGAAATTGATATAGTTTCGGCGCACCGAACACCCGAAAAGCTATATGAATTTTCATTAAATGCACACAATCGGGGAATTGTTGTCATAATTGCAGGGGCAGGTGGGGCAGCCCACTTACCGGGCATGGTGGCAGCCATTTCGCCCCTTCCAGTAATAGGTGTGCCAATAAAATCAAGCAATTCTATTGACGGTTGGGATTCTGTGCTTTCCATTTTGCAGATGCCGGGCGGAGTTCCCGTGGCAACAGTAGCGCTTAACGGAGCAAAAAATGCGGGTATTCTTGCGGCTCAGATTGTATCGGTAATGGATAGTTCGGTACGGAATAAAATAATTCAGTATAAACAAGAGCTCAAAGAACAGGTAATTTTAAAATCTAAAAATCTAAAAATCTAAAAAAAATTTCAAGCGAAAACCGTTTACCAAACAGCTATTAATTTCAAAAATAACCATGAAAAAATTTTTAACAGTTATAGCATCATTTATAATAATGCTTTGCATAGGCGGCGTATATGCGTGGAGTATAATTGCAGCAGAACTAATTGAAAAATATAAATTTTCAGCTTCTCAGTCTCAATTGATATTTGGAACAGTGATTGCCATATTCCCGGTTACAATGATTTTTGTCGGACAATTAGGCAATAAAATAAAGCACCGATATTTCGGCTACATTTCAGGACTATTATTTTTATTAGGCTATTTAATAGCAAGCTATTCACAAGGTAATTTTATTATAATATTGATAGGTATTGGTGTTATTACTGGAATAGCAACAGGGTTCGGCTATTGGGTTTCACTCACTTCGCCCGTACAGTGGTTCCCCGAAAAAAAGGGATTGATTACTGGCATAGCAGCTGCCGGCTTCGGTTTAGGCGCAGTATTTATGTCCGAAATATCCGAAATAATCCTGAACAAAGGCTATAATATTCTACAATTGCTTAAAATTGTGGGAATAACTTATGGCCTTATTATAATTACTTTATCAAATTTCATTTATCAAATCCAAAACAAAACAAACGATAGAATAGAGCCTGTTAATGCATCGTATTTTATCCGTTCCAAAATTTTCAGAAAACTATTTTCGGGTATATTCCTCGGAACTTTTGCTGGCTTGCTCATTATTGGAAGTTTGAGAATTATTGGCGGTCAATATGATATTTCAAACAATATTCTGGTTCTTAGTGTTGCAATATTTGCCATTGCAAACTTTTTAGGCAGGCTAATCTGGGGTTTCTTTAGTGACCATTTAGGAGCAAGCTTAAGTATATTTTTAGCTCTTTTATTTCAATCAATATCAATTATCTCATTGAATATATTTACACTATCGGATGTTTCATATTCATTTCTTGCCTTTCTAATAGGTTTTGGATTTGGTGGAAACTTTGTTCTTTTTGCCAAAGAAACTGCCCAGGAATTCGGGGTGAAAAATCTCGGAATAATATATCCTTATGTTCTTATAGGTTATGCAATTGCAGGCATCGCTGGACCCATTAGCGGTGGTTTTTTATACGATTTTTCAGGTTCATTTTCTTATGCAATTTTTTTAGCAGGTTTCATGAGCCTAATGGGCAGTTTGCTGTTTTTGAATCAATTCATTAGATCAAGAAAAAATGAACAATTTAAGTGATGTAGAATAAGCGGGCATCTATATTCGCAAAGCACAGCTAGTAGCCTTTCCAACCGAAACGGTATATGGCTTGGGTGCAGAAGCACTCAATCCGCAGGCAGTTGCTGAGAATATACAACAAATTTATATTGAGACTGTTCCTGAAAATGGTTTAGGAGTCGCAATCATGGACCGAATGAAGAAAGCTGCATACAAATATTCAGTATAAACTTTCATAAATTATTGTTGTGTATTCAATGTTTTCCTAATTCAAAATACAAACATCGGCTACTTTTATTTTAAGTTAAAACAAACGAACATAATTAATATTCGTTTGTTTAGAAAGTTAATAAATATATATCAATAAGTCTTTCAAATTTTTTATCACATTATTTTATAGTTAAATATACGTTATGGAAATAGGTCTTTATGGTTGGTTGGGTTTTCTTGCTTTTGTGGTTTTAATGCTTGTCCTCGATTTGGGAGTTTTTAATCGAAAATCTCATGAAATAAAAATTAAAGAAGCACTTCTCTGGAGTGCAGTTTGGATTTCGTTAGCATTAGTTTTTAATTACGGCATTTACCTGGTAGCTGGTAAGGAAAAAGCGTTGGAGTTCTTAACAGGTTACTTAATTGAAAAATCATTGAGTATTGATAATTTATTTGTTTTTATAATGCTGTTTACATTTTTTGATGTAAAAGCACAATATCAACACAAAGTACTTTTCTGGGGAATATTTGGGGCGCTTATATTAAGAGCTATTTTTATATTTGCAGGAGTAGCTATTATCACCAAGTTTCACTGGATTATTTACATATTTGGAGCTTTCCTTATTTACACTGGAATTAAAATGTTGTTTCACAAAGATGAAAAAGTGGAACCGGAAAAAAATCCATTAGTAAGGCTATTTAAAAAGTTTTTTCCGGTAACAGACAAAATGCATGGAGATAAGTTCTTTGTAAAAATCAATTCGAAAAATGTTGCAACTCCTCTTTTTATTGTCCTAATAATAATTGAATTTACCGACTTAATTTTTGCAGTTGACTCAATACCTGCCATATTGGCCATTTCGAGTGATACTTTTATTATTTTCACTTCAAATGTATTTGCGATTTTAGGATTAAGATCTTTATATTTTGCGCTTGCCGGAATTACAAAGTATTTTTATTACCTAAAATATTCGTTATCCGCCATACTTGTTTTTGTTGGTTTAAAAATGGTTATAGCTGGATTTTACAAAATCCCCATTGTAAACTCTCTATTAATAATAATCGGGTTGTTAGTTAGTGCAATCTTATTCTCACTTATTTTTCCCAAAAAAGAAGTTGAGTTAAAAATATACGAGTAATATGATCAATTAATACTGCCATATTGATGCAATAAAAAAATCTTTTATGGCTCTATAACGAATAAGGTGGGTAATCAATTTTTCCTTATTCACTGATTTGATTTATTTTGTTCAAATTAGACTCCAGAGGAGTCAT
>JAAFGX010000136.1 GCA_010365115.1 Paludibacter sp.
GATCAGAGAGGATTAATAATGATATAAAGATACTAATAATCAATTGATTATGCAAATATATTGAATGTTTTTTATTTTAGTAAAGTAGAATTATATAGAAATTAAACTTATTATCTTATAGTCATTTTGAATCAGAACGGTAAATATTACGATCCAACTACTCATTATCAACCACGTCCACAGCCAATAACTAAACTTTCTGTTTTTATGTCGTAAACTGTACATCAGAAAAATATTGGCAAACACACCTCCCAGCAATTCAAAAACATGCAAAGTGATTTCTGGAATTCTGGGTTTGTTTTTCTTGGCCGCTTGTTTGTCATAAGCAAAGAGAATCCCGCTTACAAGGTTAATAGTTAGTAGATAAGTCGCAAATTCAACTGTCAAGTTCATCTTTCTTCTTATTTTCAGGCAAATAATTATTGCTTGAAACCACTTTTTTTCCTGATTTCAGCTCCAATTGTTTGCGAGCATCACCAGCAATTTTTCCACCTGCTTTGGCTGCTTTCTTGTTTTCATCGAAACCTTGCGTATCAGTATTTACAGCTATTTCTTTAGTAGAAGCTTCGCCCAACATGGAGAAAATCAACTCCAAATCGGTCATGTGGTCACGCAAGTTCTGACTTTTCAAGCCTTTTATTTCTTTGTATTCTTTGGGTGTAAATCCAAATGTCGCTTTTGAAATTTCAGCAGTAAGTATGGCGTATTCTATTTGTTCTTTCACGCCGCGGCTTTTCCATTCTTCGGTCAGTTCCTCACGGATGGCAATGCTGCGCATTCGTTTCTCAATCCAATCGTCAGGATATCCCTTTAGTTTGTATAATTCTCTGGTTCTCTGAGTTGCTAATTCAGGATTTTCAATTTCTTCAAGTCTTTCAGCACCTACTTTTGCTAACCAAAGTTTAAATGGTTCAGCTTTTGGTGAAGGGATGGATTGGATGATTCGCAATAAACTTTGAGCATTGGCAGCCTGTACTTTGCGCTTTCGTCCATCGGCAGCAATCATTTCAACTAGGGGACAAATTGTCCCCCAGTTGGAATTGAGTTCAAAATCACGTTTTTTCATCTTTTTGATATAATCTTTTACGTTTGATGTATCTGTCAAAAGTTCAATCACATCTTGAATTGAGAAATACCATTTTTGGTCACTTTCATTCCAAACAGTTCTTATCTGTTTGCTTTCAAATAATTTTATGTTGCTCATAAACCTTAAGAGTTAAGCATATAAATTTTTCATTTTTCTTCTTCATTCCTCATTCAAAAGATCTGGCCTTAATAGCTTAGTACGCTCCAACGATTGTTGATGATTCCACTCGTCCACTTTGGCCTGATGACCGGAAAGAAGAATATCAGGCACTTTCCAGCCTTTGTATTCAGCTGGTCGAGTATAAACCGGTGGCGCCAGCAAATTATCCTGAAACGAATCGGATAATGCCGATTGTTCATCGCCAATAGCACCAGGAATTAATCGAACAATAGCATCAGTCATTAATGCTGCGGGAAGTTCACCTCCGGTAAGGACAAAATCGCCAACACTTATTTCTTTGGTAATGAGATGCTCACGAATGCGATGGTCGATGCCTTTGTAGTGTCCGCAAAGAATAATCAGGTTTCCTGACATTGACAGCCGATTGGCCATTTTTTGGTCGAATTTTTCTCCATCGGGCGAAGTGTAAATTACTTCGTCGTAGTCACGTTCGCTTTTTAGTTTGGAAATTATACAGTCAATCGGCTCAATTTGCAATACCATTCCGGCACTGAATCCAAAGGCGTAATCGTCAACACGACGATGCTTGTTGGTGGTGTATTCGCGCAAGTTATGAACGAAAACTTCTACCAGCCCTTTCTCTTTGGCACGTTTAATAATGGAATAATTAAGCGGACTTTCCAATAATTCTGGAACAGCTGAAATAATATCGATGCGCATTTAAATCAATGAATAATTAATAATTGGTTTGCAAAGGTACAAAAATATTTTGTTCCGCGTTTAACGTTTCGTGTTCCTTGTTTTTGGAATAAAAACGTGAAACACAAAACACTGAACACTGAACATGAAATAATTAAAGATTCGCTGCCATCCATTTTCGTAAAATATCGGTTGTTTTTGCTCTACGGCGGGCATAATCGGCAAACTGATTTTCGTCTATTTTACCAATCATAAAGTATTTTGATTTAGGATGAGCAAAATATAATCCGCAAACCGAAGCATTGGGAAACATGGCTCCGTTTTCGGTCAGTTTTATGCCAATTTCATTGAATTTCAATATCGGTTCCAATTCGAAAATAATCGATTGATCGGGAAGTGAAGGATAGCCAACAGCAGGACGAATGCCGCTATATTGAGTTTTAAGCATCTCTTTTACCGTGAAGTTTTCATCTGCTGCATAACCCCAATATTCCCTGCGAACTTTGTAATGCAACCATTCGGCTGCTGCTTCTGCCAAGCGGTCGGAAAGTGTTTTTGCCAAAATGGAATGATACACATCGTCGTCCTTTTCAAACGATTCTGCAAATTCTTCGACGCCTTGAATGGTGGTGGCAAAAACGCCTACAAAATCATTTTCGGGCGCCACAAAGTCGGCTAATGAATAACAAAAGCCATCTGTAGCAGCATGTTGCTGGCGAAGTGTGGGGATTGTAATTAACCCATTATTATTCTTAATAAATATATCATCATCTTGAGCATAACCTTCAAAAACTCCAAAACTGGCATTTATACGTACAATTTTATCTTCCAACATAATCCGTAGCATTTCCTGAGCATCTTTGTACAAATTTAAAGCTTCTTCAGCTTTTGGACGGTCGGCTTCGGGAAATTGCTGCAGCCAGCTCATTTTGCACGAGAGGCAATCATGTACAGTTTCGATGCCATCGTATTTCCCGGACATACGCCAGGCCATAAAGAAAAACACCCAGTCGATAAATGGTACAATTTCACGTATATCTATGTCAATCAATTTAATAAGTCCCAGCGTATTTGGTTTAATAGGAGTGTATGGCATTTTTTATTGGTTTGAAAGTTTGTAATGTTTGATGTTTGAAAGGTTGATGTTTGAAAGGTTGATGTTTGAAAGGTTTGATGTTTGAAAAGTTTGATGTTTGTAAAGTTTGATGTTTGAAAGGTTTGATGTTTGAAAAGTTTGATGTTTGTAAAGTTTGATGTTTGAAAGGTTTGATGTTTGTAAGGTTTGATGTTCGAAAGGTTAAAGTGATTAAAACACAAAGTTACATGAAAAAGTTGTAAATTTGCAGTTAATGAAATTATTCTAATTGAAAACAATCATGAGAAATCTTTTATTAGCGGTTACTTTAATTGTTGCATCTACTGCATTTGGTCAATCAACAAGTTCTAAAAGCAAAAACAATTCAATGGAGTTGAAAACCTTTGACACCATTCAACTTGTAGCACCCGACACGTTGGGTGGAATGCCATTGATGCAAGCTATTTCGAGGCGAAAAACCGACCGACAATTTGATTCACGCAATCTTTCGTTGAAGCATTTATCAGAGATTCTTTGGGTTGCCAACGGAAAAAATCGTGCGAACGGAAAACGCACTGTTCCTTCAGCCATGGCTCGCTATCCACTTCATACTTATGCCGTTTTAACCAATGGTATTTACTTTTACAATGTAGAAAAGCATCGGTTGGAACCAATTGTTGAGGGAAATTTTAAAAGTTTGGCGGGCCGTCAGGATTTTGTAGAAACAGCTCCACTCAATCTGCTTTTCATTGCGAAAGCCAGAAGTGAGACTGATAATTTTAATGCGGCCATGCTCGATTCGGGTTATTGTGGTCAAAATGTATATCTGTATTGCGCATCCGAAGGGTTGAAATGTGTGGTGCGTGCCGGAGCTCAAGAAGTGGGATTATTGAAGGGGATGAGGCTTGAAACAGGATTTAAGTTTATTCTTGCTCAAACGGTGGGTTATTAAACAGGAAGTTCCTCGTCGGCAATCACTTCCAGTATATCGCTAAGATTTGTAGTATAACAAGGTGAAAGTTTTTCGTTTTTCAACTTCCATTTTCGGTCGAAGCCTTGTGAAGCAATTTTCACTTTTTGTTTCCCGTACGAATCATTCAAACTGTCCATCACACTCATCACTTTATTGTATTTTTCACGATTTCGGACATCGAACAAATCGCCTTGCAGTGGGCGTTCGGGTACAATCTCGCTTACAATAACACCCGCTTTTTTATACCGATAACCTTCTTTGAAAATGGAGCTAAGTCCACGTAATGCTACATTAATCAATTCTGTAGAATCATTTGTAGGAACAGAAAGCTGCATTACTGTTTGATTGTAATATTGCGGTTGGTTGGTTGCATGTGGATTCGTATGAATAAAAACCGTCAATACACAGCCGTACGAATGCTGTTTGCGTAATTTTTCGGCACAACTTGCAGCAAAATTGGCAACTGCTTCTGAAATGGGAGCCAACTCGGTAAGCTTTTCTCCAAAACTGCGCGAAGTGCAAATTGATTTCTTGCTTTTAGGCGATTCCATTTCGAAGCAAGGAGTTCCGCGCAATTCCATCCAGGTTCGTTCGCCTACAACGCCCATGGTCTGCCGCACCCAGCTTTTAGTTCGTTGTGTAAAATCCCAAGCCGTATTCACACTGTAATATTGTAATTTTTTCGAATACCGCCGACCAATGCCCCACACATCACCAATTTCGGTTAGTTTCAAGGCTTTCTCTCGCTTTTCGTCGGAATCGATAAAACAAACGCCTTTGTAAGCTTTGTACTTTTTAGCAAATTTATTCGCCACTTTCGCAAGTGTTTTGGTGGGCGCAATCCCCAGACTAACCGGTATTCCGGTATTTCGTGTGACGGTATTTACTACATTCTCACCAAATACTTTAAAATCGATATTTTCAAATCCTTTGAGTAATAAAAACGCTTCGTCGATGGAATATATTTCCATTTCGGGAGCGAACAAAGCAATCGTATTCATCACCCGATGCGACATATCACCATACAAAACATAATTTGATGAAAAAACATGTACCTGATTCGTTTCGATTAGTTCCTTGAGTTTGTATGCCGGCTCGCCCATTGGAATTCCCAGAACTTTCGCCTCAACTGAACGAGCAATAACGCAACCGTCGTTATTCGATAAAACCACAACAGGTTTTCCGTTTAGAGAAGGATTAAAAACCCGTTCGCATGAAGCGTAAAAGTTGTTGCAATCGAGCAATCCGAACATTAAAGAACCCCTAGCCCCTAAAGGGGAACTGATGTTAGTATTGGTTTCAATATTTTCCACAACAATCTTTCATTTAATATTTTAAGCCGAATAAACTTGCATAATTTCCCCTTTAGGGGTTAGGGGTTGCCCTTTTCTTATTCTTATGATTTTTAATAGAATAGGTCACCACACCCCAAATGCAAAAGTTGTTATCTTCAGTCACTTTAATAGGTTGAAACTTACTGTTTGCAGGAACCAAATACACCGCATCCGGTTCAATTTTTATATATTTTAATGTGAATTCACCGTCGATAAAACAAACAGCCGTGTCGCCATCGCGCGGTTCCAGACTTTTGTCAATCACCAGAATATCACCATCCTCTATGCCCGCATCTTTCATGGAAGCTCCTTTTACCCGACCATAAAATGTACTCGAGGGGTTTGCAATCAATTCTTTGTTCAAATCAATTTTGAGGTCGATATAATCCTGAGCCGGGCTTGGAAATCCAGCGGCAATACCGCCTTCCATCAACGGAAGTTCCAAACTGGAACTTGTATTGGCTGTATAAAAATCGATAGACGAAGAACTGGCTATTTTGTTGGCTTTATGCATATTATATCACTCGTGGCATTCATTTATTATAATGACAAAGTAACACATTTTGTTTGAAAAAAAATGTTGTTTAATGAATTAGAAAGATTTAAATTAAATTTTTAAATTAATGACATGACAACCAACCTGATGTAGCGTTCCCTCACAATAACAATTTCTTTTTTTCGGGAACGAATGTTTTTTTGTACTTTTGCAGAAATTCCCTAGTTTTTTTATTAATAAACGATAACATTCAACTCTTTGATTCATGAATACCATACAAATTAAAGACAAAAAATTCTCATTATCCATTCCTGAATCTGAAATTCTTGAAGCAGTTCGCAAAGTGGGAGAAGAGATAAATCGCGATTTAGCTCATAAAAATCCTCTTTTCATTTGCGTTCTGAACGGTGCGTTTATGTTTGCCGGCGATTTAATGAAAACAGTAAGTGTTCCCTGCGAAATTACATTTATCAAACTATCCTCGTACGATGGCTTGTACACAAGCGGTGTTGTAAAAGAAATTATTGGGCTGAACGAAAGCGTGGTAGGCAGAACTGTGGTAGTGGTAGAAGACATTGTGGATACAGGTATCACCATGGAACGTATTTTAAGTTCGCTTCGCGCAAAAGGGGCAAGTGAAATTCGTGTGGCTACATTTTTGCAAAAGCCCGATGCACTTCAACGTGATATTCAGGTGGATTACGTTGCAATGAAGATTCCAAATGATTTTATAGTAGGTTACGGCCTCGATTACGATGGCTACGGACGTAATCTGAAAGATATTTACACAGTTGTTGAGTAGTTTATAATTGGTTTCTCTATGAAAATAAATTTCCATAAAGCAAAATGAGCAGTTAACATTTTGTTTCATTTTAATTAATATAACAAGGAAAGAGTATGTTGAATATCATTATTTGTGGTGCGCCCGGATGTGGCAAAGGCACGCAGAGTAATTTAATTGTTGAGAAATACTCACTAGATCATTTATCTACTGGTGATTTGTTGAGAAAAGAAATTGAACAAAAAACAAAATTAGGTGTAATCGCCGAAAGTTTCATCTCGAAAGGGAGTTTTGTTCCGGACGAAATGATTATTGACATGTTGATACAAAGTGTCGACAATCAATCCGACAAGAGTAATGGAATTATTTTAGATGGCTTTCCACGCACTGTAGCTCAAGCCGAAGCTTTAGAAGATTTGCTAGGAAAACGCAATAAAAAAACCACTATTCTTATCGACTTACTAGTTGACAATAAAGAACTAATCAATCGCTTATTAAAACGGGGCGAAACTTCAGGCCGTAGCGATGATAATCTGGAAACAATAAAAAAACGTTTACAAATTTATCAAGAGAAGACCACGCCGGTAAGTGATTTTTACAAAAACCTCAACAAATACGCCGCCATTGATGGTATTGGAACTGTAAACGAGATATTTTCCCGTATTTCGGCAGTTATCGATTTAAACCGGTAGTTTCAAGTAATATTTTAAATCACTTTCCAAAATAAGCTCATCGGAAACATTAGTCGATGAAGTTTGTTATCTCTTAAACTTTAAACACAAAATGGCAAGTTCAAATTTTGTAGATTACGTAAAAATATTTTGTCGTTCGGGCAAAGGTGGAGCCGGCTCTAAACATTTCTATCGCGATAAATTAACCATGAAAGGTGGTCCAGATGGTGGAGATGGCGGTCGTGGCGGTCATGTAATCTTACGTGGGAACAAGAATCACTGGACACTTATTCACTTAAAATACGCCCGACATCTTCATGCTTTAGATGGTGAAGATGGTAGCCTAAGTCGAAGTTCAGGAAAAGAGGGTGAAGACATCATGATTGATGTACCTTGTGGAACTGTTGTTTACGATACCGAAACCGGAGATTACATTTGTGACATTACAAAAGATGGTGAAGAATATATATTGGTGCGCGGTGGTAGAGGCGGACAAGGAAATGCGCATTTCAAAACTGCAACCAACCAAACTCCCCGTTTTGCTCAGCCGGGCGAACCTCGAGTAGAGCAAACCATTATTCTACAACTGAAAGTGCTTGCTGATGTTGGTTTAGTGGGATTCCCCAACGCCGGAAAATCAACTTTACTATCGGTTGTTTCCGCTGCAAAACCTGAAATTGCCAATTATCCTTTTACAACATTGGTTCCTAACCTGGGAATTGTAGCTTATCGCGACAACAAATCATTTGTAATGGCTGATATACCGGGAATTATTGAAGGTGCATCAGAAGGTCGCGGACTTGGATTACGATTCTTGCGCCATATTGAGCGAAACTCAATTTTATTGTTTATGATTCCGGCCGACACCGATGACATTGTAGTTGAATACAATATCCTATTGAATGAATTGAAACAATACAACCCTGAACTTGTTGACAAACAGCGCATTTTGGCTATTACCAAATGTGATATGCTGGATGAGGAATTGACAACCGAAATAAAAAAATTAGTTCCAAATGATATTCAAACCATTTTCATTTCGTCGATAACCGGATTAGGAATTACTGAATTGAAAGATTTAATTTGGACTGAAATCAATAAAGAGTCCAACAAAGTGATTGAAATAACCCATCGTCCTATGGAGATTACTTATCACGAACCGGAGGAAGAAATTGAAGAAGATGAATTTGAGGAAGACGAAGAAGACGATTTGAGCAAATACAAAGGAATTGGGTGGGATGAACTATAGACCCCAAACCCCTAAAGGGGCTTAATAAAGAATGATAACTTTCAATTTACTAAACAAATACACAGAGATTGCCCATTTTTGCACGAGCCGTGAAGGTGGTGTAAGTGTGGGCAATTACGCATCATTTAATTTGAGTCCTTTTTCGGGCGACAATCCTGAAAAAATCTCTGAAAACTACAAAATTCTTGCTGATAAGCTTGAAATCGGATTGGATAAAATTATTATTCCTTACCAAACTCACGGAACGGAAATCAGAGCAATTGATGAAACGTTTTTCAAACTAAATGCCGAACAAAAAGAAGCATTTCTAAACGGCATAGATGCACTAATAACCGAACTTCCATCTATTTGCATTGGCATTACCACCGCCGATTGCGTTCCTTTATTGTTTTTCGATCCGGTAAAAAAAGTGATTGCGGCTGCTCATGCTGGTTGGCGGGGAACATGTGGCAAAATTGCCGAAAAAACTATTCTTACTTTAGTGGAGAAATTTAATTGTAATACTACGGATATTTTAGTAACAATTGGTCCTTCGATATCTGCTAAAGTGTATGAAGCAGGAAATGAAGTTGTAACTCATTTTGAGAATGCCGATTTTGACACCTCTGAAATAATTATTAAAAGAAACAATTCCATTTATTTAGACTTGTGGAAAGCAAATCAACATTTATTGCTTAAAAATGGCATTCTTCAAGAGCACATTGAAATAGCCGGAATCTGCACCTATACCCTGCACGAAGAGTTTTTCTCAGCCCGCCGATTAGGGATAAAGTCAGGTAGAATGTTAAGTGGAATTATGTTGATTGAATAAATCAAATATTAGTAGAATATAGGTTGTAAGAAATCACTTATCAGCCGTTTTTTTTCTCCCGTAACTTTCGTGGCAATCCATTCACTACTAGCGTATAAGAATGTTTTATCAATTCGCAGAGAAAGTCTTTGGAGATGTTTTTCAATTTCATCAACGCCTGTTTTTGTTTAGACCAATTTCTGATAAATATACCGTAAAATTAAATCTGACATAATCGGATAATTTGGCTCTATAACGAATAAGGTGGGTAATCAATTTTTCCTTATTCACTGATTTGATTTATTTTGTTCAAATTAGACTCCAGAGGAGTCATCTG
>JAAFGX010000137.1 GCA_010365115.1 Paludibacter sp.
TTCCCCATCCATTCCCATTTGTTCAGCCTGAGAAATGCGTTTTAAAAGAATTTCATCGTATCGCTGTGCTTGTAGAATTGGCATATTATGCTCTTTCTTATATTGTCCAATTTCTGTTGAAACCCGCATACGTCTAGCTAACAATTCCAATAAACTATCGTCTAACTCATCAATCTGACGACGAAGTGCAGACATATTTTCTGTTGTTTGAATGGTATCGCGAATCACCAATGTGTTTAGGATGAAATCCAACACTTCCGGTGTAACTTGTTGTGCAGCATCACTCCACGCTTTGTCTGGATTGATGTGTGTTTCAATAATCAATCCATCAAAATTCAAATCCATTGCTTGTTGACAAAGTGGAGCAATTAATTCGCGTTTTCCGCCAATATGACTAGGATCACATATAATTGGCAAGTTTGGAAGTTGACGGTGCAATTCGATGGGTAAATGCCATTGCGGTAAATTACGATATATCTTTTTGTCTGAAGTGCTAAATCCGCGATGAATTGCACCTATTCGACGAATTCCAGCATTGTGAATCCGTTCAATAGCGCCAATCCATAAATCTAAATCCGGATTTACAGGGTTTTTGATTAATACAGGGATGTTTATGCCTTCCAATGCATCCGCAATTTCCTGCACTGCAAACGGATTTGCCGAAGTTCTGGCACCAATCCAAAGTATATCCACATTATGAGCCAAACATTCACGAACATGCTTAGCAGTTGCTACTTCAACTGCTGTGTACATGCCTAATTCAGATTGTACACGTTGAAGCCATGGCAATGCTTCTGCACCCATTCCCTCGAAACCACCTGGTTTTGTGCGAGGTTTCCATATTCCGGCACGGAAAATTTTAATGCCACGTGAAGCTAAACCACGTGCTGTTTCCATAACCTGTTCTTCGGTTTCAGCACTACACGGACCTGCTATAATGAGAGGTCGTTTTGTATCTACTCCCGGTAATAATATTGATTCTAGTTCCATAATATAAAGCCCCCTCAATCCCCCGAAGGGGGACTTTTGAAAGCAAATTAAATTGTTTTAAATTCTTTTTATCTGTTTTTCTCTAACTCTCTATTCCCCCTTTGGGGGTTAGGGGCTACATTTCTTTAATCCGATTAAGTGCTTCGTTCAGCATTCTCTCGTTGGCGCAAAGTGAGAGTCGAATGTACTGGTTGCCTTTATCTCCGAAAATAAATCCGGGTGTGATAAATACTTTTGCATCGTATAGCACTCTGTCAGCCAGCTCGCCACTATCTTTGTATTTTTTAGGAATTCTCGCCCACAAAAACAGACCAACCTGCTTTTTGTCAAAAGTGCAACCGAGCATTTTTAAAATTTCTTCGGCAATATTCCTGCGATTTTTATATAATTCAATGTTCATTTCACGGTGCCATTCGTCCGAATTATTCATTGCTGCAATTGCTGCAACTTGCATGGGTTTAAATTGTCCACTGTCGATATTGCTTTTTACTTTCAAAATCCATTGTACAAATTGAGCGTTTGAAGCCAGCATTCCCATGCGCCAACCCGGCATGTTGTGCGATTTACTCATCGAATTCAATTCAATACAAATATCTTTTGCTCCTTCTACCTGTAAAATACTTAGTCTGTTATCGTTTAAAATAAAACTATAAGGATTATCATTACAAATAATAATTCCGTGTTTTTTACCAAAAGCTACTAGTTTCTCAAATAATTCAGGTGATGCGCTAGCTCCGGTAGGCATATTCGGGTAATTCACCCACATCAATTTTACGTTGGATAAATCCAATTTTTCGATTGCTTCGAAATCAGGTTGCCAATTATCGTTTTCGTCCAAATCGTATGTGTGCACTTTTGCTTGTACCAAATTGCTTACCGACGAATAGGTAGGATAACCCGGATTAGGAACTAAAACTCCATCGCCAGGATTAAGAAATGCGAGTGAAATATGCAAAATTCCTTCTTTCGAACCTATTAGCGGTTGTATTTCGTTGGCTGGGTTCAATTCCACCGAAAACCATTTTTTGTACCAGTCAGCAAAAGCTTTGCGAAGTTCGGGGATTCCTACGTAAGGTTGGTATCCGTGTGTGTTGGCTTCTGCAGCCGATTGACAGAGTGCTTCAATGGTTTCTTTTGAAGGTGGCAAATCAGGGCTTCCAATGCCTAAGCTGATCACATTCATGCCTTTGGCATTCATTTCCGCAACTTCTTTCAATTTTGTGGAAAAATAGTATTCACTGATAGAACTTAATCGATCAGCGGGTTGAATGGTTTTACTACTCGTAGCTCGAAAAGAGGAATTTACCCCTAGCCCCTGAAGGGGAACTGAGTTACTTTGGTCTTGTGAATTTATATTTATATCTTTCATTCCTTTGAAATAATCATTAGTAATATCTCCTTCACCCCTTTAGTGGTCGGGGGTCTTTCTTCTTATTCTCCTTTAGGGGTTAGGGGTTTAAATATCTGGTGTTATCCCTTCAGAATATTCTCCCAAATTTTTCAACTCGTTTATTAATGGTGTTATGGCTACCAACGATTGCTTGTAACGTTCATGATCGTCAAACTTAAAATCGACATGAAACTGATATTCCCACTCACGACCTACTATTGGCAACGATTGAATTTTTGTAAGATTGATACCGTAAAATGAAAAAACGGATAATACTTTCGATAAACTTCCTTCGGCATGCGGTAAAGTGAAAACGATTGAAGCTTTATTGATTACATCATTTTTTTGAATTTCGTCCACCATCCATTCGTTACCAAAAATCAGAAATCGGGTGAAATTATGTTTGTTCGTTTCAATTGCTTTTGCTAAAATATTCAGCCCGTAAATTTCAGCTGCTCGCACACTACAAATAGCAGCTGTTCCTTTCAAATCTTTAACCGCAATATCACGCGCCGCAAGAGCCGTATCTTCGTGTTCTACCACCTTTACCCCGGGTATAGTTTCAATAAAATCGCTACACTGCATAAGTGCTATTGGGTGCGACTGAATTTCTTTAATTTCATGAATAGTTTGTCCCGGTAAAGCTGCGATACAATGAGAAATCCTCAATTTGTATTCTCCGGCAATTTGATACTTGTGTTGGCGAAGTAATTCATAATTAGGCAATAAACTTCCGGCTATTGTATTCTCAATTGCCATGATGCCCAAAACATTTGGATCTTTTTTTAAAGTTTTAAAAATGTCACGAAAGGTATTGCATGGAATGATTTCAACTTCTTCACCATCGAAAAATTTCTCGGCTGCAATGCCATGGTAAGCACCATTTCCTCCTTGTATTGCTACTCTTTTCATTATGTGTTCTATGTTTTGATAAAAAAAATCCCACTCGTTATTTCGAGCAGGATTTTTATGTACTTTCTATTAATATAGTGTTATTCTTACATAATTAAATTCCTGCTCTCACCTATTAAAGTAAAAGTAAAAATAAAAGTATGTAAAAAATCGGTTTACCATAATCTGTGTCTTTTTATTTAGACGCTACAAAAGTAATATAATTTTCAATAAATACAACCAATTTGATTGAAAAATGTTCAGTAGAATTTCAAATTAATATGAAAGATATTTTATTCATTAGATGTTGTTCAAAGAAATAATGTAATGTTACACATTTTTTGAAAGTTTATTTTACTTGTTTTTTAAAATATAATTTATTTGTAATACATTGGTTAGATTATAAACATTCATTTAAAATTTGACATTGAAACCTCCATTGAAATAAATACCTGGCATTGGATACCCGTAATTTATTTCGTATTGTTGATTTAATAAATTATTTCCAGCAACAAAAAGTTCTAATTGTTTCAGTGGACGAGCTGAAATGCGAGCGTTAAGCAACAGATAGTTGGGTTCAATTATTGGAGAAATGCTTGGGTTGGGTGATATAAAGGTGTACAGTTTCTCAACATATTGAGCTGAAATATGAAGGCTGAATATTTTGTAATTATAACTGGCACCAACATTTAATTGCTGGCGTGGAGCCGCAACAATTGGTTTGGTTAAATTCAGATAGCTGTAATTAGCATTAAAAGATAAGTTTCGATTCAAAATATACCGTGTAGAAAACTCAATTCCCTGATTGTTGAATGATCCGGTATTTTCTTTTTTCAAAACTGGGAAAGCGCCTGTAACTATTATCATATTACTTCCAATAGCTTTGTATGCAGTTAGTTCAAAACTTAATTGGTTGTTAAATAGTGACTGCAGCCAGCTAATTTCATAATTTATCATACGTTCTGGTTGCAAATTTGGATTTGGAACTGGAGCATTCATATAAAGTTCCATAATGGTTGGGCTCCGAAATCCCTTTGAAATAGATGTTTTTAATGTTGTTGTGCTCGTTGGATTGTATGTAATGCCTGTCATAGGTATCAGCTCGTTTCCATAGTTGGAGTTGTTCTCCAAACGCAAACCGGCACTTAAAGTAAGCTTTTCAAATAATTTCTGCTGTGCATAAGCATAAACAGCTAATTCATTAATCGTAATTAAAGTGTCTTTGATAGGAAGTTGGTTTACAATTCCACCATACTGTTTGAAATCTGTCCCAATCGTTATGCTGTTATCTTTCAGTAATTTAAAAGTTTGATATAGCATTAATCCACTATTTCTGTCTGTTGAATGAAAAGGACTTATCCTGTTATTGGGTAATTTATTGTCCGGTAAAAAATGTTCTCCAAAATTATGATACAATTTAATAGCTCCTTCTGATTTTTCAAATTTATTTTCGAGAGAAAGCGATGTTTTGCCGCGGGTAATGTCAATATTGAAAGGAGCTGCGGGTTTGTTAATCGGACCATTGTCATTAGCATTGAATTTTGCCAAATTGAAATCTGCTGTTAAATTTAAGTGTTCGTTTATTTCATAGCCAATCTTTGAAAACCCATTATTGATGTTAAAATCGGTATTTTCACGAATGCCATCAGTTTGGTCGTGATTTACTGAAATAAAAGCGCTTAGTTTTTCTTTTTTATAACCAATAGTTCCAATGTACTTTTGCGTATTAAACGATCCGTAAGATGCTCCGATGTTGACTTTCAAGCCGTCGTCGTGTTGTTTTTTTGTAATAATATTAATAACCCCGGCCATTGCATTCGAGCCATATAGGATGGATGCAGGTCCGCGAATTATTTCTACTTTTTCTACATCAGATGCTACATAGGCATCGGCCAAAGGATGTCCGAAAATTCCCTGATACTGTGGATGGCCATCAATTAATACCAGTACTTCAGTATTGGGCGAACTGCTTATACCGCGCATACTAATGGAGCCGGAACCACCATTTCCAACACCAAAACCTACAATATTTCTTTCGGTTACAAAAATTCCGGGTACAAATAAGTTCAATGCGGGCAGGATATTCATTTGCCCACTATTTTCAATTTCTTTTTTTGATATTTGTGAAACAGATAATGGAACTAATTTTCGGGAAATTTCTGTTTTCGAACCTGTTACAACTACTTCTTCAAGTTGAATGCTATCATTGATATTTTTTTGAGAAAATACAATTTGAAGTGATAAAGTAAAAAAAAATAATATTACAAAATGGTATTTTGGTATTTTTAAATATTTATTCATAAAAGAGCTTGATTTGTATAAACTTGTATTTTTTGAACTGCAAAAGTACCTAAAAAGCAATCATTATGAGAATCTTTAATAGTGCTTTTTTCTTTTTTAAATATATTCATACTGTTTTTAATAATACTGTTTTACTGTTTTTTTTGAAATTATATTCAATTTGAAATTATTTTCTTTTTTTTTATAACTATATCAACCTCAATTAGGTGTTTTTTTATGTATTTTTGCGACTTGAATAAAAAAAATCTCAGAAATGAATAAAATTATCAGTAAAGAGTATTTCTCTGCTAATGTGATTAAGTTTGAAGTTGAAGCTCCGTTGATTGCAAAGTCGCGAAAAGCAGGACACTTTGTTATGGTAAAAGTAGGTCTAAAGGGCGAAAGAATTCCTTTAACTATTGCCGATGCCGATTTGCAAAAAGGAACTATAACACTTGTTGTTCAAAAGATGGGCGTTTCGTCTTCTAAATTATGTGCATTAGAAGCAGGAGATTTTATAACTGATATGGTCGGTCCATTAGGGAAGGCAACTCATATTGAAAATTTTGGAACAGTGATTTGTGCTTGTGGTGGTGTTGGTACTGCTCCTATGATGCCGATTGTAGCTGCATTGAAAAAAGCAGGAAACCGAGTAATTACGGTTATTGCTGCCCGCACTAAAGATTTGATTATTCTGGAAGAACAAATGCGTATTCATTCCAACGAAGTAATTGTAATGACCGATGATGGTTCGTATGGAAATAAAGGATTAGTTACAAATGGTGTAGAGACTGTAATTAATCGCGAAAAGGTTGATCTTTGCGTTACAATTGGTCCTGCTATTATGATGAAATTTGTAAGTCAATTGACTAAAAAATATGAAGTGCCAACGCTTGCTTCGTTAAATACGATAATGGTTGATGGTACAGGTATGTGTGGAGCATGTAGGGTAAGTGTAGGTGGAAAAACCAAATTTGTTTGTGTTGATGGTCCTGAGTTCAATGCCCATGAAGTTGATTTTGACGAAATGTTGATGCGGCTTGGTGGATATAGAGATATAGAACGAGAAGAAAATGAGCAATATCTGTCAACTGTAAAAAAATAAACACACTAAAGGGTTTAGACATAGAGGAAAATACAATTTACATACCTCTTGCTTTTTACCTCTTATTTCTAAATAAAGATATGAATCATAGCGAAGAAAGAGCAATGGCCTGGCGTGAAGAATTGCGCAAATCGATGAAAGCCAAAGAACGTACCGATATACCACGCGTACACATGCCCGAGTTGGATGCAGAATACCGCAGCCATAGTCGGTTGGAAGAGGTGAACTTAGGCTTGACTGCCGAAATGGCAATGTTGGAAGCAAAAAGATGTCTTGATTGTGCTAATCCCACATGCATGCTTGGATGTCCGGTTGGTATTGATATTCCAAAATTTGTAAAGAATATTGAACGCGGTGATTTTCTTGAAGCAGCAAAAACGTTGAAAGAGACTTCAGCACTTCCCGCAGTTTGCGGTCGGGTTTGTCCACAGGAAAAGCAATGTGAAGGTCAGTGCATGCATCTGAAAATGAAAAAAGAGTCCGTAGCAGTTGGTCATCTCGAACGATTTGCAGCAGATTACGAACGTGAAAGCGGTAATATCTCAGTACCCGAAGTTGCTCCAGCAAATAATATCAAAATAGCAGCGGTTGGTTCTGGTCCTGCCGGATTGGCATTTGCCGGCGATATGGCAAAGTTGGGATATGAAGTCGTGGTTTTCGAAGCATTGCACGAAATTGGCGGTGTTTTAAAATACGGCATACCGGAATTTCGATTGCCAAATGATATTGTAGACGTAGAAATTCAGAATCTACAATCTATGGGTGTACATTTTGTAACCAATTGCGTGGTAGGAAAAACCATTTCAATACAGGATTTGGAAGAGGATGGATTTAAAGGAATTTTTGTTGCCAGTGGTGCCGGACTGCCAAGATTTATGAATATTAAAGGAGAAAATCTGGTAGGAGTGATGTCGTCGAATGAATATCTCACTCGTGTAAATCTTATGGATGCTGCAAATCCAGAATCTGACACACCTGTGTTTAAAGGCAAAAAAGTGGCGGTAATCGGTGGTGGAAATACTGCCATGGACTCAGTACGCACTGCTCGCAGATTGGGCGCAGAACGTGCTATGATTGTTTACCGTCGCTCTGAAATTGAAATGCCTGCACGTATTGAAGAAGTGAAACATGCCAAAGAAGAAGGCATTGAATTTTGGACATTGCACAATCCAATAGAATATGTTGGAAACGAACAAGGACGTGTTACTCATATGTTATTGCAAGTAATGGAACTTGGCGAACCTGATGCTTCTGGTCGTCGTTCTCCTGTAGAAATACCCGGAAAAACTGAATTAATTGAGGTTGACGAAGTTGTTGTAAGTGTCGGAGTTTCTCCCAATCCCCTTATACCGCAATCTGTAGAAGGTCTTGAAGTGACTAAATGGGGAACAGTGGTAGTGGATGATAACACCATGCAATCGGCAGTGCCTATTATTTTTGCCGGTGGCGATATTGTACGTGGTGGTGCCACAGTCATTCTGGCTATGGGCGATGGACGGCGTGCTGCAAGATCTATGGATGAATGGTTGAAAAACAAGCAATAGTTTATGGATAAATAATGCGATTCAAGACTAGCTAGTCGCCTAATTCATAGATTTATACAACAAAAGTGAAGTAATTAACCTGCCTGCCTGTAAGTCTTCGGAAGTGGCTAATTGTGAAACTTATACCGATTGCAGAAATAATTCAGTCCAATGTCGACCCTGCCTGCCGCAGGCAAGTGCGTCTAATGGAACATCCCGTGTAACGGGATTGTACTGTTTATTTCTCCCGTATACGGGATCTCCGCTTTGCTACGATATGCCTTCCACAAGCGGAATCTCGAAATGCTCGATCGGCATTATACCAAAGTTGACTTTGGGCTGAAATAAAAATTCATTTGGTATTACTAGCCATTCTCAAATTATGCATAAATATCAAACGTAACATACTTGGACTTTGATGTCTTTGAAAAATTGGGTTTCAACACTTCAAACTCTGGTCTGATTTGTACATTCTCAATTTCGAATTCGACAGGTTCTTTTTGTCGTTTTTGCGCAAAAGTTTCTGTTTCGTAACTTGTCGAAAAGTGTAAAGTTATCGAAATGCGTAAAATTCTGTAGTACAGTAAAAAAAGTCGAGTTATATTTTCTTTTTCTTCAAAGTCAAACCGCTAAAATACAACTAGAAATCAACGAAATAAATTTAAGATTTTAAGTCGTCAAATTCGTTTTTTTCAAAATTATTCGTCAGTTTTCGAGTCGAAAAGCCGATTTTTGGTTTTTTTCTTTTCCTAAAGTTGTCAAACCGCAGAAAATTGTCAAAAAGCGAACAAAATAAAAGTCAGTTTTTTTTCCTTTAAGCATCCTCTTCGACAAATCTCGAAACGGGTTTTTTCTTCTTTCGAGTTGTCGTAAGAGTTTTTTGTTTTTTTAAATTCCGATAATAGTTTTCAGTTGGCTAAATAGCTGATATTTAATAATTAAATTCAGTTGAAATGTTCTTAATTTATTTCGAGAATGGAGTTACTCGAAAAAAATATACCACGATAGTAATACCTGCTTTTGACTTTCTTCTCAATTATTTTAAACCTATCACCTGCTGACCATCCTGAA
This sequence comes from Paludibacter sp., assembly GCA_010365115.1. GTDB lineage: Bacteria > Bacteroidota > Bacteroidia > Bacteroidales > Paludibacteraceae > Paludibacter. Next base: position 9,251 of record JAAFGX010000137.1, read on the forward strand.
CCAACACCTAAAAATGCAATTGAAGTTGCAAATACAATTACCGATTTTGCAAAAGCAACTAGAACACCATATAACCCCGGAATCGCTGATAATACTACAACGAAAACTATACCCGAAGAGATTACTCCAACTATTCCTATAGTTATAATTATACCAACTGTACATTTAAAATAGTCCAATCTATTTTAAATGTCTACTGTTGTTAATGCCGATTGCAAATTCCGCTTGCGGAAGGCTTTCAA
>JAAFGX010000138.1 GCA_010365115.1 Paludibacter sp.
GAGATTTAGACAATGGAGTGTTATGTCCATTATTCATCGGAATGTTAATTCAATGAATTGCTAAAGAATATATTGAGTCCTTTCGGAATTGTTGGATAAATCAACCAGCCAAACTTCAATTAATGTTAAACATTCGCTTTTGGCAACAACTATTATCAATAATTATCTGGCTCTAAAAAATGCTTTGGTTGAAGACAATGGCAAGAAAGCAGCAAGTTCAGGCAAATTGTTATACGATGCCCTAGGTAAATATGAAATTTCAAGCGTGCCAGCATCAAAACAAAAAGAATTAAAAGATATTCTATATGATGCCAGAGAACATGCGGAGCATATTTCAGAAAATGGAAATAAAATTGACCATCAAAGGGAACACTTCGAAATATTGAGTACAGACATTAAAGACTTAGTCGTAATTACGGGCGCAGACCGGACTTTATATCAGATTTATTGCCCTATGTATGACAACAAAAAAGGTGGCAAGTGGCTGAGTGAATCCAATGAAATAAAAAATCCACTTTTAGGAAGTAAAATGATCAAGTGTGGGAGTGTTTCACAAGTAATTGCTGTAAAATGAAAACACTAAAACGTATCGGTTTAGTGATAATGGTTGTTCTGGTGGGGTTACAATTTTTTCCCACCAGAACTAATCAAAGTACTGAGGTGCCAACAACTGACATTATATTGTCTTATCGGGCTCCTGAAAATATTGAAAATATTCTGCATACCTCTTGCTACAATTGCCACAGTAACAATACGAACTACCCTTGGTACAGTCATGTGCAGCCAGTTGGTTGGTTATTGGAGAGTCATATAAATAAAGGAAAGGAGGAGTTGAATTTAAGTGAATTTGGATCCTATTCGGTAAGGAGACAAAAAAGCAAATTAAATTCAATGGTCAATCAGATTGAAAAGGGTGAAATGCCACTCTATTCATACACGCTTATTCATCGTGATGCCCGATTATCACAAGATCAAAAAAAAACACTTGTAAATTATTTGAATTCAATTTTGGATAGTTTGCAATAACTGTTTTAAAAAATAATTGAGAACAAGGATTGAAAACAATGATAATACATATTAAAAATATGGTTTGCAACCGATGTATCATGGTTGTTTCCACCATCTTTCATGATTTAGGGTTTGATCATACAGATGTGAAAATGGGGAAAGTTGTAGTTAATAATCCTATTTCAGAAGCTGAATTAGCAAATCTTCACACCCGATTAAGGGGTGCCGGTTTTGAAATAATTAATAGCCACACAGTCCAAATCATTGAGCAGATTAAGACAGTTATCATCAATTACATCTACAATAAAATTCAAACTAATGTAAATTTATCTGTCGTATTGGAGGATGAGTTAGATCGTGATTACAATTACCTGAGTACGCTTTTTCCCTCCATTGTAGGAGTTACTATTGAAAAGTACCTGATTAACCTGAAAATTGAACGAGCGAAAGAATTGATTGTTTATGATGAAAAAACGTTAAGCGAGATCTCTTATGAATTGGGCTATAGCAGTGTTGCACATTTGTCTGGTCAGTTTAAAAAAGTAACCGGATTTACACCTTCATATTTCAAAAAAATGAGGGAACAGAATCGAAAATCTATCGATGAAGTCTAAAACCTGAAAATAATGTAAAACAATCAGGAAATTGTGTAACAGCTTAATAACGTGGGCTAAGTATCTTTGTAATAGTAAAAACAATTAAAATTATATGAATTATGAAAACACTTAAAGATTATTTTAGCAGAGATGAACAAAAAGAAAACGGAGTTGAAACAACAGCTCAGAACAAAGGGGAAAAGTTAGTTTCCCAATCTCAAACCTTGTATGCATGTCCCATGAAATGCGAAGGGGACAAAACGTACGATTCTCCTGGAAATTGTCCGGTTTGTAATATGAAGCTGGTGCCAAAAAGCGACAGTGGTACAAATGGTCAGAAACATGAACATAATGGACGAGGGCACGGTCACCATGGGTGCTGCTAATTCAAAAAACTAATTTTGTAATTAATTCTTAATCAATTAAATAAATAAATATCATGAAAACAATAGTTTTAGTAATTTCCGTATTAAGCGTATTTTCTTTCAATGGATACAGCCAAACAACAAAGGCAAATCAGCTATTGAAAAATAAGGAAGAACGCATCGAAACTTTCAATGCCATTTTGAACAATCAGGAGCTAATGATGGACTTTATGGATGCAATGAAAGGGAACGAACATGCAATGATGATGAAAGGTAACAATCAAATGATGAACAATGATGCAAAAATGGGTATGGGTAAGGAACATCAAATGATGAATCATGATCAAATGAAAGGCATGATGAAAGACAATCCTGAAATGATGCAGAAAATGATAGGCAACATGATGGATATGTGCGAAAGAGATTCAACAATGTCCAACAATATGGCAAGTATAATGACAGACCACCCCGAGATGATGCAAATGTGCATGAAAAAAATGAAAGAAAAGGGAATGATGGATGCCAATGGAAAAATGAAAATGATGAAACCTGCATCAACTGAGCTAAAAAAACAACACGAACACAAATAAAAAAAAACATTATGAACTACTACATCAGTAAAATAATAAACAAGAATTTCGATGATGCCGAAAGCGCAGTTGTCGAAGCACTAAAAGTAGAAGGATTTGGCGTACTTTCTGAAATTGATATTCATGAAAAACTGAAAGAAAAACTGAATGTTGATTTTCGTAAATACAAAATTCTGGGGGCTTGCAATCCAGCTTATGCTTATAAAGCATTACAACAAGAGGATAAAGTGGGATTAATGCTTCCCTGCAATGTAATAATACAGGAATTGGATAACAATTCAATCGAAGTGGCTGCCATTAATCCGGTTGCCTCGATGATGGCTATTGAAAACCAGAACCTGTCTGGAATTGCACGGGAAATAAAAGAAAAACTCGAAAGGGTTATTGCTTCACTTTAAATACGGTGAATGTAGCTTTCTGTTTTATTCTCATTGTTGCGATTTGGGCTATAGTTAAAGTTGTGAACCAAAACAACAATCACAAACAAAAAAAAGATAAGTCGGCTCTCGATATTTTAAAAGAAAAATATATCAAGGGCGGACTTTGCAAACAAGAATAGGAAGAAAAAATGAGGCTGTTTTATTAACTTTTTTGTAAAACATTTTGAGAGTTAGACTGTTCCATTATAATGAGTGCAATTTATTTTTCTCAAAGTTCAAATTATTAACTAAAAATCACAATCATGAAACTCAGAATTTTTCTTGCAATTTGCATTTCAGTTTTTTTATTTGGTTGCAATCAGCCAAAAGGTAACGGAATAAGTAATGGAACAGCGTGGGCATCAGGTTTATTTAATTCCAATGGCAAACAAATTTATTTCACAGCTACAAGTAAGCAGGGTACACCAATCTCATATCAGGGAGGCCCAACAACGGGAATGATGATGATGGGTGGCAATTTTGCCTGTGTATCCTGCCATGGAACAGATGCACGGGGAGGTAGCCATGTAATGCATATGGAAACAATGGTTGCACCTGATATCCGATGGACTACACTTTCGACCGATCATGATCACGGCGGTGTTGGTCATACTGACGCAGAACAGGCACATAATGAAGCCTATACCTTTGAAAACTTTATGAATGCTGTGGAAAAAGGGAAACACCCCGACGGCGATGAACTTAGTAAAGATATGCCCCGCTGGAAAATGAGTGAAGCAGATCTAAGAGATTTAATGGAATATCTAAAATCACTTTAATAACCGACAATAGTTAAATAAATACAATCGTCATGAAAAATTTTAATTGTATCGTATTGATTGTTTTGTTAATTACAGGTACAACTTTCATAGCAAATGGACAAGAAAACGATAAAAACCATATGGGTGATATGTTCGTTCACCCGTTTCTGGCTCATATGTCATTACCTGACCCGCCCGGAGAAATGAGCCTGCGTATAACTCCTTTTCAGCAAAGGCTGGATTCTACCGTAGGACAGGACTTGGCCATACATATTGAAGCCGGTTTACTTCCTGGCTTAGGACTTCATATACGAAGTGATGGTATTAAAACATCACCTTACTCTGAATTCATGTTGATGTATAGTTTTCTTCACGATGCCACTTATAATAATGGATTAAGTGTTTTCGGTCAGGTCAGCCTTCCTACAGGTCCTGCAAAGTCCAATTCACTTAAATATCTTTTTGGATTATCCGGGAGACTAACTGCTCCTAAAATAGTGGTTGTAGACGCAAATATGCATATCAATTTGGTCGACAAAATGGCTGAATATGAAAGTTCGTTTGTGTTCAAAGCCTCTGAAATGATTTATCCCGAACTGGAATTCAGGGGTGAAATAACCGAAAATGGAACAAGTTTGTATTCACTGATAGGCCTTAAATTCAGGATAGCTGACGAAATTGCCCTTGGCGCGGGTATTCAGACTCCCATTACCAAAGAAAGAGAGTATGATACTCAAGCGTTGTTTACGCTGGGAATGGCATTCTGATAATCACAGGGTTTCAATTCAATAGTTTTATATGCAAAAAAATAAGTTAATTAGAGCATGTAAATTAATATTAATTTATACGGAGATAATAACCAAATTTTTAAAAAAATGAAAAGATGAAAAAGCTAGTAATTATCGCAACAGCCCTCCTTTTTATAGTAGGGTACACAGCAAGCGCCCAAACGGGGCATGACCACGACAACAAACAAGATCAAAAACAAAGCATGATGATGCAAAAAAGCGGAATGATGCAAAGCGACGGCATGATGCAGGGCATGATGAACAAGGGAAAATGTGCCATGTGCGGACAAAAAATGGGTCAAGGTATGCCCATGAAAAAGTACGGGATGATGGTGAACCATCTGCCCAACATGAAACAACAGTTATCGCTGAACGATAAGCAGGTGGACCAACTGTATGACTTGCAGGCTGAGTTTAAAAAACAACAAATTGATTTTCAATCGGAGTTACGAAAAAAACAAATGAAGTTGAAAAATCTGCTGGATGAAATGGCGCCTGCAAACCAGGTTGAAAAACAAATGAAGGATTGTGCCGACACTAAAGTACGCATGAAAGTGGTCGCTTACGAAACCGCCGGTAAAATGAAAGCCGTGTTGAACAACGACCAGAAAGAACTGTTGAAAAACATGATGATGCTACACTGTGGAATGATGCAGGGACAAGGAGGCATGAAGAATCAGGGCGGAATGATGCAAAACCAAAATAACAAATAAAAAGAAAGGAAGAGTATTATGATGAACGGATATGAAGTATTCGGCTGGAGAATGGACTTGTGGTGGATTGTTGGTATTGTCATGCTGATTGGCATTATCTCGCTAGTCACAATGAGGATCAACCGAAAAAATAACAACTCCAGAAAACCTAGAAAATCGGCGCTCGATATTTTAAAAGAGCGCTATGTCAGAGGCGAAATAAACAAACACGAATTTGAAGAACGTAAAAGGAATCTAGAATGAAAATTATAATAGCAGCTACCAAAACATGCACACACCGGCCAAAACTCGAAGAACAATTAAAGGATGCCGGGTTGCAATATGAAGTCGTGTACTTCGAAGATCATCCGGGGTTAATTGAGGAGTATAAATTAAAAATATCACCCCTGTTAATTGTGGATGATATAGTAGTTTCGGTAGGAATGCCGGAACATAGTTATATTATTGAATTGAAAAACAAAACATCATGAAGTACTACATTGAAAAAAAACAATTATCCTTTCGACTAAGCCGTTGAAAAAGTGACCGAAGAATTAAAAAAAGAAGGTTTTGGCATACTATCGGAAATTAACATCCATGAAAAGCTAAAAGAAAAGTTGGATGTGGATTTTAGAAAATATAAGATTTTAGGAGCCTGCAACCCTGCCAAAGCCTATGAAGCACTTCAGGCAGAAAACAAAATTGGCATCATGCTGCCCTGCAACGTGATTGTACAGGAACTGGGCAATGGCAAGACAGAAGTGGCTGCGGTTGACCCGGTAGCCTCTATGATGGCTGTGGAAAGTCCTGAGCTCGAAAGCATTGCGAAGGAGATACGCTCAAAACTCCAAAAGGTAATCGACACTTTGTAGTCGTAAAATCTTGTATTCTCTGGTAGGTCTTAAACTCAGGATTGCCGACGAAACTGCTTTGGATTGAGAGTTTCAAACTCTGGTTACCAAAGAAAGGGAATACAATACACAAGCGTTGTTTACGCTGGGAATGGGTTTTTAATTTAAAAAAATCAGAATATGAAAATTAATGAAAGAAGAACGCTTAAAAGGAGCGAAACACAAATGGTGCCGCAACCGATAAAAGGCGAAACGGGTCTAGTTCAGGTGGATACCACCTGGGGGAAAATTCAACCGATGAAAGTAGCCGATGGCGTTCGAACGGTAGATGAGATTGAATTAAATGATTGGTTGGAAGCAGGAAAACAGATAATTGACGGGCGTACACCCGATTTTTATAAAACATCGACCATTTCTGGTGCAAAGAACATCCCGTACAATGAAATAACCGAAAGGATGGGCGAACTAGATAGCAATCAACCTTCCATTTTTTTCTGCAATGGACCGCAATGCCCGCAATCGCCCACGGCCATCCATAATTTACTGGAGGCTGGTTATCCGCCCGATAAAATATTGTATTACCGTGGCGGCATGCACGACTGGGTAACGCTGGGATTGCCCATAGAGAATAAAAAACAGTAAACAAATTCAAGATGTTTATTTGAATAAATAAAATGGAATTTGCATAATTTATTTAAAAATGAGAATTAATAAATTAAAACAGATAATAAGGGCATTAATCATATTGGTCATTATGCCCTCGTTTGCTTTTTGTCAAAATAGCAAACAACAAAAACAATCAAGTAATCAATTTACACTTACAGAATCGTTTGAACCCGATATAGATATTTCATTAACTGCCACTCCAGCAGAAATACAACTTTTTGAAGGAGAAAAAACAGCCATTTACACCTATAGTTCCGAACTAATAAAAGGTGAAAGCTCATCGCTTCAACTAATTCCAAATTCATACCTTGGTCCAGTTATTCGTGTGAAACCCAATCAGAAAATTCGTATCCGTTATAACAACGAACTTCCTGACGAAAGCATTATACATTGGCACGGATTGCATGTTCCACAAGAGATGGACGGACATCCAAGGTATGTAATTAATAATGGGGAACAATTTGTTTACGAGTTTGTAGTAAACAATCGTCCAGGCACCTATTGGTTCCATCCACACCCGCATGGAAAAACAGGTTATCAGGTTTATAAAGGATTGGCAGGGATGTTTATTGTAGAAGACAACCAAAACAACTTGCCTTCTGGCAAATATGAAACTCCTCTTGTTATTCAGGACAGAAGGTTCGATTCATCAAACCAACTTGTCTATTTAGGAAATAATATGCTGGACAGGATGATTGGATTTTTGGGCGACCAAATTTTAATAAACGGCAAAAGTGACACTTCGATGGAAGTAGATAAAGCTACGTATCGATTTCGTGTATTGAACGGCTCCAATTCCAGAATTTATAAACTTGCCTGGAGCGACGGTGTCGATTTAACAGTTATTGGTAACGATGGAGGGTTGCTTTCTAAACCAACAGACAAATCGTATATGATGTTGGGTCCAGGAGAGCGCATAGATATTTGGCGCGATTTTTCTAACACAAACTCTGGCGAACAAGTTTCACTCAATAGTCTCGACTTCAACAGTGGTACTTCCATGGGAATGATGGGCAGTGGAAGAGGTATGGGTGGCAGAGGAATGATGAGAGGAAGAGGCAACATGCAAGGTGGCAATAATCAATCCCAATCAGGTATGGATAATGGAGATGCTTTCATAGTGTACAATTTTATCGTTTCTGAAAATGAAGGCGAAGTCCTGCCTTTGCCTGTAGATTTCGAACCTATACAACAACTGAATTTATCGGAGTCCGTCAATCGAGATTCACCTCGTCAATTTAATTTCCATTTTCAACGTATGGAATGGCTTATCAATGGTAAAACTTTTGAAATGAATGAAGTGGCCGACTGGGAGAAAGTAAAATTGAACACCACCGAAGTGTGGGAATTTATTAATAGTGGCAGTGGCGGCGGAATGATGGGCAACATGATGAAGATGCCTCATCCTGTACACATTCATGGTTCACAGTTTCAGATTATAGAGCGGGATGCTTCACAAGTTTCGCCTGCTGTTTGGAACTCCATGAAAGATGGTTTTATTGACGAAGGTTGGCAAGATACTTTTCTTTTACTTCCTGATATGAGCGTGAAAGTTGCTCTAAGATTCGAAGATTATACAGGTATTTTCCTCTATCACTGTCATAATTTGGAGCACGAAGATATGGGTATGATGCGCAATTATGAAGTTATTAAATAGCTACCTTTTCTTTTTGTAAGAAAACAGTAAATAAATAACCAAGCTTCTTTTTATACAGTATGCATTACTTGGTTTTTTATCTTTTATACAGCTTAATATAAATATTAATTTTTAAATTTAAAAAAATGAAAAAGTAAAAGTAGCCATCAATGGATATGGCGTAATTGGAAAACGGGTAGCGGATGCTGTTACCTTATAAGACGATATGGAACTGGTCGGGGTTTGTGATATTATTACTGACTGACAACAAAAAGCAGAGGCATTCGCTCAAATCTTGAATAACGAGGAAATATAAAGAAGTAATTAATCGGCCCGACTTTTTTCACTTCAAAAAATATTTTGTTGAATTTAATTAACTGGACAGTAGCATAAACAATTAAAATTAACGAAAATGAAAAGTTTAGTAATTATCGCAACAGCCCTCCTCTTAATGGTAGGGTATACGGCAAGCACCCAAATGATGGGACAAAACAACAAACAAGATCAAAAACAAACATGATGATGCAAAAAAGCGGCATGATGCAGGGTTTGATGAACAACGAAATGTGTCTATGTGCGGCCAAAGTATGAACCAAAACATGCCTATGCAAAAGTACGGTGTGATGGTAAACTGCCTGCTCAACATGCAGCAGCAATTATCCCACGAACATCATAAAGAGCATAAGCAGAATAAAGGGTTAAATCGAGCTACAGCGAAACTGAAGAACAGAAAACAGTGTAACTGAATAAAAAAATAAATTAATAATAATAATACTATCAAATATGAATAAGTCACACAACATCCTGCTTCCGGTTCTATTTATAATAATGCAAAGTCTGGCCATTAGTTGTACCAATAAGCAAGGGGCAAATAATGGTGGCAGTACAGAAGACAGTTTAACAACACCAACAGAAAATGCTGCAGCCATAAATACTTCAAATGGTAATGTAAATTTTGTAAGGGCGTCAAAGATGGTGATGCCGGCGGTAGTGCATGTTAAAATTCAGTTCAATGCCTCTTCAGACTATGGCGCATCAGGATCAGGG
>JAAFGX010000139.1 GCA_010365115.1 Paludibacter sp.
ATATCATATTTATCATATAAATTAGATAATTTTTGGGCTGTTTATTTCACAAATTAAAGGAACAAAGTCTATGCGCTCTAAGCGCCTAAACCAATAAACTTATTCATAATTCAAAAAGTAACTTTTTGACAATTGATTCAAAAAAGTATGTGATAATTTATAAATACCTTATAATTAATATATTATTCGAGAATAATTGGTTGTATTTATTTTCAGTCAATCAGGGAAAATAGCATGTTAATATTATTTAACTATAATTATTAGATAAAAACGTTCAATGTTTAAGAGTATAACAATTTCATTTTCATTTTGTTTATTCAAAATTTCTTCAATACAGCTAAAATTATAAAGTTAATATTGCTATGGAACACTATTTGGATTCGATACTTATTTTTTTGAAGTTTTTAGAATTAAAACCGGTGAATTTTAATATTGTTTCTTAGATTCTTCCCTTTTTTCGACCAAAAACAATAAAAAACAAAAATAATGTGTTGAAAATTTGGCTCGTACCTTCTTATTTTTGTTATTTTGCAACCGATTTCATGTTAATCATGATATTTAATCTGTTATTACATCGATCATTTCTTTGAAAAAGTTGTTTTGACACTATAGTATTCAAATTCTGTTTCAAGAAAAATCGTACATTGTACATTGTAAATTAAAAAACTTTATGCCTAAAAATCTTGTCATTGTAGAGTCCCCAGCAAAAGCTAAAACGATAGAAAAATTTCTTGGAAAAGACTATCAGGTCATGTCCAGTTTCGGACATATTCGCGATTTAGCTGAAAAGGGAATCGGAATTGATTTCGAAAATAACTACGAGCCGCAATATGTGGTTTCCACTGACAAGAAAAAGACAGTGGCAGAATTAAAAAAAGCTACAAAAGGAGCAGAAATTGTATGGCTCGCTTCCGATGAAGACCGCGAAGGAGAAGCCATTGCGTGGCACTTGTACGAGGAATTAAAACTCAAAAAAGAAAATACACGACGCATTGTATTTCACGAAATTACGAAAGAAGCCATTCTTCATGCAATTGAAACACCACGCGATATTGATATAAACTTGGTAGATGCCCAACAAGCACGCCGCGTGCTCGATCGGATTGTCGGCTTTGAACTTTCCCCCATTTTGTGGAGAAAAATCCGTCCATCGCTCTCTGCGGGACGTGTGCAGTCGGTGGCAGTGCGCCTAATTGTGGAACGCGAACGTGAAATTAATCAATTTACAGCAGAAGCCTCATATCGTGTTAGTGCTATATTTAATTCGGTTGATACATACGGAAAAGCTGTAGAATTAAAAGCCGAACTCCAACAGCGGTTTGCTACAAAAGCAGAAGCTGAGGCATTTCTGGAAACCTGCAAAAACGCTCAATTCAGTGTCGACAATATAATTACCAAACCAGCCAAAAAATCTCCCGCACCGCCATTTACCACTTCTACCTTACAACAGGAAGCGGCTCGGAAACTTGGTTTTTCGGTGGCGCAAACCATGCAAGTGGCACAACGGCTTTACGAAGCGGGAAAAATAACCTACATGCGTACCGACTCCGTGAACTTGTCGGATCTGGCATTAGGAACTTCCAAAGCGGAAATTATCAGCATGGCAGGCGAAAAATATGTGCACATCCGCAAATTTACGACAAAATCAAAAGGTGCGCAGGAAGCTCACGAGGCCATTCGTCCGAGTTATATGAATGCACATACTGTAGATGGAACTTCACAGGAAAAACGGTTGTACGAATTGATTTGGAAACGCACCATCGCTTCGCAAATGTCTGACGCAGAACTTGAAAAAACGTCAATTTATATTTCTATTTCGGGAAGTAAACATCAGTTTGTGGCTTCGGGGGAAGTGATAGTATTTGATGGTTTCCTTAAAGTTTACCTTGAATCGACTGATGATGAAACGGATGCAGAAAACGATTCATTACTCCCGGCAATGAAAAACGGCGAAAAGCTTTTGCCTGCCGAAATTGTGGCACAACAACGATTCTCTCAAAAACCTCCACGCTATGGCGAAGCAAGTTTGGTTCGCAAACTAGAAGAACTGGGCATTGGACGACCATCAACTTATGCGCCAACAATTTCTACAATTCAAAACCGTTTGTATGTTGAAAAGGGCGACAGGGTTGCTGATAAAAGAGAATTCAATGTTTTGAAATTAAAAGCTGGTAAAATTACCGATAAAATAAAAGAAGAAAACACCGGAGCTGAAAAATCTAAACTATTCCCAACTGACATTGGCACGGTAGTAAATGATTTTTTAACAGATAATTTCCCTGGAATTCTCAACTATAACTTCACGGCAGATGTTGAAAAAGAATTCGATAGTATTGCAGATGGAGAAATAAAATGGACAAAATCAATTGATAAGTTCTATAAGGAATTTCATCCGATAGTGGAAGATACGATGAAAAACTCCGAACGTCAGGTGGGCGAACGGATTTTGGGAGTTGATCCGAAAAGCGGAAGACAACTTTCGGTAAAAATTGGTAAATACGGGCCTTTAGCACAAATTGGAACTGTAGAGGAAGAAGAAAAACCCGTTTTTGCTTCGCTTCGCAAGGAACAATCTATTGAAAGCATCACATTGGAGCAAGCATTGGAATTATTCAAATTGCCTCGTCAGGTGGGTGAGTTCGAAGGAAAAGTTATGACAGTGGCAATTGGTCGTTTCGGGCCCTATATTCGTCACGATGCGAGTTTCTATTCGCTCCCGAAAACGGACGATCCGATGGAAGTTTCAACAGAACGTTCTATCGAAATTATTGAAGAAAAACGTATTGCAGAAAAAAACAGAATCATTCAAGTGTTGGGTGAGAATGGTGAAATACAGGTTTTAAACGGTCGTTTTGGACCGTATTTTACTTTTGAAAAAGTAAATTACAAAATTTTCCCAAAAGGCACCGATCCAACCACTTTGACAGTAGAAAGATGCAAGGAACTGATTGCAGCTCAACCCGATGCCGGAGCTAAAAAGAAACCGTTCGGACGTAAAACAGCAACGAAAAAAGAAGAACCAAAAGAAAAAGCTAAGCCAAAAGCAAAAGCTAAGCCAGCGGCAAAAGCAAAGAAAAAATAGTATTGGGTTGGTTTGCGTCCAACTTTTTCAATGCTAGTTTCATGCGAAATAAAAGAATATTATTCCCCTTCAGTTGTTAGGGGTCAATATTTTTTAATTCTTACTTATAATAATACTTAATCATGAAAAACCTATTTGTATTTTTCAGTTTGCTTGTAATGAGCACATTAATTTCGGCTAAAACGCCAATTTCAGGTGCCGAAAGTCAATCTGGGCTGGTTTATTCATTACCTAAAACAGAGTTTTGTTTTGAAGTTGAAATTGAAAAAGTTACCGAACAACCAGGACAATTTTATCGGTATTCGGAACGGTATTTGGCTACCAGTAAAGTAATTACTGAAGCTAAAACGACATATAAATTCAGAAGTATTTCAGTAAAAACCCGTGCAATTGCCGATCCGAATAGAACCTATACAATTGTACCCGAAAAAAACTCCACGCTCTCACATTTGTCTGTAAACACAAATGGAATTTTATGCGGAGTGAATGTGCCTTGTGAAAATGAAATTAAAGCCGTTTTAGAAACAATAGTACCAAAAACTGAAGAACAGAAAACTTCCAACCTTTTACCTTTGGGCGAAGAATTTATGATGGCAGGTTCCGAAGCAAAACTAGCTGAAGGTGCGGCAAAGCAAATTTATCGTATTCGTGAAAGCCGATTGGGTATTCTGACAGCCGATGTAGAAAAAATGCCCGCAGATGGAGCTTCGTTTAAATCATTGATGGATGGACTTAATAAGATGGAAAGCCAATTGACCGAACTTTTTATTGGACAAACAACCAGAGAAATTCAAACTCAACAAGTTTATTTGACTCCAACAGCAGCAATAAACAATGAGGTTTTGTTCCGTTTGTCAGCGTTCAATGGTATCGTATCGTCGAGCGATTTGAGTGGAACACCCTATTATATCAGCATAATTCCAGCAGTAATTCCGGTGGCAGCCGACGATACTAAATCAAAAAAAGAAAATCCGGCGTTGTTTTATATTCAACCCGCTACTTCTTTGCTAACAGTAGGGGATGGAGTTAATACATTTTACAATAATAAGTTTGATATTCCTCAGTTAGGACGAGTTAACTTTTTATCGGATGATTTTGTGAAACAACCAAAATTGAAGGTGAAAATTGATTCTCAAACCGGAAGATTGTTGAATGTGGAATAAATGGTTAATGATAAATGGTTAATTGTGATTGTTTGATTATAAACACGAAACATTGAATCAGGAACAATAAACATCAAAATCTTTTCTTCACCAATACTTTCAAACCATCCTTTATAGTTTCCACTTGTATTTCGGTTCCTTCTTCATACGGTTCACCATCGTAGTGAAATGGTCCTGATTCTTCGCGATACAAGGTAATTCGTTCGGAACGTAGCGTAGTCATAAATAAATCCTTGTCGATAGTTTTGGCAAAAAGTTGTAATGCTAATGTTGGAATGGCAATAATAGGGAAATTACTCATAATGGAAATGTCCATTTTTCCATCCTGAACACTTGCTTGTGGAGCAATATAAGCATTATTTCCCCATTGCGATGCATTAGCAAAAGTAAGCACAAATGCTTTGACATTCAGATCAATTCCATCGCCAACCAAATGATAGTTTTGCGATTTGTAACTAAAGTAGCCGGTAATAATTTTTTCGATATAACTCATAATTCCCCGTTTCTTGCCTTTTGCAAACTCAGTGCTGACATAGGCATCAAATCCGGTTCCGCAGGTGCAAAAAAATGGTTTGCCATTTACCAAACCATAATCCATTAGAATGGATTCCGACTGATTTAATTGCTGAATTGCTTTTTGTGTATTCATGGGAATTCCCAAGTGCCTTGCCAACCCATTTCCAGAGCCAATTGGTATTATTCCCAATGAACAATCGGTATGGATTAAAGACTGAGCCACTTCGTTTACAGTTCCATCGCCACCAACCGCCACAATGTACTTGTACCCTTTTTCAACAAACGATTTTGCAAGCGTAGTTCCATCTCCTCTGGATTCGGTGAAAACGATTTCAGGATCAAAAAGCCGTGCATCCAATTCCTCGCGAATCAAAGACGAAAGATCTTCTTTTTTCGCTGTTCCCGAAATGGGATTTATTATAAATGCTATTTTCGATTTCATGTTCGTTTTATTCTCAAAATTGATTTGCGAAATTAATCATAATTTATGAAATAGCAAGGGGTTAAACAAGTTTGACAAATTATAAGTGCAGTAAAAATCGGTAGAGTTGGAATTAATTTTTAAAGAATTTAATCAATTAAATTACAAAGGAACCATAAGGCTTAACAGTTTGTTGTATATTTGCATTATTCTAGTTGAGAATAGAATCAAGAACCATGTGCAAAGAAGAATTCAATAATATCGTTGATAAATAGAAGTAGTTACAAGAATTTAGTTACGAGCCTGCCTGCGGTAGACAGGTTACAAGGCTATACCGTTAACTATCGGTACTGAACGTTATTTGCAATTACTTAACTCTTTCTTATCTTTACAATCTTTATAATCTTTACAAACTTTACAAACTTTATAAACTTTACTAACTTTACAAACTTAAAGAACTTTACAAACTTTATAAACTTTCAAACTTTATAAACTAACCCCTATGTCTAAAAAAAAGAAACCCTCTCAAAGTACACGTATCAATAAAAAAGAACTGATGCGTAATATTATCAACGTTTTCAATGAAAATCCTGATAAAACATTCAATTACAAACAAATATCAACATTGATAGATATAAAATCCGAATCGCAACGAATTTTTATCAATCAACTGCTTTACGAATTATTGGACGAAGATTTTTTGGTGGAAATATCCCGTGGAAAGTTTAAAGTCAACACGCGTGGCGGTTACGTTACTGGAAAAATAGAGCGACATGGCGTAAAAACTTATATGAATCCGGATGATGGTGGCGAAATCATATTCATTCCTGAACGCAAAACAAATCATGCATTGCTTAATGACGTTGTAAAAGTGTTTTTATACGCCAGCCGCAAAGGTCAACAACCCGAAGGCGAAGTGGTGGAAATTACCAAAAGAGCACAAGATACCTTCGTCGGAATTTTGGATGTGTCTGAGAATTTTGCTTTTCTCACGTTGGATAATCGTATTATGACCAATGATATTTTTATCCCAAAAAACAAACTGAAAGGTGGAAAGACAGGACAAAAAGCAGTAGTAAAATTGATGGATTGGGAACCAAATGCGAAAAATCCTGTTGGTGAAGTGATTGATATTCTCGGTGATAAGGGCGATAACAATACCGAAATGCACGCCATTTTGGTTGAATTTGGTTTGCCGTATAAATATCCAGCGGATGTGGAAGCTGAAGCCGAAAAAATGGATGCAGGAATTACTCCCGATGAAGTGGCAAAACGTATTGACATGCGCGGCATCACTACTTTTACTGTTGACCCACGCGATGCCAAAGACTTTGACGATGCGTTGTCGCTTCGGAAATTGAACAATGGACTTTGGGAAGTGGGTGTTCATATTGCCGATGTAACTCATTATGTACGACCAGAGAGCATCATTGAACAGGAAGCTCAGCAACGTGCCACTTCGGTTTATTTGGTAGACCGCACCATTCCTATGTTGCCCGAGCATTTGTCTAACGGTATTTGCTCGTTGCGTCCTAATGAAGATAAACTGACTTATTCGGTTATTTTCCAACTGAATGACAATGCAGAATTGCAACATTACGAAATTGCAAAAACTGTAACTTGCAGCAATCGCCGTTTTGCCTACGAAGAAGCACAAACAGTGATTGAAACGGGTGAGGGCGATTATAAAGAAGAAATTCTTACACTCGACCGTTTGGCAAAAATCTTACGTCAGAAACGATTTGATGACGGAGCTATAGCTTTCGATCGGGTTGAAGTGCGTTTTGAAATTGATGAAAAAGGAAAACCAACATCCGTATTTTTCAAAGAACAGAAAGATGCAAATAAAATGATTGAAGAATTTATGTTGCTGGCCAATAAAACGGTGGCAACACATATTGGCCGACCCGGAAAAGGACAAAAAGCCAAAACATTTGTCTATCGTATTCACGATGTGCCGAACCCTGATAAACTGAATAATTTTTCCGTTTTCATAAAACGTTTTGGTTACAATTTAAAAACCAGTGGCAAACAAACCGCTATTTCAAGCTCCATCAACCAATTGTTGGATGATGTTCAAGGAAAGAAAGAGCAGAATTTGATTGAAACACTGGCCATTCGTTCAATGGCAAAAGCCGTTTATTCCACTGCCAACATGGGACATTATGGATTGGCTTTCGACTTCTACACGCATTTCACTTCGCCTATCCGTCGTTATCCAGACATGATGGTGCACCGCTTGCTCGAAAAATATGCAGGTGGCGGACGAAGCGTGAATGCATCGGAATGGGAAGAATATTGTCAGCACAGCAGCGATATGGAACAATTAGCTTCCAATGCCGAACGTGCATCCATTAAATACAAACAGGTAGAATTTATGTCAGACCGCATCGGTCAGATATTCGACGGTGTGATTTCCGGCGTTACAGAATGGGGAATTTATGTGGAACTGATTGAAAACAAATGCGAAGGAATGATTCCGATTCGCGATTTGGATGATGATTTCTATACTTTCGATGATAAAAATTATTGTCTGGTGGGTCGCCGTTATCATAAGAAATATCAGCTAGGCGATGAACTTACTGTGAAAGTGGCCAAAGCCAATCTGGATAAAAAACAACTGGATTTTGTGTTGGCATAATTAAATTTATTTAAACCAAAAAAACAGGGAACTTTGATAATCAAAGTTCCCTGTTTTTTATTAATTGTTGTTGAAAAAAAATTATTGTAAAATCTCGTCACGCTGGCGCAGATTTGTAATCCGTGCCATATCAAAGTGTTTATAAACAACTAATTAGAACAGCTATGTATGGCACAGGTCACAGACCTGCGCCAGCGGGTGAAAACGTGCGGTCGTTAAGACAAGCTAACCACCCAAACACCCCCGATTTTATCTACAATAGTAGAAATTTTTGGTGGTCGTTAAGACCTCCATAACTTTTCAAGATAGGTTCGCTATCTACAATAGTAGAAATTTTTGGTGGTCGTTAAGACACAATCCCTAATTCAGTTACAAGTATTGATCTACAATAGTAGAAATTTTTGGTGGTCGTTAAGACCCTAGACAAAATTCTAGTGTGACAAATGTAGCTATTTTATTGGAATAAACAACATTTGGTCGAAAACAGTTTAGCCCCCCTCTGATATTTTAATAAAACATTAAGTATTTCAAAGACCTCATTTTATGATGGATAACCACATTCATTCTACAACTAAAAATAAATAAAGACTAGCCCTTGCTAAGTGAAATATAGTAAGGATTGATCTCTGTGAATAGCATTGCCATATTTAATCGCTTTATGCAGGTCGGTTTCAAAGATAAAAACACTATCACCTCCATCAAATTTATTGGCAAAACCGGATTCTATCATGATTATGATATTATCAAGTATCCGTTTTGAGTTATTTATCTCGAATAGGGACAAAAAATAAAGTCGTTAAGCGTTGAAATTAGAATGTATTCGTCCATTTATTTTGCATTATTAAATGTATCTTCATCCCATCGATTTACGTTATCGTTAATATAATTCCGTATTCGATAATATCCTTCTTCATTGCGTACAACGTGATCGTGAAAACGCGCTTGCCATTGAAATTCGATATTATTTTCACGGGCAAAATTTGTTACCCCTATTTTAAATCCACGTACAATAGATGCAACGTTTTTCGATTGTGGTCCAAATTGGTTCATGGGTTGGGTTGTGGGTTGTTCGGTGCGGGGTTGATTGGTGATGGGTTGATCGGTGATGGGTTGATTGGTGATGGGTTGATTGGTGATGGGTTGATCGGTGATGGGTTGATCGGTGATGGGTTGAT
>JAAFGX010000140.1 GCA_010365115.1 Paludibacter sp.
CAAAAAACAGTTGTAATCCAAGTCCCTCTCCTTGGGAGAGGGATATAGGGAGAGGTCGAATTATATAAATACGCTTATCTAAACAACATTGATTAATAATTCACAATTAATAATTCACAATTCATAATTTGGTATCAAGACACAAGTAATAGTTAAACATGACTCGTCTTTTGTTCCTTTACAAGAAAATGAAAAGTTCTTTTTTATGTAATTTGAAATATACGATCAGGATATTGAATATCAACTAAATACAATCCTTTTGCAGGGACAGATGTGCCCGCTTTACAACGGTTTTTAGCTTCAATAACAGTTTTGAAATCTTCCACAGTCATTTTATGACGACCTACTTCGAATAATGTTCCCACAATAGCGCGAACCATATTTCGCAAAAAGCGATCGGCTTGAATGGTAAAAATCCATTCGTTGTCATGTTGCGTCCATTTGGCATGAGTAATGGTGCAGTTATTCGTTTTGACATCGGTGTGCAATTTGCTGAAACTTGTAAAATCAGTATAATTTATTAAAGTTGCGGCAGCTTCGTTCATTAATTCGAAATCCAGATTTTCAGCTACTCGAGCTGCAAACTCAATTCCGAAAACATTTTTGGACGTAACCACATGATACTCGTATCGGCGCGAAATGGCGTCAAACCGTGCATGGGCATCGGGAAGTACTTGAGCGATTTTGAAAACAGCAATGTCGGTTGGGAGATAACTGTTCAATTTGGAAGTCAAATCAAATTCTGTAGGCAAACCTTCTTGCAGGTCGAAATGAGCCACCATAAGCCGGGCATGCACTCCGGTGTCGGTTCTTCCGGCTCCCACAACTTCAACTTCAGTACGCAGAATAGTGCATAACGCGTTTGTCAGCACTTCCTGAACTGAAATTCCGTTAGGTTGATATTGCCAGCCATGATATGCAGTTCCTTTGTAAGAAAAGTAGAGGAAGAATCTTTTTTTCACGGTGCAAAGATACGAGGATAATTAATAATTGACAATTAATACTTGACAATTAACAAACCCGTTTAAAAACAAATTCAGCAGATGTACGGGTTGTTCATCTGCTGAATTTAATTATTGTTGTATAGACTTTAAGAAAATATTTTTTCAATTCTTTCGGCATAATATACCTCAATTACATTGCGTTTTATTTTAAGGGTGGGAGAGAGGAAGCCAATAGCAGCCGTCCATTCTTCTGGCACAAGTTGGTACCGTTTTACTTGCTCAAAATCGCCAAATGATTGATTGTAACGTTTAATTTCCTCGTGGAAACGTTTTATAACCATTGGGTTTTCAATCATTTCTGCATTGGAAGTATATTTTATTTTGTGATGTGCACACCACGATTTTAAATAAACAAAATCAGGTGAGATTAATGCAGCAGCAAATTTCTTGTTTTCGCCAAGCACTATCATGTTTTCCATAAAAGGCGATTCAGTAAATTTAGATTCTACTGCTTGCGGATTTACATATTTACCAAACGAGGTTTTGAAAATGCTTTTTAATCGACCAGTAATGATTAATTGACCTTCGGAAGTAAATTTTCCTGTATCGCCGGTATGAAACCAACCTTCTGCATCAATGGCCTGAGTTGTTAACTCAGGATCTTTGTAATAACCCAACATTACATTGTGACCTCTGCAAATAATTTCGTCGCGTTGAGCCAATTTTACTTCCACGCCGGGTAATGGCAATCCAACTGTTCCGAATTTTCGTCCGTGTTTGCCACGCTGACTTACTGCAATTACGGGCGATGTTTCACTCAGTCCATATCCTTCGAAAACAGGCATTCCAATGGCAGAGAAAAACGAAGCTATGTGTGGTTGGATGGCTGAACCGCCCGAAACAACAATATCAAAATTGCCGCCAATGGCAGTTCTCCACTTCGAGTATATAAGTTTGTCGGCTAGTTTGAATTCTAAATTATACCTCCAGCCCATATCTTCCAATTGATATTTAGTAGCCAGATTAAATGCCCAATAATAAAGCATGCGTTGAACAACTGGTAGCTTTTTCCCCGACAAATAAAGTTTGTCGTAAATTTTTTCGAGCAACCGTGGCACGCACGACATCATGGTGGGATTAATTTCTTTAATGTTTTCGGCAATTGTACCAAGGCTTTCGGCATAATAAACCGACATGCCAAGGTATTGATAAAGATACACCAACATCCGTTCATAAGCGTGGCAAAGCGGTAGAAAACTCAGCGCTTTATTACTCCATTTAGCAGGTGTAGATTCGAGGTTTTTGATCTGGTTTACAATGTTACTGTGCGAAAGCATTACTCCCTTTTGATTGCCGGTAGTGCCCGAAGTGTAAATAATGGTTGCTAAATCATTTTCTTTAATTCCCGCTTTAAGTTTTGCCAATTGTTCGTTTTGTGGATTTTTTTTGCCAAGTTCAATTAATTGCTCAAGGTACTTGTAATCCGAATCCTGTTCGTTGAAAGTGTAAACTTCTTTTAATGACTTTACTTCCGGCAAAATAGGTTGCAACTTATTCCGCAATTCTTTTCCATCAATAAAAATAAGTTTCATTTCGGCATGATTTAAAATATGCCTGTAATCATCCTGACTAATTGTTGGATAAATAGGGATGGAAATAGCTCCGATTTGCATAGAGGCAAAATCAATCATATTCCATTCGGGACGGTTACCGCTTACAATTCCCACTTTGTCGCCAGGTTTTATTCCCAGCTTCATCATGCCATAACTTATATTGTTGGTTATTTCAATATATTCCTGAATGCTGAATTTAAGCCAAACTCCCTCTCGTTTGCAGGCTAATGCAGTATCCTGAGTCGGATATTTTTCTAAATAATTATCCAATAAATCAAATAATCGGGTTACTTCCATAATATTAGATTTTAGAACCAAGATTCAAGAACCAAGATTCTGAGTTATTATTGAAATACGACAGTTCTGTTTTTGTAAGCCAGAATTTTTCGTTCTATATGTTTTTCAACGGCATGCGAAAGTACTATTTTCTCCAAATCACGTCCTTTTTTTATCAATTCTTCTACAGTGTCTTTATGTGAAATGTGAGTTACATCCTGATCGATAATCGGACCGGCATCCAAATCGCTGGTCACATAATGACTGGTAGCACCAATTATTTTTACGCCTCTGTCGTGGGCAGCATGATACGGTTTTGCTCCTGCAAATGCCGGAAGGAAAGAATGATGGATATTAATTATGCGATCGGGGTAATGTTGGATAAAGTCAGCCGATAATACTTGCATGTAACGTGCCAGCACACAAAATGTGATTTTATGTTTCTTCATCAATTCAAGTTGTTTTGCTTCTTGTTCAGCTTTGTTTTCTTTGGTAATAGGAAAATAATGATATTCAATTCCAAAGCGCTTGGCAACTTCTTCCATATTGGGATGGTTGCTGATAACCAACGGAATTTCCACATGCCACTCGCCGGCTGCATATCGGGCTAATAAATCGTATAAACAATGTGACATCTTGGAAACGAAAATGGCCATGCGTGGTTTTGTGTCCGAAAAATACAATCGGAATATAACGTTAAAGCGAGTTGCTATTAACGTTTCGAAGTATTCCCCAATTTTTTCTTTAGGAATTTGAAATTCTTCCAACTGCCATTTTACACGCATGAAAAATACTCCTTCTTCGCGATTGACATATTGGTCTAGGTATAAGATATTCCCTTTGTGTTGGTTAATAAATTCTGTAACCACGGCTAATATGCCTGGTTTATCTGGACAGTGCATCAATAGGACTGCCGTATTATCATTTCCTCTCATTTAAATTTAATTTTAATATAAACAGAATACAAAGATAACATTTTAATTTGAGACCGATATTTTTGTTGATAAATTGTATTTAAGTTATTGATTAATTCTACTTTACCAAAATAGTAAATCTCAATGCCGGAGGCATTGTATGTTTATAGAATTCATATGGTTTTGTTGTTGTTCGACCCTTCGGGGTCGCATATTTCTTAAAATTTTCATTTACTATAAATATATGAACCCTTTGGGTTCAATATTATATGTTTATATGTTTAAATTTTAAATTGGTTAAGTAGAATTAAAAGATTTTGTAATTGTTTGAAATGCCTTAACTATATACTGTGTATAATAAAATATTTAAAAATTGAAAAAAGTTTTTATATTTTTAAAAATCAAATTTATTAAAAAGCTTGACATATTCTGGTTAATTTACTCTGATACTAAAAAACAGATTCTGAATTTCAGTCATTTAGTTTAACACCAGATTGTCTCGTTATAGTTCAGCCAGGTTTCCGTTCCTTCTGTTCTGTAAAACTTTTTAAATTGTTTGAAAAAAAAGCTTCAATGGTATTGCAGAAATGAAAAATTGCCGTATCTTTGCACCGCATTAGAAAATAATGCCTACTATTGGTTCGGTAGTTCAGTTGGTTAGAATGCCGCCCTGTCACGGCGGAGGTCGCGGGTTCGAGTCCCGTCCGTACCGCAATAAAGCAATTCAGAAATGAGTTGCTTTTTTGTTTTATACTATAAAATTTTCTTGACATTTTTGATTATTACAAGTATAGTTAAGTTTTTAAAGTTCAATTTTTTATGTAAGTTTGCAATAAAAATAAATTTATCAATATGAACTACAAAGTTATACCTTCACCCTGCTATGTACTAGACGAAGTTGCTTTTCGTAAGAACCTTGAACTCATCCGTTCGGTAAAAGATCGGGCAGGAGTAGAGATTATTTTGGCATTCAAAGCATTTGCTATGTGGAGTGTGTTTCCAATTGTGCGGGAATATATACCATATTCCACAGCTAGTTCGCTGGCCGAAGCCCGGCTTGCTTTCGAAGAAATGGGCAGTCCGGCACACACCTACGGACCTGCTTATACCGATAGAGAATTTCCTGAAATAATGAATTGCAGTAGTCATATTACTTTTAATTCGTTGCAACAATTCGAACGGTTTTATCCGCAAACACAATTTAATAATATCTCGTGTGGTTTACGTATTAATCCCGAGTATTCAGAAGTAGAAACTAATTTGTATAATCCCTGTGCGCCAGGTTCGCGCCTGGGCATTGTATCCGAATTATTAGGAACTGAACTCCCCGCTGGAGTCGAAGGATTGCACTTTCATACGTTGTGCGAATCAACTTCATACGATTTGGAGAAAACGTTGAGAGTGGTAGAAGAAAAGTTTGGAAAATTCTTTCAGCAAATTAAATGGCTAAACATGGGTGGCGGTCACTTAATGACAAGTGTGGGGTATGATGTGGAGCATTTAATCAATCTTTTAAAAGTATTTAAAGCCAAATATCCACATTTGCAATTAATACTTGAACCGGGTAGTGCTTTTGCTTGGCAAACCGGAGCGTTAGTATCTTCTGTAGTTGATATTGTTGAAAATAAAGGGATTAAAACAGCTATGCTCGATGTTTCATTTGCTTGTCACATGCCCGATTGTCTCGAAATGCCTTATAAACCTTCTATTGTAGGTGCAACAGATGCAGTAGTTGGAAAACCAACATACCGAATGGGTGGGAACAGCTGTTTGTCTGGTGATTTTTATGGCGATTGGTCGTTCGAAAACGACTTGAAAATAGGAGATAGAATCGTTTTTGAAGATATGATCCATTATACCATGGTGAAAACCACCATGTTTAATGGCGTTTCACATCCTTCAATCGGCATCTGGACAAAAAATGATGAGTTTCAATTAATCCGTGAGTTTGGTTACGAAGATTTTAAAAATAGAATGTCTTAAATCTTGAAATCAAAATGATTTTATTTTGTTTATTCCCTTTGTATTAAATCAGTTAGGAATTTTACCATTGTTTATGAAACTGTTGCGGATTAAACTACGAGGCTATTGGATGTCTGAAGTTGCATAAAAACATATCAGGCAGAACTTTACGGTTCTGCCTGATATGTTTTTATATGTGTTTGGACTATTCTTTAATGATTTTCGATGTTGTTTTTCGGTCGAGGGTATTTACTTCCAATACGTACAATCCTTTGGGTGTGTTCGTAATATCTATTTCAGGCGAGTTATCGACAGATTTTATGATAAATCCTTGCAGGTTGTAAACTTTTATATTTTTTACAGAAGTGGATGTAGAAATAAAGACTTTTCCTTTAGTATAAGTTGGATATATTTTAATGTCTTCACTTGAAATTGGGTTTGACAAACCGTTTGGAAAAGTAATCACTCTGTCTGAAAAGATCAATAATTCTCCGGGTTGCAATGAAATTGCTGCAGTTGTATTTGTAACGTTAAGTTGCTGTCCTGTAAGTGCATTATACCATGTTCCTGTTTTTGGAAAATTAGGATTTGCTGTTGCAACTGCTGTCGCATCAAAATTGCCTAGAACAACCAAATTCAAGTCGCTATGAGTCAGTGAAATTCTTCGTCCGGAAGTCCAATCGGATGTTCCAATATTGAAAGTGAAATTTCCTTGGGTAAATGCAGTTGGGTACAGTTTTCGAAGTGTAATGATTTTTGCTGAAGCTTCGTAAGCTGCTTTTCTATGAGCTAAATTCAGCCAACCCCATGCTGATGGTTTTTCGTTGGTACGACCGCCATTTGAATTAATTGAGTAATCATAACCTATTTCGCCAAATTGCCAAATCATTTTAGGTCCTGGAATTAGTGTCGCAAAAGCAATATTCAAAGGAACTCGTGCTATACGAGCAATAGAATCTGTTTTAAGATTACCAGCTCCATAGGTTTTTACTTTGAAAAAATTTCGCTCTTCGTCGTGACTTTCAGCAAAACCCACCCATTTACGGGGAGAGGAATTCATTCCACTAAAATCGCTTTCTGATGAATATCCCATTGCAGACTGAGAATAGGCATTATTTACATTTCGCCAGAGATACATGCCTTTATTGGCAAGTACTGTTTCTTCATCATTGTTGCAAAAATGTTCCAAAATGAATATTACATTGCTTTTTTCAGATTTGGCAGCGTCATAATATCCTGAAAGTATATCAATTCGAGATTGATCGTAAGTAGATGCATTCGATTCTGTAACAACCCTTTGTGAGAATCCTTTTGTTAAATCAAGTCGGTAGCCATCAATCTTGTATTCAGATAACCAGTATTTTAAAACTCTGTTGAAATATTCTTTAGTTCCTGAAAAACTGTGGTTAAAGTCATGGAATACACTGTAAGGATGAGGAGCGTCGACGTTAAACCATGGATTATTTGCTGCAGTTTTGTTTGCTGCACTATCCCAATAAAGCTTTGCAAATGGATTGCTGCCAGTAGCATGATTGAAAACCACATCAACTATTACTGCCATACCACGTTTGTGACATTCATCTATGAATTTTTTATAAGTATCAGAATTGCCATAGGCTTTGTCTGTTGCAAAATAATGGTTTGGATTATAACCCCAACTGTTATTTCCATCGAACTCCTGAATTGGCATCAATTCTATAGCGGTAATACCCAGCGTTTTTAAATAATCGAGTTTAGTTAATGCTGCATTCAACGATTTTTCTACCGTAAAATCGCGTAATAAAACCTCATAAATGACCAGATTCTCAACAGAAGTAGGAGTGAAGTTTGTCATTTCCCAGTTGTAAGCCGGTTTTGAAGTTTGAAGTGTGGCTACCAAACCATCCGTTTTGCTTACTGGATAAGGAGTTAGATTTGGATAAATATTGGTTTTCTCATTTATCCATTTATCGTTCCAAGGGTCAAGAACCATTTCGGTATACGCATCGCTTATTTTTAAAACGCCATCCACAAGATATTGAAAGCCATAAATTTTTGCTGGTGTAAGTCCATTAAGTGTATACCACCAGTATTCGCCATCTTTTTTCATTTGGTAAGCATTCAGTTGTGTCCAGTTATTGAAATCGCCAATAACAAAAACATTTGTTTTCCCCGGTGCATAAAGTACTAATGTTGCTGTTGAACTGTCGATGTAATTAATGCCTTCTGTTACTCCGGCTGGTCGAGCCTGATTAGTTACTGCAGTAGGAACGCAAACACGGATGGTATCACGTACGGTTTGTCCGCCCAGAATTGCTTCTGCAACAATTAAATAGTCGTTAGCAGTAGCAAAAGTGTAGGTATGTGAAAGTGTAGTTGCAGCATTGGTAGTTTTTACAACCAAGCCATTTACATAAAGATTCAATGTAGTAGCTGCTAAAGATGCACCAACAGAAAAATTGAGAGCGGTTCCCACTGTTAATGTCTGGTTTGACGTTGGATTTGTAAATGCAACATTTAATCCTGACTGAAAAACATCAACAACTATGTCTGTACCTCCAGTATCTTTGCCCTCTTTCGCTCCTGTTCCATTTCTAAAAACGAAAGCCATTTTGGTCACGACTTCGCCAGTTGCTAAGCCATAATAATCTTTTAAACTTGGGATAATGCTTAATTTCCATTTGTTATTTCCTAATGAAATCAGAAGATATTTTGGAGAATTATCGAGCCAAGTAGGTGCATGCTTCCAATCAGTATTACTGGCGCTTGCTGTTGTAATTACTCCGGTATGCGCATAAACATCGGTTCCGGCATAATCCTTCAATCCGCCACTACCCAAAGAAGCATCAAATACAATATCAACAGCACCGCCATTTTGCGTAACAAAGGTGGGAGTGGTAGTAATAATTTGTGCCCAGGTTAAGAGGGAAAGTAATAAAGCAATAAATGAAAGTGTAGATTTTCTCATAATAGTATTTGAATTAGATTTTTGTAATATTATTAAAATCAGATTTCTATTCTTAATTCATACAAATATAAGGCATTATATTGCCAAATCATTGTAATAATTTTCAAGACACTCATTTTTATATTGCAAACGATTGCGATAAATAATACCGATTGCACAAACAATATAGTCCAATGTCGACCTTGCCTGCCGCAGGCAAGTTCGTCTAATTGTCCTATTTGTTTGAAAGCCTTCCGCAAGCGGAATTTGCAATCGGCATTAACAACAGTAGACATTT
>JAAFGX010000141.1 GCA_010365115.1 Paludibacter sp.
AAATAAACTTCTCCTTCAATGCGATTTCTTATATCCATAGTTGCTAAATATTTACTTTGCAACTATAGTTGTTTTAATTAAAAATTGAAAGTAACGGATTGCAATCCCGAATAGCTATCGGGATATAATACAAGAAGGTGGGATTATAAATCCCACCAACCAGCACCACTCTTTATTCATTTAATAAGCATATCCGCAAGGACGGGATTGGGTGTTGAATTCCTAATTGCATCTCTTAGCCTTAGAGTTGTACTGAAATGGACTTGTGTTAGATTAAATTTCTTCGTTAGAGACTTCTCCCAATTGTTTTTTTATGTGTTTGTCAAAATCTGACTCAAAAAGTTGGTCTTGTACAATTCTGTATTTCTCAAATTCTGTTTCGGAAAAAGCTTTGGCAATTTCTGCTGTAACTTTTCCTGGATTTTCAAGTACTTCACGTTGGTTAAACTGCAAAAAAACATTTAGCTTGTTTGCCCAATCACTCATTGTCATTGGAAATCCTCGTTCTGCTTGGTCTTCTGCATAATCTAAGTACATTGTCACAAAACGGTCGAGTGATTTCAGTTCTTTTTGTTTCAAGTAATTTTTGGCAATTGAAACATCCGTTTTAATAACTTTTCCTTCGGGTGCATTTTTCCAAGTACTTAATCCCATGTGTTCTTTTTCTGCATTTGCACGATTTACAATTAATTCAGCAGCTGTTTGTCCGTGAATTGCAAAATGGAGTTTGTTTTGTACAGTCGCAAAAAACTTTTTGGTCGTTTCTGCATTTTTGCTGTAATCCATTGCCGTAGCGTAAATATCAGTTATTTTCTGATAAAAACCTCTTTCGCTGGCTCTTATTTCACGGATTTCTGCAAGTAAATCATCGAAGTATTTTTTGCTGAAAAATGCACCGTTTTTTAATCGTTCTTTGTCCAACACATAACCCCGAATTGCAAAATCATGCAACACATTTGTTGCCCATTGTCTAAATTGCATAGCTCTGTCGGAGTTTACTCGATAACCAACAGAAATAATCATCTCCAAATTATAAAATTCTACATCTCTTTCGACTTGTCTTTTTCCTTCAGTTTGAACTATTCGAAAATCTCGAATAGTTGCCTCTTTTTGTTCGCGTGATTTTATAATTTCTTTGATATGATAGTTAATTGTATTTACTTCTACGTCAAAAAGTGCGGCTATAAGTTTTTGAGATAACCAAACGGTTTCGTCCTCAATACGAACTTCGATTGTATTTTCGCCAGCTTGATTTGTAAACACAAGAAATTCAGCAGTGCTGTTTCGTATTTGTAGTTTCTTAGTCATATTTCATTCTTTTAATTTGGTTTTTGTCAACCGATTTCCAGATACAAAACTACAATAAATTTTAATTTTTAAGTGTGAAATTGTCAACCAAAGTAAGTTAAAATTACAATGATCTCATGCAATTTTTTTTCGTCTGCAATAAATGTCACCCTCGTCTTCTCTTTTTTTTCTTAACTTGCATATAACGGTTGGCAGTATGAAATCGTTGGGGATTGCGGGCTACTTTCCTTTCAAGTTACACTGAACTTGATGCGTGGTAGAAAGTTTGAATAACCACTTAAACCCCAATGTTTTATACCGCGTGTTAGCCACTGGGCATTTTGTCTTTCGTTAAAATGTCACGGTTTTATCAGCCCAAACAACAAGATTTACACAATCAATCATTGTCGAAATAGGACAAGCATCTGTTTCATTTAGTTGTCTCGATTTTAAACAAGTTCCACAAGCAAGAATTTCTCCGCCAATATTCACAAATGCTTTTAATTGTTCATCAACATTATATTTCTCGTGAGTCATTCCTTCGCATTCAACGGCTTCTCCCATTAGGAAAACCTTTACTTCTTGTCCTTGTTTTTTTGCAGTTACTGCGAATCGAAAAGCATTCCACGCTTTTTCAAATTCTTTTGTTTCTAAGATGATTCCGATTTTCATAATCTACTATATTTTAAATTTTTGTAATTACTAATCCATAATGATAAGGTTCCAAAAGAAAAGGTTTTTTTGCAATATTAAATCTTTTATTGTCAATCATTTCAATTATCTGGTCTGATTTTGGTCTTATACTCAAATCAGGTCCGCGTGGTGTTGAAATATCGCTCCGCCAATGAATAATCCCAATCTTACCGTTTTGCTTTAAAATCCGAAATGATTCGTCCAAAAAGTCTGTCGGCGAATCATGATGCAGAATATTAAAAAGCATTACATAATCTACCGAATTATCTGCTAATCCTGTTGTTTGAGTCAAAATATCCCTTTGCTCCAAGATTACATTGTCAATTTTATGATTAGATAATTTCTCACTTAAATAATCAATCATATCACTTTCAATATCAAAGGCAAATAATTTTCCTTTCAGGAAGCGAGCTGTTGGTATCGTAAAAGTCCCATATCCACTACCAATCTCAACCAAATTATTTATCTGTGAATTAATCTGCAATTCCGATAAAATCAAGTCCGTATCAAAAAAGTCATTCCATAATTTTTCGTCTGGCATTCCGCTATCTCGTACTTTCATATTTTCCGTTTATTTATCATGGTTGCAGGATTTTTCTTGCCTTGTGGCTAACGACCAAGGCTAGCCGACACCGCCCTGCGGTGAACTGTCTGACTGCGGAACGCTGTCGGGCAGGTGGCTTGGCTAGCCGGTATTAGCGCCTAGGTGTTTATAGGAGACTTGTAATTAATTTGTTCTTTCATATTTTCTTTAAGTTTTATAAATTACGAAGACTGTTTCAACTTTTACGGTCGCTGTTACATACTTTACGGTGACTGTTTCATACTTTACGGTCTATGTTTTAGTTTATACGGAGACTAAATCCTATTTGTAGTTGTCGTACGCAAAATCACTGTTTACAATTATAAACTTACAGTTCATTGTTTTTTTGTTTCAAATTTATACTACGCTTTCTAAATCAGCTAAAAAACAATGTACTGTGACCGCTCTGCCTATTATCAAAAAGCTATAAAAGCCACTGCAAGACGTTTGAATAGAAACATGAACTTGCTGTGGCTTTTTTTGCTTTTTGGGCGATTAGATTATTACAATAGTCTAAGCTTTTTCTAGTAAAACTTTGCTTTTTCAAAATAAGACACAAGTTACAAACGTGCACCAGCGTGTGAATTAAGATTAAAAGCAAATGACTCAGCCTCACAAAATTTTATAGTTTGATTTTTTATTGATACTACAAAGATATATTATTCGACCGTTATTTTTGTAAAAAAACAATCCAAAATGTATTAGAACTTTTATCTGATATAAACTATTTGTTATTTTATCACACTTTTTTGTAATAATTTTGAACTTAAACCGTATGGAGACGTTTAAACACTAACTTAAATCAATTATTTAGAATGAATCAAAATAATACTCACCATAAAGCTTATGAAACTATTATTAAAATACCCAAAATGAACCTGCACTTGTTTATCTTTTCTGGATATGAAAATTAATCTTCCAAATCATAGTAATGATTACAATATTATAGTTTAACGAAATACAGTTTTTTATTCAAACCTTTTTCCAAAATTGATCAAATTTGAAATTATTCTCCAATACTAAATTTTTTAAAATATTACATTATGAAAAAAAGATACTTTATCCAAAGAAAAATAGCCGTTATGCTATTCTTAAGTTGTTTTTATCTTTATAGTTCCGCAATATGGGTAAAAACAGGGCCAGATGGTGGTGCTGTATACGACATGGCAACAAATGGAACAACTATAATATGTTCAACTGATGATGGTCTTTACCGATCAACAGATAATGGACTCAATTGGATTCCTTCCAACGATGGTTTGTCATTACTAAATATTGGCTCAATTATTTATGGTAATCAGACATTTATACTCACTAATGCAATGGGTACATACAATTCGCCCGATGGAATTACATGGACTAATGTAAGTACCCAAGCTTACAACGGAGGTTTACCTTTAAATATTAATACAGGTACTTCAATATTAGGGGCGAATACAGCAAATAGTTCTGTATATCGCTCTACAAATAATGGAACAAGCTGGACGATTGTTCCACTAAAAGGCACTCCAAATCCAAAATTAATGATTTATAAATCAGGAACTGTTTATGTACCAATAAATAACCTGATCTGGTATTCGACAAATGATGGGCTGAAATGGACAGCAATGTCTGCCGGAATTGCACTGTCTGGAATTACAATTACTTCAACAACCATGTATGCATTTGGCAGTATTAATGGAGTTACGGGACTTTACTCGATACCTGCCAGCAGTACATTCTACAGTCCATTTACATTAGTAACAACTAATCTTAATCTACCAGCAAATTCAAGTTTGACCAGTTTAACTGATTTTAATGGGAAAATATATGCTTTATTAAATAATGCGAATACGAAATTGAATACGATTATATCTTCTACAGACGGTAAAATATGGAACTCAACACAAGGAGATTTGCCATTGTCTACGATATTTGGATTAAGAGTGGTGAATGGAGATTTATATGCACTTAGCAGTAAAGGATTATTTTCATCGAGTGATAATGGAGTTAGCTGGATAAATAAAACAAAGAATATTAAAAGTCAGACTGTCACTCTTTTGGCAACAAGCACGAATGCTCTTTATGCCAATCTTAAACCAAGTATTGTAAGTTCTTCGGGTGGACAAGCTGTTTGGTCAATTGCTGCCTTATCTAAATCAATTAATGGTGGCACAACCTGGACAAATACAAAATTAAATGATAGCATTTTTGTACAAAACATACTTACCCACAACAATGATATTTTTATTATCGGACATAATCTTAATATACTTACTAATAGCAGTCTTTTGTATCGTTCTACTGATAATGGTGATAATTGGCAAGTGCTTGGCGATATGACTCAGAACGTTGTGTCTATGGTTTTTGCTTTAGACAAACTTTATATTACCACAATAGATTTGTTTGGTACAAATCTGTTTAGTTCGGTTGATAATGGCACTACTTTTAATCCAATAATGCATAATCTGCCCTCTGTGTTTGGTACAACTAACGTCATGGCCTCTATTGGAACAGATTTATACATTTCTCCTAGTTTGTACGTAACTTCAGGGGGTGGTGTATATAAATCGAGTGATGGTGGCGTGACCTGGACTACTAAAAACAAATACCTGGCAAATAATATGGTAGTAAATAAATTACAAAGTTCAGGAAGTTCATTATTTGCTATCGCAAACTCAACTAATCTGGGTTATTTTAATATGTCTGTTGATAACGCCGAAAACTGGACTTATCCAGCTTTTGATCTACCACTTGAACCCGTTTTATCTATGTTTAGTGCTGGGAACTTATTGTTTATGACCACCGGTATAGAACAATCCAATTATGGCGTAGATGGAGGTGGCATTTATATGAGTACTAATAATGGTTTTGCATGGACAAATATCTCCGAGAACTTACCTTTTGTGAGCATGTATAGCGTAGCTGTAAAAAATAATAAAGTTTTTTTGGGAACTTTAGGACACGGTATGTGGAGCAGAGATTTATCTGAGCTGGTAAATGGTTTTGATAAAATCAAGAATGAGAACCATTTAAGCGTATATCCAAATCCAATGCAAGATAATGCAATGGTGAAACTGGATTCTCAGATTCAGATTAAAGCTGCTGAATTTGTTATTTACGATTTATCCGGAGCAACCTTAAAAAGCACACAAGTGAATAGCAATGAATTTGAGATAAATAGAACCGGACTAGCAAATGGACTCTATATATATAAAATTATTACTCAGGATAAAATAGTGGGAATGGGAAAATTACTCCTGAAATAGTTTTTTTCAGATTATATACGAAAATTCAAACCCAAACTTCTTTATAGAATTATTTGATTAATTATTTAAATCCAAAACAAAATGAAAACATCGTCGATTATTAACAATTTATTTGCTTTAACAGCTTTAAAGACTCTTACTGCCAATCACCTACATTTTAAAATGAAAATTAGAAATCAACTTCAAAATTTTCAAATTGTTGTAGGTGGCGTACATAGTAAAACCCGGCAACGTATTTTACTATACACAATGTCTATCATTGCATTTTTAATTCTTCCCGGTTGCGGAACTATTGCTAATTCATTTTCGGGGGCTAAATCTCCTATATATCTGCATATATCGGAATATAACCTGTCGCATACCAAATTTCTTTTGGACGGTAAGCCTGTAAACTGGTATATGACTGAATATAGTAGGACTCTGGCATCCGAAAACTATAACAGCAAGACTTTCGAAATTAATTCCATTCCGGCAATAGAAGCAAAGTCCAACCAGAAATACTATACTTTAACGCTATTGAATGCATCATTTACCCGAAAGGATATATTGATTAAACGTAATATTTCATCAAATGCAAATCTTTATCTTGCTTTGGATACCTATTTTTCAGCGGGTGTTGGAACCATGATCGATATTTTTGACAATTCGCTTTTGAAACTCCCGAGTTTGAATCTAAATAATGTTGAAATGATTAGAACTCCCTATCTTTTTGTCAATACAGAAGATGTTTTTGATGCAAATTATATTAAAACAAAGTAGTCCTTTTAACGAAATAAAATACAGTTATGAAAACAATATATTTTTTACTAATAATTTCTACAGTTCTATTTACATCAAGTTGTGCTTCTGCACTCCATCTTCAAAAAGATGGTGACTTAAGAAACGCTGTAAATATCAGTACCACTTATTCTAACAAGGATATAAAAGTTTATCAGAAAAACAAGGAATTAAAATATAAAAT
Source organism: Paludibacter sp. (assembly GCA_010365115.1). GTDB lineage: Bacteria > Bacteroidota > Bacteroidia > Bacteroidales > Paludibacteraceae > Paludibacter. Next base: position 6,773 of record JAAFGX010000141.1, read on the forward strand.
TATTTACGATGGATCCAAAAATTCATCACCTTTCCTTGTGCGTAGATATTTCCTTAAATCTGCTCCAAATGAACTTACTCTCGAAATAGAAAAAGAGGGAATCCGTAATCAAGTAAACATTAGCAAAATTAGAGAAAAACCTAATTTTTGGATACAGGGTTTGTGGTTTTTTATCGATATAGCAACTGGTGCTACCAGATATTATGAAGATATTGCTATTAATGAATAATTGCCATTTTTTTAGTAAAAGTAAAATGCAATTGACCCCCACGCTGCCGCACGATTGCATCGTGTGGCAAATACTTCAATAGTGAGAGTGTCACTTAAGGTGAGGCCCTCACTTTGTTCAGAATTCATTTATATCCTTTCAGAATTCATTTATATCCTTTCAGAATTCATTTATATCCTTTCAGAACTCATTTGTATCCTTTCAGAATCGATTTATTTCCTTTCAGAATTCATTTATATGGTTTCAGAATTCATTTATATGCTTTCAGAACTCATTTATATGCTTTCAGAACTCATTTGTATCCTTTCAGAACTCATTTGTATCCTTTCAGAACTCATTTGTATCCTTTCAGAATTCATTTGTATCCTTGCAGAATTCATTTATATGCTTTCAGAATTCATTTGGAGTCTTTCAGAATGTATTTATACCCCGTAGGAGCCAATACCAATCTTTATTATCTAATGGCTCACGCTGCCGCAAGATTGCATCGTGTGGCAACAAAATTAAATCAACACAATATTCAATAGACTTTTTTCTTCTTTTACTCATTTAGTCTTTCTGTTTGCTTGCTTGCCTAACGACCTGCCACACGATGCAATCGTGCGGCAACATAGGGTTTTTTTTGCTTTTTGGGCGATTTATATTAAGAATTATTTCTTGCTTTAGTATAAGTAAAACGTTAAAGATGTTTGGTTTGAAAAAGAGTAATAAGTTATAAACTTACTATGGAGTTCTTAGAAAAAGTTCTATTATTTCAGACTAACGAATGTATAGCCAAAAGGCACTTCTTCATTTTGATACTCGTTTCCATTATACACAAATTGTATTTTTTTGCAATAATCGAATAGTTCAATAATTTCCTTATTAGTTAAGTTGAATCCAGATATGTTTTTAGTATATATTGAGACTTTGTATTCTGAAACTGTTGAATCCTTTAAAGAAAAAATTACATTAAGTGTTAATGGTATTCTACGCTCGAATTTTGAATAATTTTCTTCTGATAAAATATTTTTTAATACATTAATCATTCCACCATCTTCTTCTATTAATTTAGACGTTTTTGGAGATAAATCTATTTTATACTCAACAGCTCTAACAATTGCACTTCGATTCTCTTTGAGATTAAATTTTTCATACTCCAAAGTATAATTTTTTGTTTGAAATTCTGTATAAATTGAATCTCGTTTTACAAGTATTGTATCATTGTTTTTTGTGTAAATACTCCTGTCAGTAACAACGTTTATTTGTACATTTTTTTGCAAACTACAAGAAAATGATGTTAAGAGTATAACAAAGAAAATATAGTTTTTCATTTTTTAAAATTTTTATATTAGTATTCGCAAATCGAAGAACTCCATAAATTTAATAAGGCAGTTGGTAATGTGCCGTCACTTGGTGTTCCATATAACCCTGGTTCATTTGTGTTAAATAATATAAATGCGTCTAGAGCATCAAACCAATTATCTTTTTCCTCTTGTGTTAGTATAATAACAGTATTACTAGGAATAGAATGATTTGTCAAAAAGTCCATGCACCAAATTCCTAATAGCTCCTGTCCAGGATATTCAGTTACACCGCCAGTCAACATTGCACACATTATATTTATTGCTTTCCCAGTTCCTCGTAGCGTATAAAACTTGTGCCGCCCGATGTTCGGCATAGCCTCTGGCTATGTCGAAGTTAGAAGGAAAGCTCCTGCTTTCCACATTATATTATTAAATATTCAATAGATTTAAGTAGTTAAAAAATACAAATATAATTCTTTTGATTGTATTGTAAATACAGGATACCGAAAAAGAAGGCATAATATCTCATATGCCTTTTTCTTCTTTTATTGAATATGGAAGTCTGGAGACTTCCTTTTAGCTGCGACATAGCGGGACGCTATGCCGAAC
>JAAFGX010000023.1 GCA_010365115.1 Paludibacter sp.
CAGATGACTCCTCTGGAGTCTAATTTGAACAAAATAAATCAAATCAGTGAATAAGGAAAAATTGATTACCCACCTTATTCGTTATAGAGCCAATTAACTTCTTGCAACACAAAACTCAATGATTATTAAATCCTCTGTATTTCCTATCGGACAAATTATTAAACCTCATGGTGTTAATGGCGAAATGTCATTTTCATTTACTTCGGATATTTTTGATCGCGAACAAGTGCCCTATTTTATTTTTGAAATGCAAGGGTTACTTGTACCCTTTTTTATAGATGAATATCGATTCAAAGGCAGCACTACAGGTTTACTAAAGCTGGATGGAGTAAAAAACGAAGATCAAGCTCGGGCTTTTTATGGAATGACTATTTATTTACCCAAAACATTTCTAGAGAAAGTGGAGGATACGGAAATAGAACTGGATTATTTTGCAGGGTTCAGCTTGATTGATTCAGAAAAAGGATTAATCGGAGTTATTTCGGAAGTGGATCAAACTACTGATAATGTGCTTTTTGTGATTCCTACAAAAGATGATGAATTACTCATTCCGGCAGGCGAAGAATACATACAAGAAATTGATCATGACAAGAAAATTATTTACGTTCGGTTGCCGGAAGGGCTGTTGGATTTGTAGAAAAACATAAAACCCATGATTTCAGAAGAAATCATGGGTTTTATGTTTGTTAATTTATAATCTTACGCCATTTTATACACTATATCCTTTACCTCTTGCGCCCATTCGGTATGAGTTTTTGATTTGTCGAATGTTTGCCATGGAATAGGATTTCCTATCCTAATAGTAAAATGATTTCCCCTTTGTTTAAACATCTCATCCGCCAGATACATCATTTCCACATTAAACTTTACACCCAAAAACTTGCGGATTTTTGCCAGTCTGTAAAAGAAATTGGAGTTACGCCCCTCAAAATAAATCGGAACTACATCTCGTTGATATTGAACTGCCTTACTTATAAAGTTCTTTTTCCATTCCAAATCAATAATTTTACCGTTTATTTTCCGCGAACACATGCCGGCAGGATAAGTAACCAAATGATTGTCCGATTCATAAAGCTCCTGCATCATTTCAGCATGACCTTTACTTTGAATACCTACTTTATTTACCGGCACAAACATTTCTTTCATTGGATGTAAAAACATCATTAAATCATTTGAAAAAAATCGCACTTTTCCATCGTATTCTTTTCCAATTAAATATCCGGTTGTGATTCCATCTAACCCGCCCAATGGATGATTACTCGCAAAAATATATCGTCCATCTTTTGGTGGCAAATTCGCTTTCCCCACAATACTGGTAGTCACATCAAGATATTTAAATGCTGCTTCAATAAATTCAAGATTTTTAAGACCCGGATTATTTTTAAAAAAAACATTGAATTCATCTTCATGTACAATTTTCCGCAAATAATTGACCAAGAACGTTGGAACTTTGGTTTTTGGTGCTTTATGTTTAAGAACCTTTGCAATATCAATTTTCATAACTTGGTCTTTGCTCATTTAATACATTTTTAATTGTGGTGCAAATGTACTAAAAATGCTCAGAAAAAAAATAATTTTAAAACTGATGGGCTAAATTTCATATGTTTCAATTCATCAAAAAACACAATATCAAAATAAATTCCCCCACTCTATTGTATTTTTAATCAAATAAATAAATTCATGAATGTATTTATTTATTATTCATACATATATACAAATTTAACACCCAGCTGAAATTGTTCATAAACTGTTCAAAACCTGTTAGTATTAGCAATTTAATCGTTATAAAATTGTTGATAAATTTTTTGTGGGGAAATGTGGGGTATATGAAATTAATTATTTACTTTTACCGTTGAAAAAATGTATCTGCAATATTATGTCAAGATTTATAGGTAAATACGAAGCAAAAGCCGATGTAAAGGGGAGAATTTTCATTCCCTCCACATATCGTAAATTGTTGCCCGATGGCGAACGCGAACACGTAGTGATGCGTAAGGATGGCGAAAACAACTGCTTGGTGATATTTCCGGAACATGTTTGGAACGAAATACTGGATGATTTAAAATCGAAACTGGACGAATGGAACCCAACCGACCAACTGCTCTTGATGCAATATGTGTCTGATGCCGAATGGTTGGATATAGACTCACAAGGCAGGGTGTTGATTACAAAAAAGAACATGCAAGCCATCGGAGTTGAGAATTCAGAAGTTTTATTTGTTGGAATGAGCGACCGTTTTACTGTTTGGAGCAAATCTCAATACGAACAAGCCAAAATACCGCCAACAGATTTTGCAAAGTTATTAAAAGAAAGAATGATGAAACTATAACCCCTAAAAGGGGATTTTAGTAGTTTATACTATTTAAAAATAAAAAAAAATGAAAGACCCAAAAAGAGCCGCAAGTAACTCAGTTCCCCTTCAGGGGTTAGGGGTCTATCATACTCCTGCTCTACTAAACGAAACCCTCGAAGGTATGAATATTAAACCCGATGGTGTTTACGTAGATGTAACTTTTGGTGGCGGCGGTCACTCTCGTGAAATTTTAGCACGATTGGGGGAAAATGGAAAACTGATAGCTTTTGATCAGGATGAAGACGCCATAAAAAATGCACTGAAAGATCCACGGTTTATTTTTGTGCGCAGCAATTTTATGTATTTAAAAAACTTTCTTCGTTATCACAATATCGAGAAAGTGGATGGAATTTTGGGAGATTTGGGGGTTTCGTCACACCATTTTGATGAAGCCGAACGGGGCTTTTCGTTTCGTTTTGATGGCGACCTGGACATGCGAATGAACACAAAATCGCCTCTAACAGCGGCGGTTATATTAAACACTTACTCCGAAGAGCAGTTGGCTGATGTGTTTTACTTGTATGGGGAATTACACAATTCACGAAAAATAGCAAAAACCATTGTTAACGCAAGGGGAACGACACCTTTCAATAAAATATTTCCATTTATTGAAGTGCTTAAACCTTTTTTTGGAAGAGAAAAGGAAAAGAAAGATATGGCACGGGTATTTCAAGCTTTGCGCATTGAAGTGAATAAGGAAATGGATGTACTGAAATCGCTTTTGGATCAAAGTCTGGAAGTGTTGAATCCTGAAGGGAGACTAGTGATTTTAACTTATCATTCATTAGAAGACAGGCTGGTAAAGAACTTTTTTAGAAGTGGGAATTTTGAAGGGAAACTAGAGAAAGATTTCTATGGGAACATCCTTTCTCCACTAAAAGCTATAAACAATAAAGTAATTATAGCTAATGCCGCCGAAATTGCACGTAATCCGCGTGCCAGAAGCGCGAAATTGAGAATTGCAGAATTAAAGTAGAGACGATACATGCATCGTCTAAAAAAAAATGATTGCATGCATCGTCCGTACAAATAAATTATAAATCATAAAATGTCCTGGTTTAAAAAAATAGCAGATGCCATAAGGGGAAGTGAAGACTTTTCCGATATAAAATCGAGCACCGTTCGGGACATTCTGAATGGCAATATACTTACCAACAGATTTCTCCAAAAACAATACCTCTTGTTAATAATGACTGCGATATTGGCTTTTTTTTATGTCGATAATCGCTACTATTGCGAGACTCAATTAGCTAAAGAAATTGAGATGAAAAAGAAAATTCAGGATGTAAAATACGAATCTCTTACCATCTCGGCAGAATTGATGCAAATTAGCAGACAATCGAATGTACTGAATTTAATTAAATCGAGAGGAGTAAATTTGGAACAAACATCCTGTTCTCCTATTGTAATCCAAGCACCGGAAGAAACAAAATAATGGCAGACAAACGCAAAAATATTGTCCTTCGCTTTGGCATTGTATATGGCATTATTTGTCTGTCTTTTGTTGCGGTCATTTATAAAATTGCGGTTATTCAATTTGTTGAGCGCGACCAGTGGATGGCATTGGCAGCTCAAAGCAAAAAAACTGACATTGTTGTAAAACCCAACCGCGGGAATATTTATGCTTGCGATGGAAGATTAATGGCCAGTTCAATTCCTACTTATTATGTATATATGGATTTACGAGTTCCGGCATTGCACGAAAAAGGTGGAATTTTATTCAAAGAAAATATCGATTCGGTTGCAATTTATTTATCTTCATTTTTTAAAGATAAAACTGCTTTTGAATACAAAACCACTATAACAAAAGCATATAACACTGGGAAAGGTGAATTTCAATTATTCCCCAAACGCATCTCTTACGCCCAGTTAAAACAACTGAAAACCTTTCCATTATTCTGCATGGGCAGAAACAAAAGCGGATTAATTACAAAAGAACTTCTCAAGCGTGTTAAACCTTTTGGATCATTGGCTTCACGGACAATCGGCGATATTTATGCAGATGAAACAAAAGGCGGAAAAAATGGCATAGAGCTTTTTTTCAATCAGCAATTATTAGGTACTTCAGGAGTTTCAATTCGTCAAAAAGTAGCCAACACCTACATGGAAACCGTGCAAGTGGAACCAATTGATGGAATGGACATTACATCAACCATTGATATTGATTTACAAGACATTGCAGAAAAAGCTTTATTAGACAGTTTGAGGTCATTTGATGCAGGTTCGGGGTATGTAATATTAATGGAAACTCATTCGGGCGAAGTAAAAGCTATAGTAAACATGCAGCAAAATGCCGACAAAACATACTCTGAGAATAAGAACGGTGCCGTTTCCGATTTGGTAGAGCCGGGCTCGACATTTAAAGTAGCTTCGTTGATGGTGGCACTAGATGACAACAAAGTAAAAATAACCGATTCAATAGATACCGGAAATGGAGTTTATGAATATGGCACTGCCAAAATGAAAGACCACAACGCTCATAAAGGCGGTTATCATACTATTTCGGTAGCTAATGTAATTCATGCTTCTTCCAACGTTGGGATTTCAAAAATCATCACCAGAGCATACGGTCATAAACCGTCGGAATTTGTTGATAAATTGTACGAAATGAAACTGAACGAGCGCATGGATCTTGAGATTCCTGGAACTGCAGCTCCTCAAATCGATCATCCAAACGACAAATCGAAATACTGGTCACAAACAAAACTTCCTTGGATGTCAATAGGATACGAAACACAGATTCCTCCAATTTATACGTTGGCCTTTTATAATGCCATTGCAAACAATGGTAAATTAATCAAACCGTTTTTTGTAAAATCAATCAGCAAAAACGGACAACTGATACAATCGTTTGAAACAGAAACCATCAAAGAATCTATTTGTAAACCAACTACTTTACGAGATATTCGCGAAGTTTTATTGGGTGTGATTGAAGGAAAACTAGGAACTGCACACAATATGAAATCAAAATACGTGCGCATTGCCGGAAAGACGGGAACAGCACAGATTTCAAAAGGTGCATTAGGATATAAATCGGGAGGAAAAACACATCAGGTTTCGTTTTGTGGCTATTTTCCAGCGGATGATCCTCAATACACCTGCATAGTTGTCATTCGAGAGCCCCGCATTGGTTATCCATCGGGTGGAAAAATGGCCGGATCTGTTTTTAAGAATGTGGCTGAACGGGTTATGGCATTAAAGTCGAATAGGAAACCCAATACATTTGAAGTAGACACTATTTTAAAATTCCCTTTAAATCCATATACCAAATCGGGTTATTACAAGGCTTTGCAAACAGTTATGACTGAGTTAAAATTGCCTATTGCAGCAAATCCAACAGAGTGGATAAAATCAACAATAAATGAAAAAGAAATTCGCTCAGAAGCTGTTTCGTTTACCGGAAACAAAATTCCCGATTTAACAGGAATGGGTGCAAAAGATGCGGTTTATCTGGCTGAAAGAATGGGATTATACGTTCGGGTACAAGGTCATGGCAAAGTGATTTCGCAAAACCTTACGCCGGGCACTGTTGCAAAAAAAGGAAGTATGATTTCAATTAATTTACAATAAATCAATTTACTACATTAATAAAATTGACGAATATGCTATTAACCGACATATTACAAAATGTGCTTTTGCTAAAAACAATAGGCGAAACAGAAATTGAAATTTCAAGCATTCAATTCGATTCACGTAAAGTAGAAGCGGGTTGTGTTTTTGTTGCTGCCAAGGGTACTGCTTCCGATGGACATCAATATATCACGATGGCTATTGAAAAGGGTGCTGTTGCAATTGTTTGTGAAGAAATTCCGGCAGAAACAAATCCAAAAGTTACGCATGTAAAAGTTCAAAACAGTTCGGATGCGCTTGGCAAAATGGCTTCGGCCTGGTACGATTTTCCATCGTCAAAAATGATTTTGGTTGGAGTAACCGGAACAAACGGCAAAACAACCATTGCTACTTTGTTGTACCAACTCTTCCGTGAACTGGGACATAAATCCGGCTTGCTTTCTACAGTTTGCAACTATATAGATGATGTGGCTGTGGAAGCTACGCACACCACTCCCGATGCGTTGGCATTGAATGAATTATTGGCACAAATGGCAGATGCAGGTTGCGAATATGCATTTATGGAAGTGAGTTCGCATGCTGTGGATCAACGCCGCATTGCCGGTTTGGAATTCGATGGTGGCATTTTTACCAATATCACCCGCGACCACATTGACTATCACGTTACTTTTGAAAATTATTTGAAAGCTAAAAAGCAATTCTTCGATGAATTATCAGCTGATGCTTTTGCTCTTACCAATATAGATGACAAAAACGGCATGGTAATGTTGCAAAATTCGAAAGCAAAAAAATACAGCTATTCGCTTCGTGCCATGGCCGATTTCAAAACACGGATTTTAGAACACGGATTTGAAGGTATGCTGCTGGACATGAATGATAAAGAAGTAAATGTGCCATTCATCGGACGATTTAATGCCAGCAATTTATCAGCAGTATTCGGAGCTGCCGTTCTTCTTGGACAAAATGAATTGGAGGTTTTACGAATTATCAGTTCATTGAAATCAGTATCGGGAAGATTCGAAACGATACATTCTCCATCAGGTTACACTGCAATTGTTGATTACGCACATACACCGGATGCTTTGAATAACGTAATAAGTACTATCAATCAGATTTTACAAGGGAACGGACGATTGATTACCGTAGTAGGTTGTGGTGGAAACCGCGACAAAGGCAAACGTCCGATGATGGCTCGAGAAGCAGTAAACGGCAGCTGGAAAGCAATTTTGACTTCAGATAATCCTCGTTTCGAAGAACCACAAGACATTTTAAACGATATGTTGGCCGGATTGGATATGGCAGATAAAGCCAAAAGTTTGACCATTGTCGATCGTCGCGAAGCCATACGTACTGCTTGTGCACTGGCGCAACCCGGCGATGTGGTTTTAGTGGCTGGAAAAGGACACGAAGATTATCAGATTGTTCAAGGCGTAAAACATCATTTTGATGACAAAGAAGTTGTAAGAGAATGCTTTTAGCCAATTTATAATTCATAATTTATAATTAATAATTCATAATTATGTTGTACCATCTATTCCATTATTTAGACAAGATTTTTGATATACCCGGTGGTGGATTATTTAATTTCATTTCATTCCGCACGGGTTTGGCTTTCATCATGGCTTTGTTGCTATCAACATTGTTTGGTCGTCGCATTATCGATTATTTGCAAAAAAAACAAATTGGGGAAACCATTCGAGATTTAGGCCTGGAAGGACAAATGAGCAAAAAAGGGACACCCACAATGGGAGGCATCATCATTATTATTGCCATTCTGATTCCTACTTTATTGTTGGCCAGCTTAACAAACATCTACGTTTTGTTGATGATTATTACTACAGTTTGGTTGGGTACAATTGGTTTTCTGGATGATTATATTAAAGTATTTAGAAAAAACAAAGAAGGATTAAAAGGTAAATTTAAAATAGTAGGTCAAATTGGCTTGGGTCTTATCGTTGGAATGACCATGTATTTAAGTCCGGATGTGGTATTACGTGAGAATAAAGAAGTAAAGGGTGAAACACAACGAGTTGAGAATGTGCTTTATTCAAAACACGATGTAAAATCAACTAAAACGACTATTCCTTTTGTAAAGAACAATAATTTTAATTACGCTGATGTTTTTAAATCGGCGGGTGAGAAAGCCCAGGATTACGGTTGGATTTTATTTGTATTTGTTGCAATTTTTATTGTCACAGCCGTTTCAAATGGTGCAAACCTGACAGATGGTCTCGATGGACTTGCAACTGGTTCATCGGCCATTATGGGTGTGATTTTAGGGATTCTGGCTTATGTGTCGGGTAACGTGAATTATGCAGGATACCTGAATATTATGTATTTGCCGGGCACCGGCGAATTGCTGGTTTTTGCAGGAGCTTTTATTGGTGCTACCATCGGCTTTCTTTGGTACAATTCATTTCCTGCCCAAGTATTTATGGGCGATACCGGCAGTTTGACTATTGGTGGAATTATTGCTGTTTTTGCCATTGTTACTCGTAAAGAACTGTTGATTCCTATTTTATGCGGAGTGTTTTTGGTGGAAAGTTTATCGGTAATGATGCAGGTCTCTTATTTCAAATTTACTAAAAAGCGATTTGGCGAAGGAAAACGCATCTTTAAAATGACTCCTTTGCATCATCATTATCAGAAACCCGGGAATGCTGGAATTCAGGCCATTTTTCAAAGACCAATACAAGCCATGCCCGAATCAAAAATTGTAATCCGGTTCTGGATTGTGGGAATTATTTTGGCCGCAATAACGATTATAACATTGAAAATAAGGTAAAAAAGAGAACCACTAACCCCTAAAGGGGAATTGGGCAAGTATATTTAATTTAACTTTTTGTTTGATTACAAATAATTAAAATTGAATAAATATTGAAATAATCAGAAGTAACTTAATTCCCCTTTTGGGGCTAGGGGTAGTCAAATGAAAAGAATAGTAATTTTAGGTGGTGGCGAAAGCGGTTCAGGAGCAGCAGTTTTGGCAAAGAAACAAGGATTTGAAGTTTTTGTTTCCGATTTATCAGAAATAAAAACGGAATACAAATCATTGTTGGATAAACATGAAATTAGTTGGGAAGAAAAGCAACATACCGAGGAACTGATTCTGAACGCAGATGAAGTTGTAAAAAGTCCTGGTATTCCTGATAAAGCGCCAATGATCAAGAAATTACTTGCTCAGGGAACGTCCATCATTTCCGAAATAGAATTTGCTGGACGCTATACCGAGGCAAAAATGATTTGCATTACCGGAAGCAACGGAAAAACCACCACCACCATGTTGGTGTATCATATTCTGAAAAATGCGGGTTTGAATGTGGGTTTGGCGGGAAATGTAGGACAAAGTCTGGCATTGCAGGTGGCTAGGGAATCGTTTGATTATTACGTAGTGGAACTCAGCAGTTTTCAACTCGATGGAATGAAAGAATTTAAAGCCGACATCGCCATTTTATTGAATATTACTCCCGATCATTTGGATCGGTACGAATATAAATTTCAGAATTATGTGGATTCAAAATTCCGCATTTTACAAAATCAAACAGAGAAAGATGCATTTATTTTCTGGGAAAACGACCCAATAATAAAAGCCGAATTAGCAAAACGCAAGATTCAATCAACACTTTACCCGTTTGCAATTGAACGCACAGAAAAGACAAAAGCATTTATCGAAAAAGATGAATTGATACTAACAACTCTTAAAACATTATTTACTATGCCAACATCAGAATTAGCTTTGCAAGGAATGCACAATGCCTACAATTCAATGGCAGCGGGATTGGCAGCGACCATCGTAAATGTAAAAAAAGAAAGCATACGCCAGTCATTACAAGATTTTCAAGGTGTTGAACATCGCCTGGAATATGTGGCAACAGTCAAAAACATACGTTTTATCAATGATTCGAAGGCCACAAATGTAAATTCTTGTTGGTACGCATTGCAAAGCATAAAAACACCGGTAGTATTGATTTTGGGTGGAACTGACAAAGGAAATGATTATTCTGAAATTGAGGAACTTGTAAAAGAAAAAGTTTCAGGGATAATATTTTTAGGACTTGATAATTCGGCACTACATAACTTTTTTGATGAAAAAGTAAAAAATATTATTGATGTAAAATCGATGGAAGATGCTGTAGATAAAGCTTATGAAATGGCAAAAGAGGGTGATTCTGTTTTGCTTTCACCTTGTTGCGCCAGCTTCGATTTATTTAAAAGCTACGAAGACAGAGGAAAACAGTTTAAGAATTGTGTACGCAATCTTTAAGAAGTCGGTAGTTTATAGTTGGTAGTTTATAGTCAATGCAAATGTCTTTGATCTTTTGTCTCTAAATAAAATGGAAAACCTACTCAAAAAATATTTAAAAGGTGATGCAACTCTGTGGATTGTGTTTATCATGCTTTGTGTTGTTTCGGCAATCGAAATGTACAGCGCATCGAGCACATTGGCTTACAAAGCAGCCAGTCACACAGCACCAATGCTCCGTCACGTGGGCTTTTTGGCCGGTGGAGCGTTTATTGCTTTTTGTGTTCACCTAATTCCATATCGTTACATCCGCCTTATGGCATACGTAGGATTAACATTATCCTTTATTATGTTGATTTGGGTGCTTTTCAAAGGTCAGAGTGAGAACGATGCAACACGTTGGCTTGTAATTATGGGGGTTCAATTCCAACCTTCAGAATTGGCAAAATTATCCGTTATTATTGTGGCAGCCGACTTAATTTCGCGAATAAAAGACACAAAAAATGATGAATGGATTTATTTTCGCAACATTCTAATAATGTTGGCATTAATTTGTCCGCTCATTTTATTCGAAAACTTTTCAACTGCATTTATACTTTTTGTAGTGGTTTTCATCATGATGTTTATTGGAAGAATTTCATTGAAACGACTGGGAGTTTTAGCAGGGAGTTTGATTTTGGTATTAGTATTGGGCTTTGGTTTAGTAAAAACAATTCCTAAAGAATCGATGCCCAAAGCTTTTGATCGCGCTTATACTTGGGTAGGACGAATTGACCGATTTTCTACCGACAAAGATGATGAAACTGTAAAATATCAAATTACAGATGATAATCGTCAGGTACAACATGGACGAATTGCCATTGCGCGAGGTGGTATTTTCGGAGTTATGCCGGGTAATAGTGTGGAGCGTGACTTTCTTCCCCAAGCTTATTCCGATTTTATTTACGCCATAATTGTTGAAGAAATGGGAATGATAGGAGGAATATTAGTTATCATTCTTTACCTGATATTACTTTTTAGAGCCGGACGAATTGCAACCAAATGTTCATCGGTTTTTCCTGCCATTTTAGTAATAGGGCTTTCGCTTATGATTGTTATTCAGACATTTATAAACATGTCGGTGGCAACCAGTCTAATTCCGGTAACAGGACAACCTTTACCATTGATTAGCAGGGGTGGAACTGCCATTTTGATCACTTGTATTTATTTCGGAATTATCTTTGGAATTACCAGACAAATGAAAGAAGAGCAGGAATATATACCCGAATCGTCTGATACTATTAATGAGGAATTACCGGTGGTGGAGTTGGAGAATCTTTAGAAGAACCCCTATCCCCTCCCGCTAAATCGGGATAAATTGCGGGGAATAAGGATAGTATTGTAAATGTTAATTGTATCAACAAAGTTACAGAAGTAATATTATAGAAAATAGAACTAATTTCAGCTCCCCTTTAGGGGCTGGGGGTCATTATGAAACACAAATTTATTATCAGTGGAGGTGGAACCGGAGGTCATATTTTTCCGGCAATCAGTATTGCAAATGCTATAAAAAAGCTATTGCCAGATGCCGAAATTCTGTTTGTTGGGGCAATTGGCCGTATGGAAATGGAACGTGTTCCGGCTGCAGGTTATCCTATAGAAGGGTTACCAGTAAGCGGTTTTGACAGAAAAAACAAAATGGCAAACATAAAAGTAGTCGTTAATTTATTGCGTAGCTTGTTTTTAGCCCGTAAAATAATCCAACGTTTTAAACCGGATGTGGCCATCGGAGTGGGTGGTTATGCCAGTGCTCCTACCCTACGTGCTGCAGCTGCTTTTGGTGTGCCAACATTAATTCAGGAACAAAATTCGTATGCCGGAGTAACAAATAAATTACTTGCAAAGAAAGCAAAAAAAATATGTGTTGCTTACGAAGGAATGGAACGGTTCTTTCCAAAAAATAAAATAATTTTAACAGGAAATCCGGTTCGACAGGATTTATTCTCCGTTGCACCAAAATCGGAAGAAGCGTATCGTTTTTTTGGTTTTGATTCAGCTAAAAAAACGATATTAGTGGTGGGTGGCAGCTTAGGAGCTAGAACCATAAATCAAAGTATAATTGCGGAACTCGACAAACTTACAAAATCGGATGTTCAGATAATTTGGCAAACCGGGAAATTTTATATCGAAGATGCCCGCAAAGCTGCTTTGAACTTCGCATCGTCCAACTTATTGGTAACCGATTTTGTTTCACGAATGGATTATGCTTATGCCATAGCCGATTTAGTGGTTTCGCGAGCTGGAGCAAGTTCCATTTCGGAGTTATGCCTACTGGCAAAACCAGTAATATTGGTCCCTTCGCCCAATGTGTCGGAAGATCATCAAACTCAAAACGCGTTGGCGTTGGTTCGCAAAGATGCAGCTGTAATGATTAAAGATGTTGACTCGAAAGAACAATTGGTAACAAAAGCGTTGGAATTGATTAATGATGACAAAGCATTAGCGAAACTAAGCGAAAATATACTTAAACTTGCAGAAAAAGATTCGGCAGATCGGATTGCCAAAGAAGTGATTAAATTGATTAGCTAAGACTTTCCCCAAGTTTAAAACGTTGGAAAAGTTCAAAAGTAGATAGAGAAAATTATGAAAAATTTTATAAAATATTATTTTTTAGGAATTGGAGGAATCGGGATGAGTGCATTAGCCCGATACTTTCATGCTAAAGGTTTTCAGGTAACAGGCTACGATCGTACTGAAACCAAACTTACATCCGACTTGCAAGCAGAAGGAATTCAGGTTAGTTTCAACGAGGATGTAGAACAAATTCCATTCGTATATACAAAACCCGATAATACGTTGGTTATTTTGACTCCAGCCATTCCAAAAAATCATCCGCAGTTAAAGTATTTTCAGGAAAACAATTTTACGATACTGAAACGTGCTCAGGTACTTGGAAATATCACCCGCCAAAGCAAAGGAATTTGCATTGCCGGAACGCATGGTAAAACTACAACATCAACAATAGCAGCACATTTATTGTACCAATCACGAGTTTCTTGTAGTGCTTTTTTAGGTGGCATCGCTAATAATTACAATACCAATTTATTACTTTCGAAAGAAAGCAATCTGGTGGTTATAGAAGCTGATGAATACGACCGTTCGTTTCATCAACTTTCGCCGTACATGGCAGTCATTACTTCTGCTGATCCGGATCATTTGGATATTTATGAAAATGCAGATGCGTTTAGGGAAAGTTTTGAGCATTTCACGTCGCTGATTCGCACAGGTGGAGCATTGATAATGCGAAAAGGAATAGACATTGTACCAAAACTGGAAAAAGGCGTAAAACTTTACACCTATTCGATGGACGAAGGCGGTGATTTTAGTGCCGAGAATATTCGAACAGTAAAAGGTGAGATTTATTTCGATTTTGTTACACCAACGGATAGAATCAATGATGTGCGATTAGGAGTTCCTGCTCGTATAAATGTTGAAAATAGTGTAGCAGCAATGGCTCTGGCGTGGCTCAACGGAGTATCTTCAGAAGAACTACGTACAGGAATTTCATCTTTTTCAGGCATTTATCGTCGTTTCAATGTGGTATATAAATCGGATGAAATAGTATTCATGGATGATTATGCGCATCATCCCAGCGAGTTGAACGCCAGCATTTCTTCCATTCGCAATTTATATCCCGATAGGAAAATTACTGGAATTTTTCAACCACATTTATACTCAAGAACCCGTGATTTTGCTCCTGAATTTGCAAAAGCCCTTTCGCAGCTGGACGAATTGATATTATTGGATATTTATCCTGCACGCGAATTACCCATTGAAGGTGTAACTTCTGAATTGATTTTGAACGATGTTAAACTAAAGAATAAAACACTTTGTTCGACAGAAAATCTATTACCTTTGCTCAAGGAAAAAAAACTGGATGTTTTGGTCACTTTTGGAGCAGGTGATATTGACAAAATGGTTCCAAAAATAAAGAATCAAATAAAACAGCTGGCAAATTCTAACTCGAACGAGAATAAGAAATAAAAAAATTGATAGCATTCCATGAAATCCATATTAAAATACATATTTTTAACCTTGGGCATTTTAATAGTGCTTGGGTATATTGTATTTACACTGTGGCATTTTTCGGGGAATAATAAGGAAATTGTTTGCCGCGAATTGGAAATAATCTTATCGGATAATGATAAAATAAAATTAATTAGTCAGCGAGATGTGGCTTTAATATTGGAAGAAAGCAATTTGAATCCAATGGGAAAAACGTTAAAGCACATTCGAACCGAGTCCATAGAAGATATTTTACAGAATAATCCAATGGTTAAAACGGCTGAATGTTTTAAAACGCCATCGGGAATAGTTCAAATTCGCATTCAACAACGATGTCCTAAATTTCGGGTGGTGGGCATGTCGAGTTATTATATTGATACCGATAGAAAAACATTACCAATTTCTTCCAATTATGCAGCATATGTACCCATTGTTTCGGGAAGGGTTACTGTATCGATGTCAACAGGAGAATTGTTTGATTTTGTGACTTTTTTAGAAGAAAATCCATTTTGGAATGCTCAAATAGAACAGATTTATATACGTGACGACTTGAAAATTGAACTCGTTCCACGAGTTGGCGATGCGATAGTTATATTGGGGACTTTGGATAATTACCGAGCAAAACTCGAAAAATTGCATAAATTATATCTCTATGGTTTCAACGAATTTGGGTGGAACAGGTATAAAACGATCGATTTACAATATAAAAATCAAGTGGTTTGCACAAAAGTAGGCACACAGGATATTCCGCCCAAAATGGTGGTTAATGAATTAAAGGACAGTATTATTTCCAGCAAATTATGATTTCAACTAAACTTATAGCAATAGATTTTGGAAGTTCACGTATTTCGGCAATGGCAGCCGAAGTGCTTGAAAATGGAGCCATAAGAGTTTTATCTGAAGAATCTAAACCTTCTGACGATGTAAAATGTGGAATTGTAGAAAAACCAACAGGTGCCTCCTTCAAAGTGAGTGAATTACTCAAACTACTGAAAAACAGCGCAAAAATGGCAGACATCTCACAAGTTTCGGTGAGTGTAGGTGCCAAAAGCATGAAACAACAGATATTATCCATCAGTCGTTTTGTTGGGAAACCAAATATAGTTACCGATTCGCTTCTGGCAGAAATGCTGGAGGAGTGTGAGAAAAAAACACATAAACCCGACATAGATATTTATGATGTTTTCCCCATTTCCTATTCACTGGATGGCGAAAGAATGGACGAGCCGGTTGGACAAAATGCCAATCAGATTACAGCAAAATACAATATTGTATATGGACATTCAATTATAAAGTCAGAACTGGAAAGGTGTTTCGACCGTACTGGAATTATTTTAAAATACAATCCACTGAGTGTAGACTCCTTATCCACAGTTGTACTTGATGAACAAGAAAAAGAAGTTGGATGTGCCCTAATAAATTTTGGCGCAACCACTACTTCACTCGCAACATACCACGAAGGAATATTACAAAACTTCTTGGTTGTGCCATTGGGAGCAAAAAATATTACCAAAGATATTCAGGAATTAGGAATTAGCGAAGTACATGCCGAACGGTTGAAATGCTTAAAAGGCGTTGCTTTAGAACATTTGGTGGAAAACCCGATGTATGTTCAAATTCCTTCGGAAGATGAAAGTGGATCGCCGGTGCGTATTTCTACGAAATTCTTATCAACTATTATTGAAGCACGTTTGGACGAAATTTTGCAACCAATTTTTGAAATAATTTTCAAATTATCCTTCAATTTAGATGCTGGAATTGTAATTACAGGCGGTGGTTCTAAACTAAATAATATTCTTGAGTTTATAACCGAAAAAACTGGAATATATACCCGACACGGCGATCACTCGGAATGGCTTTCTGATGATACAGATGAGCGTTTTCACGACCCATGTTATGCACAATTGGTAGGAACTATTCTGCTTACAAACGAATATAGAAAAGAGCATCCGGTGGAAATTACCATTAGTGAGCCCGATAAAAAACCAAAACTTCCGAAAAAGAAATTCAGTGAAAAAATTACGGAAAGAATCTTTGATTTCTTTAATGACGATAATAAATTGAATTAGTGGGAAGTTTATAGTAAATAGTTTATAGTAAAATCTGAAAAACAAAAAAATATATGGGATATTTAGAAGAAAGTGTGCCCTTCGAATTGCCACTTGTTGACAGTTCAATTATTAAAGTCATAGGCGTAGGTGGCGGTGGTGGAAATGCTGTTAATCACATGTACCGTCAAGGTATCACCGATGTTTCGTTTGTCGTTTGCAACACTGACAATCAGGCACTTGTAAAGTCTCCAGTTCCAACAAAAATTCAGTTAGGTGCTGATACTACTGAAGGTTTAGGAGCTGGTGGAAAACCCGAAGTAGCACGAAGAGCTGCCGAAGAATCTATCTTGCAAATACAAGACATTTTGAAAGATAACACCAAAATGGTTTTTATCACTGCCGGAATGGGTGGTGGAACCGGAACAGGTGCGTCGCCAGTTGTGGCTAAGGCTGCTCATGATTTAGGCATTCTGACCGTTGCCATTGTAACTATCCCTTTTGCATTTGAAGGAAACATGAAAATTCGTCAGGCGTTGGAAGGTGTTGCTGCGCTGAGCGAACATGTAGATGCTATTTTGGTGATAAACAACGAAAAGTTGAAACAAATCTACCCCGATTTGGAACTTTCAAATGCATTTGCCAAAGCGGATGATGTATTGACAAACGCAGCAAAAGCAATTGCAGAAATTATTACAGTTCCCGGTTATATAAACACCGACTTTGCGGATGTGTACAGCATCATGAAAGACGGAAATGTGGCCATTATGAATACCGGATTTGCATCTGGCGAAGACCGTATTACAAAAGCAATTGCCGACGCATTGAATTCACCATTACTAAATACCAGCGATGTAAGTGGCGCAAGCAAAATATTGTTGAGTCTTTATTGTTCTACTACCGACCAAATAAGAATGGAAGAAGTAGAACAAATTCATGAATTCATGTCTACTGTTGGCGAAAATGTTCAGGTAATCTGGGGTGCAAGTTTTGATGACGAACTGAAAGACAAAGTGAAAATAACGTTAATTGCCACTGGTTTCGATGTAAGTGATATTCCGGGTATGCCACCATCGGTTGCTAAAACTCATGCTCACAAACATATTCACAGTGCGGAATCATCAATTTATTTCGATTCTCCAAAATCGGAAGAGGAAGATGAACTTGAACTTATCGACGAAGAAAACGATGAACCCAAGAAACCGAATACTGATAAAATAATGGAACAATATTACGGAAAAGGATTGCAAACCGAACCGGAACCGGAACCAGAACTTCCTATTTTTACATTGGATGATTTGGAAGACGAAACCACATTGAAAAAAGTGGAAAATATTCCGGCATGGAAAAGAAAGTTAATGAAGTAAGACCAACTGAACACACTAAAAAGGTGACATAAAGATTTCTTATTTAAAACAATTAAAATCGCTCACAATTCCCCCTTTTGGGGGTTAGGGGGCTAATATATTATGGACGAACTATTTGATAAAGTAAGCGGCGATATAAAAACCGCCATGTTGGCTCGAGACAAAGTGGCATTGGAAGCCTTGCGAGGCATGAAAAAAGAATTTCTGGAAGCTAAAACAGCCAAAGGTAGTGATGGTCATCTGGCGGATGAAGTTGCTGTAAAAATCATTCAAAAAATGATAAAACAGCGCAAAGAATCGGCCCAGATTTATACCGAACAAAACAGACCCGAACTGGCCGAAAACGAATTGGCCGAAGCAACTGTTATTGAAAAATATCTGCCGGTACAAATGACCGATGCTGAATTGGAAACTGCTATTGCGGCAATTATTGCTCAGGTTGGTGCCGCCGGACCACAAGATATGGGGAAAGTAATGGGCGTTGCCAGCAAACAATTGGCTGGAAAAATCGAAGGACGATTGATTTCGGAAAAAGTGAAAGCATTGTTGGCAAAATAACTTCCAACGAGCGAGCGAATTAGAAAAGAGGCTGTCTCAAATGTAGACAGCCTCTTTTGAATCATATTGAAAATCACGCTATTTCTCACGCTTTAGTTTTCGATTTTAGCATATTGTAGTAAGTATAAAGTACAGCAACTAATAGTGGTAAAACTCCGGCAACGATAAAAATAATATCGGCGGGTAAGCGTAGCCATGCTAGGCTGACGATATGTTTTTGTCCCGAAAATTCAACGCTTCTGGCATGCCAGTAGCCGTTATTTATTACATCTATCAATTGTAAAACGCCACTGGGGAAAAGTTGTAGAACAACCATACCGGCCAAACCGATATTGAGTCCCCAGAAGGATAGTTTCACGAATTTTTCTATTTTACGCCAATGTTCTGCAGAAGAAATTTGGCGAATGGCGAAAATAACAAATGAGATGGCCAACATACCAAATACTCCCATCAATGCTGCATGTCCGTGGTTTGGAGTCAGGTTAGTTCCTGTTTCGTAATAACTGATTACCGGAAGATTGATTAAGAACCCTAAAATTCCTGCTCCAACAAAATTCCATACGCCTACGGCAATAAGAAAGTAAAAGGTCCATTTGTGTGGAAAATCTATTTTGTTTCCTTTCTCATCGGTTTTGGTGCGCATTAGCCTACCGAAATCAGAAGCTTCCAGTGTCAATAGAACAAGGGGAACAACTTCTAACGCAGAAAAAGAGGCCGAAAGCGCCATAGAAACAGTTGTTTGTCCGTTCCAATACCAGTGGTGTCCGGTTCCCAAAATTCCTGCTCCCAGAAACAAAACAGCATCCAGATAAATAATGCGTGTAGCGGTTTGTTTGGCAACTAAATCCAGTTTATAAAACATGATAGCTACCATCACAGTTGCAAATACTTCAAAAAAACCTTCCACCCAAAGATGTATTATCCAAAAACGCCATGTATCTACAGTAGAATAGTTTGTTGTTGAACCAAAGAAAAAAGCAGGCAAATAAAAGAACGGAATCGAGAAAGCAGCTAAAATAAATAAGGTTTTCAATTCCCTGTCTTCGGGTTCTTTTTTGGTAGGTTTTACCGATCTTAAAAGCAAAAATGCCCATAAGACTAAACCAACTGCCATTAAATATTGCCATGCACGGCCAATTTCGAGGTATTCCCAACCTTGATTTCCGAACCAAAACCACATATTATTCAAAAGATCTTTAATGCCAAGATATTGTCCGATCAAACTCCCAAATATTACGATACCAAAAGCTACAAAAAGAAAATTAATCAATCCAACCTGACCTTTTGGTTCACGTTTCGATAAAATGGAAGAAATAAAAATTCCACCGCCCACATAGGCTGTTGCTATCCACAAAATGGCAGATTGCAAATGCCAGGTGCGAAGAATATTTGATGGAAAAAAAGCTGTAAGATCAAATCCAAAAAAACCTTCTGGTTCCACAAAATAATGTGCTAACGCTCCGCCTGCAAACGTTTGGAATAACAGCAAGATAATGGCAACAATAAAAAACTTAATGGATGAACGTTCAATTGCCGTTGGCTCGCCGAGGATAAGTTGAGGTGGCAATAGATCTTTTCTCCTTCGCCAACCCAGATAATTAAACCGACCGAAGAAAAACAATATTAATCCAATTCCCGCTAAGAGAGTAATCAGGCTTAAGGCACTCCACAATATGGTGGCAGTTGAAGGACCATTCCCAATCAAGGGTTCATAAGGAAAATTATTGGTGTACGAATAGTTTTTACCTGGGATATTAGCATAAGAAGCCCATGCCGCCCACGCAAAAAATGCAGTAAGCTGCCTTAATTCTTCTTGATTTACAAAAAGATCTTTGGCCAATCCACGGTTAATAAGCGGATTATGAAGATAATTTTTCCAATAATCGATTTGGTCATTAAATGATTTCTTTTCAATCTCTGTAAATATAAGTGTTTGATTATCCGTATTATAACGGTTTTTAATCATATAATCGCGAGTCAGACTTACCAGTAATTCTTTTTGATCCGATTTTAAGTTTGGAAATTCCGTGTTAAACTTTTCAATGGCAAGATGGTTCCGAACTTCTACCGCCAAATTATGCTGATATTGCGCAGAAAAATCAGGACCCAGATAAGCGCCATGTCCCCAAATACTCCCATTATTCATGAGTGCTTTTTTCAGGAAAAGTTGTTGACCTGTTTCAATATCAGCTTTTGTAAATACCACCAAACCTTTACTGTCAGTGACTTTTTCGGGGATGGGAGGCTGTGAATCACGGTAGTAGCTGCCCAATGTCACCCATATTAGTACTGTAAATTCCAACAATAAAATAAATACCAAACCCCTTCTCCACCAAGGAGATAACTTCTTGTTTTCTGAGTAATCATTTGAATTTTCCATAAGAAACAATATTTTATTAGTTAAACATAATAGAGTACTTTGTCTGTATTGCTAAAAAAATCTATCAATCATTTAATTAATTCACAGATATATAGCAACGAAAGTTAAATTAAATTGATTTTAAGCTTTTTTTTAAATATTTACATCAATAAATAAAGCAAAAATACATAAATTGTTTTATTTATGTATAAATATCTAAACTTTATTTTTAAAAAACTTATTGACAAATACGTTCAGAAATAAAAGCAGTTGCCTATTGCAATTGCTTTTTCGTTTAATTTGAATTATTGTTGTATTTTTGTAGCTCCTAATAAAAAATTGATTCCCTCAAAAATGGCCAAAAATAAAAAACCGCATCCTATTCTTCCCAATGTTACCATTACCGATATTGCTGCCGAAGGCAAAGCTATTGCCAAAGTAAATGACATTGTAGTATTCGTTCCTTTTGTTGTTCCAGGCGATGTGGTGGATTTACAGGTTACGCGAAAAAAAAGTAGTTTCATGGAAGCCCGTCCCATTCATTTTCATAGCTATTCTGAGAAAAGGATCGAAGCAGTCTGTGAACATTATGGAATTTGTGGCGGTTGTAAATGGCAGATTCTACCTTACTCCGAGCAAATACATTACAAACAGAAACAAGTTTTCGATAATTTGACCCGCATTGGAAAAATTGAATTACCAGAAATTTTTCCAATATTAGGCTCTTCAAAAACAGAGTTCTACCGCAACAAACTGGAATTCACCTTTTCAAACAAACGCTGGCGAACCAATGAAGAAATTGCCGAGGGAAAAGTTTTTGAGACCATGAATGCTGTGGGTTTTCATATTCCAGGAGCATTTGACAAAGTGCTCGATATTGAAAAATGCTGGCTGCAAACCGAAGATTCGAACGAAATCCGAAACGAGGTACGCAAATACGCATTGGAAAACAATCTGACCTTTTTCGACTTACGCAATCAGGAAGGTTTCCTGCGCACTCTTATGATTCGTACCACATCCACTGGTGAATTGATGGTGATTATGATTTTTTTCCACGAAGACAAGGAAGCTCAGAATGCTTTATTAAAACATATTGCTGATAAATTTCCACAAATTACATCGCTTTTATACATTATCAATTCCAAAGCCAACGATACCATTACCGATCAGGAAGTATTGGTTTTCAAAGGAAACGAATGTATTTACGAAGAAATGGAGGGCTTGAAATTCAAAATCGGTCCAAAATCATTCTACCAAACCAACTCAGAACAAGCTTACGAACTGTATAAAATCACCAGAAATTTTGCTCAACTCACCGGCAAAGAACTGGTCTATGACCTTTACACCGGAACCGGAACAATTGCTAACTTCGTGGCGCATCAGGCAAAACAAGTCATTGGCATTGAATACGTTCCCGAAGCTATTGAGGATGCTTTCGTGAATTCAAAACTAAATAACATCGACAACACCTTGTTTTATGCGGGCGATATGAAAGATATTTTGAATGCAGCTTTCATCGAAAAACACGGCAAACCTGATGTAATTATTACCGACCCGCCACGTGCAGGAATGCACGACGATGTGATTAATGCCATACTTTTTGCAGCTCCAAAGCGCATTGTGTATGTAAGTTGCAATCCAGCCACGCAAGCCCGCGATTTAAACTTGTTAGATGCAAACTACAAAGTTACAGCTATACAACCCGTGGATATGTTTCCGCATACGCATCATGTGGAGAATGTGGTGCTGTTGGAAAAGAGAGTGAGTTTGTAAAGTTATAAAGTTTGTAAGGTTTGTAAAGTTTGTAAAGTTTGTAAAGTTTGTAAAGTTTGTAAAGTTTATAAGGTTCTTAAAGTTTATAAAGTCAACTAAACGAAAATCTTTAAATCTTAAAAATGTAAATATCATGATCAGTTTTTTTATTTCCATCGCGGTTCTTATTCTCGGCTATTGGCTTTACGGGAAATTATCCGAACGAATTTTTGGTGTTGATGAAAGCAGAAAAACACCTGCAATAGCCAATCCCGATGGCGTAGATTATGTACCACTTGCAACTTGGCGGGTTTTTCTCATCCAATTTTTGAATATCGCTGGACTCGGACCAATTTTCGGTGCCATCATGGGCATTATGTTTGGATCGGCTGCATTTATATGGATTGTTCTGGGAACTATTTTCGCCGGCGGTGTACACGATTATTTTTCGGGCATGATGTCCATTAGAAGCAACGGTGCAAGCCTGCCAGAGCTTGTTGGCGAACAATTAGGAAAACCTATCAAACAATTTATGCGTGGATTTTCCCTCCTGCTAATGATTTTGGTGGGTGCTGTGTTTGTCTCTGGACCAGCAAGTCTATTAGCTAATCTCACACCCAACTTAATTAACGTAACTTGGTGGATTGTTATCGTTTTTGCATACTACATTTTGGCTACTCTTTTACCTATTGACAAACTTATTGGTAAAATTTATCCGGTTTTTGGATTTGCGCTTTTGTTTATGGCAGTTGGAATTCTTGTTGCTATGGTAATTAATAAAGCTCCGATTCCTGAATTTACAGATGGTTTTACAAATTTGCATCACAAACAACTCCCTATCTTCCCTATGATGTTTGTTTCCATCGCTTGTGGAGCAATTTCGGGATTTCATGCCACACAATCACCTTTAATGGCTCGTTGCATTAAGAATGAAAAACTCGGAAGACGTATTTTCTACGGTAGCATGGTTGCTGAAGGAATTGTAGCATTGATATGGGCTGCTGCGGCTGCCAGCTTTTTCGGTTCTATTGACGGATTACAACTGTTTGTTGCCGAATTAGCACCTACTGCAAATAAACCTGCAGTTGTTGTCGATCTGATATCAAAGCAATGGCTTGGCCATTTTGGCGGTATTTTAGCATTGCTTGGCGTCATTGCTGCTCCATTAACTTCGGGCGACACGGCATTACGTTCTGCACGATTAATTGCTGCCGATTTCTTGCACTTTGATCAAAAACCAATAAAAAAGCGGTTAATCATTTCAATTCCAATTTTTATATTGACATTTTTGATTCTTCAAATGAATTTCGATATTCTATGGAGGTATTTTGCTTGGTGCAATCAAACATTAGCCGTATTCACCTTGTGGGCAATCACAGTTTATCTGGCAAAACAACAAAAAATGTATTGGATTTCACTTGTGCCTGCTTTGTTTATGACATCGGTAAGTATAAGTTATATTCTTATTGCTCCCGAAGGATTTCATTTATCTTCAACAATTTCATACACTGCTGGACTTGTGATTTGTGTAGCAATTTGCATTCTATTTTGGTTGAAAAAGAATACAAATTTCAATCAAAAACAAATCTGATAATCAACCAACTAAAACAAGCCTATCCAAAATACAAAGTAAATAGTTGTGAAGTGTAATTATTTTGCGTTATTTTACACTATTTTTCATCGATAAATTCTGAAACAAATAATAATATGTCCATAATAATTCACGAGGTTGCTTCAAAAAAAGATTTAAAAAAATTCATTTGGTTTGGCATTGATCTTTATAAAAATTGTGAATTTGCTGCTACACCATTGTTAATGGACGATTTATTAAATCTTAGCAAAGGCAAAAACCCTGCATTGGATTTTTGCGAAACAGCTTATTTTTTAGCATATAATGGAAATAAAATTGTTGGAAGAATTGCTGCTATTATTAATCCTGTAGCAAACGAAACCTGGAATGAAAAATATGCTCGGTTTGGATGGATTGATTTTATTGATGATTTAGAAGTATCTAAAGCATTGTTCGATGCAGCCATTGCATGGTCTAAAGCAAAAGGAATGACTGCCATTCACGGTCCGCTTGGATTTACCGATTTCGATCACGAAGGCACCCTTATCGAAGGTTACGACAAAATGGGAACATTGGCAACAATTTACAATTACCCTTATTATCCAAAACACATTGAACATTACGGCTTTGTAAAGGATGTAGACTATAAAGAATACCTAATTACAGTGCCAGAAGTTTTTCCTGAAAAATATTTCAGAATTGCTGACATTGTTAAACAAAAATATAATTTGACTTCCAAACGGTTTAAAACAAGAAAAGAAGTTGTAGATAATTACGCCATCAAAATTTTTGATTTACTCAATTTGTGTTATCAGGATTTGTATGGTTTCACTAAGTTAAATGAAAAACAAATTTCTTTTTATATCAAACTGTACTTTAGTTTTTTTCGGTTGGATACAGTTTCCATAGTTGTTGATAAAAAAAACAATGTGGTTGCGCTTGGTATAGCCATGCCAAGTTTCACAAAAGCTTTGCAGAAAGCCAAAGGACGAATCTTCCCATTTGGTTGGTATTATATGTTAAGTGCATTGAATAAAAACGACGTAGTGGATCTTTATTTAATGGCAGTTCATCCCGATTATCAAAACAAAGGTGTAAACTCGGTAATGTTTGCGGATATTATGCCTGCAAGCGCAAAAAATGGATACAAATTTGCTGAAAGTAATCCGGAATTGGAAACCAACACCAAAATGTCATCGCAATGGGGAAGTTTTGAGTACGTAAATCACAAAAAAAGAAGGGTTTACCTAAAACAAATATAACAGAAGACATTTGAATTTGGAAATAAGACTTTAGACCCAAGATTCAAGAACCAATGGAGTACTCGACATCCCGCCCAAGCGGGAGAGCCAACTTTTTATTATATTGAGAAGAAATCGAAGGAAAAACTAATTCTGATACTTAATAGACTTTATACAGATTAAAACAATATAAGACTCAAAATAAAACATTTACCACTAAGTACACTTAAGATTCACTAAGTTTAAATTTAAAAGAATTTTAAGAACACTAAGCATAAAACACAAGTGTTTTATTTAAATAATTCTCTGATTTAGAACCGAATATATGTAAAAAAAAAACACTTATGTTTTTCTTAGTGTTCTGTATTCAATATTTTCTTAGTGAATCTCTGTGTGCTTAGTGACTTAGTGGTAAATCTTTATTTATGAGAACAATAGCATATTAATTCATATGAACTCTAATAAATAAACACAACAAATAGAGCAGTAATTTACCCTACTGCTCTATTTGTTCAACATAATCTGTTTCACTTTGTTTTAATAGTGAACCAACGTTTTCTTAAATCTTAGTTATAAATTCTTGAATCTAGGTTCTTGACTCTTGGCTCTCCCGCTTGGGCGGGATGTCGAGTACTCCATTGGCTCTTGACTCTTGACTCTTGACTCTTGGT
Source organism: Paludibacter sp. (assembly GCA_010365115.1). Taxonomy (GTDB): domain Bacteria; phylum Bacteroidota; class Bacteroidia; order Bacteroidales; family Paludibacteraceae; genus Paludibacter. The sequence continues at coordinate 25,777 of JAAFGX010000023.1, forward strand.
TCTTGGTTCTTGACTCTTGGTTCTTGGTTCTTGGTTCTTTATCCTTCGTTCTAAAAAAATAAAAAAAATGACACGCAAATTCGACTTTTTGGTCATTGGAAGTGGCATTGCCGGCATCAGTTTTGCACTCAAAGCAGCGCAACATGGCAAAGTAGCACTGTTGTGTAAAACTACGCTTAACGAATCAAACACATCGTATGCTCAGGGTGGAATAGCATCCGTGATGTACGAGCCAGATTCATTTGAGAAACATATAGAAGACACGGTGATTGCCGGCGACGGACATTGCAATTTGGAAGTTGTAGAGAAAGTTATTAAGGAAGCACCGTCTCAAATAGAAGAACTGTTGCGTTGGGGAATTGATTTTGATAAAAATGAACAAGGTCTTTTCGATCTTCATCGCGAAGGTGGACATTCTGAACACAGGATTCTTCACCATAAAGACAATACCGGTTACGAAATTCAACAGAGTTTAATTCATCAGGTAAAAGCTCATCCCGAAATAGAAGTTTTTGAACACCATTTTGCCATTGAAATTCTCACCCAACACCATTTAGGCGAATGGATTACTCATCACACGTCCGGTATTGAATGTTATGGTGCGTATGTTTTGAATCAACGAACCAATAATATTCATACATTTTTATCTAAAGTTACTCTAATGGCAACCGGTGGAATTGGAAGCGTTTATTCCACCTCCACCAACCCCGACATTGCAACCGGCGACGGAATTGCCATGGTGCATCGTGCGCGCGGAACCATAAAAGATATGGAATTTGTTCAATTTCATCCCACAGCATTGTATCATCCGGGCGAACGTCCTACATTTCTTATAACCGAAGCTATTAGAGGCTATGGCGCTGTTTTGCGCACGCAAAATGGCAAAGAATTTATGCAAAAATACGATGAACGGGCCTCGCTTGCTCCCCGCGATATTGTGGCAAGAGCCATCGACAACGAAATGAAAACACGTGGACATGATTTTGTGTATCTCGACGTTACTAAAAAAGACGCTGAGGAAACAAAAATACATTTTCCAAATATTTACAAAAAATGCCTGGAATATGGAATTGATATCACCAAAGACTATATTCCGGTTTCACCAACGCAGCATTATCTGTGTGGCGGAATATTGGTAGATACGAATGCTCGGTCTTCTATCAATAGATTATACGCTGCCGGAGAATGCTCGTGCTCAGGACTTCATGGCGCTAATCGGCTTGCATCCAACTCTTTGATTGAAGGAATTGTTTATGCCGATGCTGCCGTAAAAGATGCAATAAAACACATTGCTAAAATTTCAATTAACGAATCAATTCCCGATTGGAATGACGAAGGAACCTCACTTCCTGAAGAAATGGTACTTATTACCCAAAGTTTCAGGGAAGTGGAACAAATTATGAGCACTTATGTTGGAATTGTCCGATCAAATTTACGATTGAAAAGAGCGATTAACCGACTTGAAATTCTGTATCGTGAAACAGAACATTTATTTGAAAAATCAGTAGTATCCCGTGAAATTTGTGAACTTCGCAATGTGATTAGCATCGCCTATCTAATTATAAAACAGGCTCTTGCTCGAAAAGAAAGTCGTGGGTTACATTATACGGTTGATTATCCAGAGCGAATGAAAAATGAAATTTAGTTTCTCAAGAAAGCAAAAGTCTTTAAAACTATTAAATTTTGTTCAAAATCCATAGAAATGCTGTAACTTTGAACATTATCAATAAAAAGCACAAAGAAAATACATGTCATTAATATTCAAGCAAATGAAAAACCCACTTACACTTCTGTTTTTGATTGTGTACGTTGCAACAATATTTGCTCAAAGCACTTCAAAAGGAGATTCACGTACCGGAAATCAGAATACCGTTATAAGAATTGAAGGAACTCAAAACGGTTGGACCAAAAGTGATGTTGAAGGCTCATCTACTTCAAACACACAATCATCAGATAATGAAAATGTTACTTTCAACTCCACTGCAGATGGAATTTACATTTCTATAATAAAGGGAACAAATAAAATAAAATTATTTGCTCTTACAGGACAACTATTGTTAAACGGGGATTTAACTCAAGGCAGATTTTTTATCCCAACACGTAAAGGCATTTATTTTTTAAGAATCAACAACAAAAGTTACAAAGTTGTTTGTAAATAAACTGTTTTTCAATCCCATTATAAACATTAAATTAAACTTATAACAAATCAAAAGTAATGATTAAACACATCGTTTTTTTTCGCTTGGTAGAAAGTGCCGAAGGAAAAACAAAATCAGAAATCGCTGAAATTATCAAATCTGGATTGGAAAATCTGAAAAAATTTATTCCTGAAATTATTAAAATTGAAGTCGGAGTAAATGTACCAAATGCCCCAAAAACAGACTATGACATTGCATTGTATTCGGAATTTGAAAATTTTGAAACTCTTGATGTTTATCAAGAACATCCTGAACACAAACGTATTGCCGCATATATCGGTACAGTAAAAACTTCTCGTGCAGCTGTTGACTACGTGTCGTAATATTTTTTCATTCACATTAATATCTAATTATCAATACTTTAATCATTATCTTCAACCGACATCTGTATTTTTACTAAATATATTTATAAATTAATTAAAATATTCGAAGAAAAACGTTGTTTAATTAAAAAATATCTTTATTTTTACACCGTATTAACTAATTTAAAAACCCTTTAAATCGCATTAATTATGTCTGTAAACAAAGTTATTTTAGTGGGTCATGTTGGAAAAGACCCTGAAGTTCGTTATTTAGACAAAGATGTAGCAGTAGCAAATTTTACATTGGCAACTACCGAAAAAGGCTACACCGCACAAAATGGCACACAAGTTCCCGAGCGCACCGAATGGCACAGCATTGTAGCCTGGAGAGGATTGGCCAAATTGGCTGAAAACTACATTCGTAAAGGAAGAGAAATTTATGTAGAAGGAAAACTCCAAACCCGTACATGGGAAAAAGATGGTATTAAACGGTACTCTACTGAAATTTATGCCGAACAAATTAATCTTCTTGGGAAAAAACCTGAAAATACAGAAGCACTTACAACTGTTGTTGCTGCACCTGGACTTGATGGAGTACAAGCCCCTCCTCACGCAGAAGACGATCTTCCGTTTTGAGATATAATCATACAAAATTAGTGAGACTGATACAGAAAATTTGTATCAGTCTCATTTTTTTTATTACCCTAGTTTTGAACATCCACATCCTTGAATTGAGGAATTCAAATCTATAGTTTAACAACAAAAAAAAGAGGAACAGATATTATAATATAAAATTAATAGTAACTTTGCTCCTGAATATATTGAATTTAAAATTGAATTTAACCATAAAAATAAAGAACCATGGCAAAAAGTGAAGATGCTAAGAAAAACCTCAAAAAGGAACCTCTTAAAACTGCAAAGGAAAAGAAAGAATTAAAAAGGGAAAAGAAAGCGAAAAGAGATTAGTTCTTTTCACGATATTCCATACTGGGGTGATTTGCTATAACTTATAAAGTTATAAGAGTCACCCCAGTAGGCTTTCATAAGAACTTGATGTACTTTGTCAATAAAATTTCCACTATCTTTGCATCATGCAAAATAATTCAACCATAATCGATAACACGCTGAGAAGCATGGATATTGAATTGCTTAACGCCATGCAATTGGCTACACTCGAAGCAAACGAAAAAGAGCAAGATATTATTCTTTTATCTCCAACCGGTTCAGGCAAAACACTGGCTTATCTTCTACCGGTTTTAATGAGTCTAAATCCTGATATTCAAAAAGTACAAGCGTTGGTGTTGGCTCCTTCGCGCGAATTGGCCCAACAAATTGAACAAGTTTGGCGAAGTATGGGAACCGGTTTTAAAGTAAATGCTTGCTTCGGGGGTCGTCCTTCCAATAAAGAAAAACGTGATTTGGCAATTCCTCCCGCTTTACTTATCGGCACTCCTGGTAGGATGCAGGATCATATCGAACGAAATAATTTTGAAGTGGATGCCATCAGGGTTTTGGTCCTTGATGAATTTGACAAATCGCTCGAAATGGGATTTACGGTACAAATGGAAACCATCATTTCCCAAATTCCATCAGTTCAAAAAAGATTTTTAACTTCAGCCACCGACGCTGTTTCAATTCCGACATTTACCGGAATAACAAATCCAATAAAACTAGATTTTTCGGAGAAAAATAACGAGCTCAAAGGGTTGAAAACCTTTACGCTAAAAGGAGCAAGCAACGATAAAATGGATTTGCTTTACCAGCTGTTGTGTTATTTGGGAAACGATTCAACTCTGATATTTTGTAATCAACGTGATGCAGTTGAGAAAGTGAGTGCGTATTTGACTAATCGCAAGTTGGCAAACGAATTCTTTCACGGTAAACTGGAACAACCCGATCGTGAACGGGCGCTTTCTAAGTTCCGTAATGGCAGTTGTACTGCATTTATCTCAACTGATTTGGCTTCTCGCGGCTTGGATATTCCCGAAATAAGAAACATTATTCATTTCGATGTGCCGGTTCGAATTGATGAATATATTCACCGCAACGGTCGTACGGCGCGCATGGAAGCCGAAGGTTCTGCTTTTACATTGTTGGCAGCCAACGAGAATTTACCTGAATTTATTTTACCGCTTCCTCAGCCTTTTTCATTACCGGCATTAGCTTCTGCACCTCCAAAACCCGAGTGGGCTACACTTTATATTGGCAAAGGGAAAAAAGACAAATTAAGCAAAATGGATGTTGTGGGTTTTATGTTCAAAAAAGGACAACTAGCCAAAGACGAACTAGGAATGGTGGAAGTAAAGGAATATTATTCGTTTGTTGCTGTAAAAATCAATAAAGTAAAGGATGTGCTTCGGTTAGTGGAAAATGAGAAAATCAAAAACATGAAAACTAAAATTGAATTGGCGGAATAGAATCTTGTTTTGCGTTTAGTGTTTTGTGTTTAGCGTTTTGCGTTTAGTGTTTTGCGTTTTGCGTTTAGTGTTTTGCGTTTTGCGTTTCGTGATGATATTAAAACTCCTGAGTCAAATGACTTGGGAGTTTTTTATTAATTTTCTGATATTTCTATTCAATTCTTAAAATATTCTCATAAAGCCTATGTTATAAAATATTAAATTTGTATTTTTGTGCCATCTTCATCAAAATCATTCCCTTTTTATGAGAAAACAGCTTGTTTTGGTTTGTTGTTTAGCATTCGTACAATGCTTTCTTTTAGCGCAAACATTTCAATGGAAAGCCGGATTGAATTATTTTTTCGATAATACGGAATATGCCAAATCCACTTTGACGAATGATCAAACCATGACCGGCGTGCATTTTTCTCCCGAAATTGGAGTAAAATGGGATTCGGCTCACTCTATTTTTGTTGGCACAGATTTGTTGAAAATATCGGGCTCACAGAATATTATTGACATTGCCCAGCCCATTGCCTATTATCGTTTTCAGAATTCGAAAGCTTCATTTTATGCAGGAGCGTTTCCACGTTCAGAATTACTTTCCAATTATTCCGATTTATTTTTTCAGGATTCCATCAATTACTATCGACCAACGTTGAATGGTTTCTTTTGGAATGTGGGGAAGAAAAATTCGTATTTCAATCTTTGGCTCGATTGGACCGGTCATGAAAATGCAATTAACCGCGAAACATTCTTCATAGGAGCTTCGGCTTATAAAAAAACAGGACTTTTTTTTGCAGATTTTCAGTCGTATCTGTTTCATTTTGCCAATACACAACCACGAACTCCTACGTTTAGCGTGAACGATAACTTGTTGGCACAGTTGTCTGTTGGCGCAAATTATTCCAACCAAAATGGATTAGATACTTTACTGTTTTCGGTTGGTCTACTTGCTGGTTATGAACGCGACAGAGGTTTAGCGAGCGGAACTCATACGCCAATTGGAACTGTGATACGGTTAAATGCTGAATATTACGGGTTTGGAATTCAAAACACATTGTATGCAGGCAATCCTCGCAACATATTTTACTCCAATTATAATACTGGCATGTATTGGAATAATCCATTTCTTCGCTCGGGTTTTTACTTGCAAAGCAAATGGTATTTGAATGTTATTCGGAGTCAGTTTGTGAATGGCAAACTCTCCATGAACTTACATTTTTCGGAAGGAAAAGTTATGTTCGAACAGACTTTTACAGTTAAGGTGCTATTAGACAGTTCTGTAAAAGCCAAAACTAAATCACGACCAACTTTTATGACCAGTTGGGTCAACTAAAATAAATCCCAATTAAGTATTTGATAATTTGATCATTACTTTATTGCGACAAAAAATTGAGGGATTATAAGTTCATTTCGGTAATAAATAATATTGAAAATTCACACATAAAATCTTTAAGCCCCCATTTGGAGGTTGGGGGTCGAAACCAATTAACCTATAAACTATGTTAGTAAAAACTTTTGGCGCTGCAGTACAAGGAATAAATGCCACCATTGTTACAATTGAAGTAAATGTAAGTCAGGGAATCCGTTTCTTGCATGTTGGTTTGCCAGACAACGCAGTGAAAGAAAGTCATGAACGCATTGCTTCTGCATTGAATTATACTGGAAATAGCTTTCCCCGTAAACAGATTATCATCAATATGGCTCCGGCCGATATTCGCAAAGAAGGTTCGGCTTATGATTTGCCAATGGCTATTGGAATAATGGCAGCCGATGAAAAACTTGTTTCTGAGAAACTGGAACATTTTGTAATTATGGGCGAACTGTCCTTGGATGGTGGGTTACAACCTATAAAAGGCGTATTGCCCATTGCCATAAAAGCACGAGAAGATGGTTTTAAAGGTTTTATTCTTCCAAAGCAAAACGCACGTGAAGCGGCAGTGGTAAATAATCTGGACGTTTATGGTGTTGAAAATATCACTGAAGTTATTCAGTTTTTTAGAGGTGAATCAACTCTGGAACCAACGGTTGTAAATACACGAGATGAGTTTTTCAGCAATTTGAATCATATTGAAATTAATTTTGCTGATGTAAAAGGTCAGGAAAATGTAAAGCGAGCGTTGGAAGTAGCGGCTGCGGGTGGTCATAATATTATCATGGTCGGTCCTCCCGGAGCAGGAAAGTCGATGTTAGCTAAAAGAATTCCAACCATTCTGCCTCCGTTATCGCTTCAAGAAGCATTGGAAACCACCAAAATACATTCAGTTGCCGGAAATATCGACAGCAATACTTCGCTCATTTCACAACGACCTTTTCGAAGTCCCCATCACACAATTTCTGATGTGGCACTGGTTGGTGGCGGTACTTTTCCGCAACCTGGCGAAATTTCGTTGGCACACAATGGTGTTTTATTTCTCGACGAACTTCCTGAATTCAAAAGGACTGTATTGGAAGTTATGCGCCAACCGCTCGAAGACCGGAAAATTTGTATTTCACGTGCAAAATTTTCTATTGAATATCCGGCAAGTTTTATGTTGGTGGCTTCCATGAATCCATGTCCGTGTGGGTATTACAATCATCCCGATCGCAATTGTGTTTGTGGTCCGGGCGTGGTGCAAAAATACCTGAGTCGTATTTCCGGTCCGTTGCTCGACCGCATTGATATTCATATTGAGATAGTGCCTGTTCCGTTCGAAAAACTTTCAGAAATGAAAGATTCTGAAAGTAGCGAAGATGTGCGCGACAGGGTAATGAAAGCCCGACAAATTCAGGAACAACGCTTTAAAGATATTGATGGCGTATATTGTAACGCACAAATGTCGTCGAAACAAATGCGCACTTTTGCACAAATTGACAAAGCAGGTTCAGAATTGCTCAAAAATGCCATGAATCGCCTCAATTTATCGGCTCGCGCTTATGACAGAATTATAAAAGTTGCCCGAACAATTTCTGATTTGGAGGACTCAGAGAACATACTTTCCAATCATATAGCAGAAGCAATCAATTATCGAAATCTGGATAGAGAAGGTTGGGCAGGATGATTTAACAAAATGATTTAATGAGTTGAACTGATATTATAAAGTACTAATGTATTAATATAATAATTTAATTTCCTTCATCAATACTTTTATAAATCAGCACATTAACACATCAGCTCATCAGCTCATCAGCTTATCATCACATCATCACATTGGCTCATTAAAAAATTTATAGTATCTTTGTCCCCCGAAAGGAATTCGGTCCGCTTCCAGGACTGTTTTTCTTTCTTTTTTAATAGAACGTATTGAACTTTTCAAATTATCAAACGTTCAACTTTCAAACTTTTTTAATGGGGTGCCTTAATATTTCGGGCTGAGATCATACCCTTTGAACCTGCACGGGTAATTCCGCGAAGGGAATAAGACCAATTCATCCGTATTTTTTATTAGGCTCTCAAAACAAAATTTATTAACTAACTAATCAATTTGTTATGAGACAGATTTTTATTGCATCATGTATGCTGTTTTCAGTCATTTCTACATTCGCTCAACACACCATTAAAGGAAAAGTATTGGACGAAAATGGTTCCGCTTTGGTTGGAGCCACAGTTATTATTCAGAATAGTTCGTTAGGAAAAACCACAGATAAAAATGGTATTTTCCTTTTCGATGAACTTAGTAAAAAAAACTATACGCTTTATGTTTCGTTTTTAGGTTACAAATCGGAAACACTACAAGTTGGAGTCGATAACGATGTTTTGGTAAAATTACAACCAACATCGGTTTATATTAATGAAATTACTGTTACCTCGCTACGTGCGAACGACAAATCTGCAGTTGCCTATAGTGATGTAAAAAAAACCGACATTGAACAACGCAATTTGGGTCAGGATATTCCGTATTTGCTAGCCCTTACACCTTCGTTTATAACCAATTCTGATACCGGAACAGGAATAGGCTATACCGGCTTCCGCATTCGCGGCACAGATGCAAATCGGATTAACATAACCGTAAATGGAGTCCCATTGAACGATGCTGAATCACACGGAGTATATTTTGTAAATATGCCTGATTTTGCTTCATCACTTTCTTCAGTTCAAATCCAACGTGGTGTAGGCACTTCTACCAATGGTGCTGCTGCCTTCGGAGCAAGCATAAATATGCAAACTGATTTATTAAACTCCAAACCTTATACAGAAATAAGTAGCACTTTTGGTTCGTTTAATACAAACAAAAATTCCATTAAAGTTGGAACCGGACTAATTAACAATCATTTTGCATTTGACGCACGACTTTCTAACGTTAAATCTGATGGCTATTTAGACCGGGCAAAAGTAGATTTAAAGTCCTATTATTTTTCAGGAGGATATTATTCGGAAAAAACAGTAGTAAAACTTGTAACTTTTGGTGGCGCAGAAAAAACGTATCAGGCATGGTATGGAGTAATTGCCGATTCGCTAAAAACAAATAGAACTTACAACGAATTGGGTAAATATACAAATGGAAATGGAAAAAATCAGTTCTATGATAATCAAACAGATAATTACAATCAAACGCATTATCAGCTACAATGGTTGCAAGAGATTAATCCAAAACTACATTTGAATACCACAGCACATTATACAAGAGGGATAGGATATTACGAAGAGTACAAAACGGATCAAGAGTACAACAAATATGAATTAACACCAGCAATGGTTGATACTGTTCTATTGGGAACAACTGATTTAATAAGACGGAAATGGCTGGATAATTATTTTGGCGGCCTAACTTTAGCATTAAACTACGAATCAGAGAAAGTAAATGCCTCTATTGGAGGTGCTGCAAGTCGGTATACTGGTCATCATTTTGGAAATGTAATATGGGTTAGAAACGCTCAAAATTTAGATGTAGCAAATGAATACTACCGAAGTTTATCGATAAAAGATGAAGCAAATGTGTATGCTAAAATCACAGCAGAGATTTTTAAAGATCTTTATTTAATGACAGATTTACAGTACAGATTGATACGCTATTCCATGAATGGAGCCAGCGATAAGTTCAATTCGAATACGAATGCCATGACAGACATTACACAGTCGCACTCATTTGATTTTTTCAATCCCAAACTTGGTTTAACGTATCAGTTAAACAAAAATAATGATATTTATGCGTCCTATTCTATTGCCAACCGTGAACCCAATAGAAGCAATTATACTGATGCCGGCTCAATAGACCTACCAAAGAGTGAACGTCTGTTCGACATCGAAATTGGTTACCGTTTACAATCTTCAGCTTTTAGTCTTGGAGCAAATTTATATTACATGAGATATAAAAACCAATTAATTCTTACTGGCAAATTAAGTGAAATTGGAGAATTATTGACATCAAATGTCGCAGACAGCTATCGGTCTGGCATTGAAATTACTGCTGGTTCAAAAATTACTGACTGGTTGAAATGGGATGGCAATCTAACTTTGAGTCGGAATAAAATCTTAAATTTCACTGAAGAAGGAGTGGACGTTTATGATAATGATATAGATTGGAACTGGTTGGAAAGCAGAAACAACTTTTTGGGAACAACTGATATAGCTTATTCACCAAGCGTAATTAGTAACAGCATTTTCACTTTCACTTTCAAAAAACTTGAATTCGGACTTCTCTCAAACTACGTAGGCAAGCAATTTATTGATAACACTTCTGATAACGAACGCTCTATTGATGCCTATTTTGTAAACAATCTGAATTTTAAATATGCGTTAAGGTTAAACAAAGTCAAATCTATTGATTTTAATTTGCTTGTAAATAACTTATTTAATGCACAATATGCAACTAATGGTTGGACATGGTATTCGTATTACATGAATAATAAACGTGTCAATGAATTAAGGTTCTTCCCACAAGCAGGAATTAATTTTTTAGCAGGAGTTACTGTGAAATTCTAAAACTAAAATTGTTTATCCCAAATTAAAGGCACAAGAGATTGTGCCTTTTTTATTAACAATTATTTTATAATTCAACCAAAATAATTATATTTGCAATCTAAATGCAATAATTCATTACTAAAATCGCATAAAAATAACCAAATAATAATTTAATACAGAAAAAAGAATCCTTATGACTAATCAGAATAAGCAAAAAACAATGAATCGTTGGCTTCCAATTATTGCAGCAGTAGTTATCCAATTTTGTCTTGGCACGGCGTACATCTGGTCGGTATTTCAAACAGGCATTGCAAACAAACTCTTTAATGGCGACAATGCCTCTGCGGCACTTACATTTTCAATTTTATTGGGAACATTAACGCTTGGTAGTACCATTGGAGGACGGATGCAAGACAAACACACGCCTCGTCCGGTAGTTTTTTGGGGCGGTTTAATACTTGGATTTGGATTTATATTGGCTTCATTTGCTTCGCCTGCTTTTCCATGGCTATTGTGGGTGGCTTATGGTGTTACGGGGGGTTTCGGTATGGGAATGATTTATTCCACTCTTATTGCTACATGCCAGAAATGGTTTCCCGACAAGAGAGGATTGATTACCGGAATTATTGTTTCCGCACTGGGATTCGGTGGGGTTATCTTCACTCCTATTGCACGCGCTTTGATTGGTTCGGTGGGCGAATTGCAAACTTTTATGTGGCTCGGTATCATTTTTATCGTAGTAACTGTTATTGGTTCATTCTTCATTATCAATCCACCAGTTGGGTTTAAACCAGAGGGTTTTGTTCCGAAAAAATCCAAAAGCAATCTCATTCAGCAGGATTTCACTTCGTTAGAAATGATAAAAACTCCACAGTTTTATATTGTTACGGTCACTTTTTTACTCGCCTGCATGGCCGGATTAATGATGATTGGATTTACCGCTCCCATTGCCATTGCTAAAGGCTTAACGGCAGAAGTCGCTGCCACAGGCGTTATGACTATCGCACTTTTCAATGCATTTGGAAGGGTTTTCTGGGGCTGGTTGTCCGATAAAATTGGTCGAAAAAACACGTTACTCTTGCTTTTGCTTATCACGGCGGGTGTTATTCTTTTAGTAAATATGGCTGACGGATTAATGTTGCTCGTTCTTATTGCCGTAATAGGATTTTCGTACGGAGGATTTTTGGGTGTATTCCCTGTTCTCACAGCCGAATATTGGGGAATAAAAAATATGGGTTCCAATTACGGAATCATTCTGTTGGGCTTTGGAATTGGCGCCATTGTGTCATCATATATTGCCGGATACTACAAAAACATATCGAATGTAGTAGAAATGGTGGATGGAGTAAAGAAGGTGATTGGCACCGATTTATCGAAAATGCAACCGGCATTTATTATTGCTTCGGCAGCTGCCATTTTGGGATTTCTATTGTTGGTAACCTTAAAGCATCCGAAAGAAAAAAGCTTGAAATAACTGATTTTCTTATTTAAAATTACAGCCGCCAACATCACTTTTTGGAGGCTGTAATTATTTTTAATGCTCCGATAACGGTTTCCCTTTTTCGCCCATAAAAAAAGCGATAAGCACTACATCTTCTTTCCCATTATTAACGCCATTGTGCATTGTATTTATCACTTCAGAAAATGACGAGTTGGTATTAAAATAAAGCGGTTTGCGGTTATCAACTTCCACGGTAAGCGTTCCTTGAATTACGTAAGCAAAAACAGGAAACAAATGTTTATGCCATCCCGTCGATTTTCCGTGAGGAATAGTCACTTTGTAGATCGAAACTTCATCATTCTTAAAATCAGGGTATACTATTTTTTGACCAATTGATGTTGTGTCAGTTTTAAGAAGAGGTTCAAGAACCACGCCTGAATTATATTGTGCTTTAGCATTGGCAAAAATACATGTAAGAATGAAAAGTAAAATTATTTTTCTCATATTGAAATTTATTTTTAACCCAAATCGATATGTTCGGCTTGAATTTCATCGTTCAAAAAGACAGAAGCCGAGGAAGCGAATTTTTCAACTGATTCGGTGGTAAAATATCGAATCGAGCCATTTTTGGTACAACGTTCGTCCATTTCGGGATGGCGTTGCAAATAATCCACTAAACTACGCGCTACAATTTCGCCCTGCGAAACGACTTGAATTCTTTCTGACAAAAGTGATTTAATCTTATCTTCGAGCAACGGATAATGGGTGCAACCTAACATTATTGTATCAATTTGCGCATCAGATTCTATTAAATGTAGTACATTTTTCCTGATAAAATAATCAGCTCCTTTGGATAAATATTCGTTATTTTCTATCAGCGGAACCCACATGGGACAGGCTTCGGATGTAACGATCACATCGTTGTATAATTTTTGGATTTCAAGTGGATAAGAATTGGACTGAACAGTTCCTGTTGTAGCTAATAATCCGATATGTTTTGATTTTGTCATTGCTCCTACCGCTTCCACAGTTGGTCGAATAACCCCTAAAACCCGGCGATTGGCATCAAGAAGTGGTAAATCATGCTGCTGAATGGTTCTTAAAGCTTTTGCCGATGCCGTATTGCAGGCCAACACCACCAACTGGCAACCCATTTCAAATAATTTGGTGACGCATTCCAACGTATATTTATAAACCACATCAAACGAACGTGTTCCGTAAGGAGTACGGGCATTATCGCCCAAATAGACAAAATCGTATTCTGGCAATTCCGTACGAATTTTTTCAAGAATAGTCAAACCGCCATATCCTGAATCAAAAATACCGATTGGCCCCGGAACTACCCCTAACCCCTGAAGGGGAATTAAGCAAGTATTGGTTTTGACATTTTTCTTCATATTCATTTACAAAAATTTAAGTTGCCATTAATATTAACAAAGGTGAATTAGTTCCCCTTCAGGGGTTAGGGGTTCTTTTTATGGTCATCCTTTTAGTCCATCATCTGTCCGGAGTTATTACTCATTTGAACCATTTTGTCGTATTCAGCAGGTGACAAATCCATGAAATAATAATTTTGTGGATTCATAACAGTTCCTTTGTAATGGACTTCGTAATGTAAGTGTGGTCCGGTAGATTTTCCGGTACTTCCAACTAACCCGATCACATCACCGCGCTTTACCGATTGCCCAACTCTCACTTTTATGGCACTCATGTGTCCGTAAAGTGTAAGATAGCCGTACCCATGATTGACTTGAACACAATTCCCATAGCCTTGTTGCCAGCCGGCACTTTGAATGGTGCCATTTCCCGTAGCAAAAATATCAGCACCAATGGGAGCTGTAAAATCCATTCCTTCGTGAAACCTTCTGGTGTGATAAACCGGATCGATACGCCAGCCATAACCGGAAGCCATACGCGTCAAATCTTTATTTAAAACTGGTTGTATAGCAGGTAAATGTTGTAGCATCTTTTCTTTATTTTTGGCTAAAAGCACCAAATCATCGTACGATTTTGATTGTATGTACAATTGCTTCTTAAGCTCATTGAGTTTCTTAGTTGTTGAAACTACTATTTCCGAATTGGTCATATCCAATAACTGTTCGAAGAATTCAGTATTGGCTGAAGTTCCTTTTCTAACGGATAATGGAATGAGATCGGCCTGAAAAACAACACGATATAAATTATCATCACGTTGTTGCAAATCTGATATTATTGATTGTACTTCGTCAAACTGACGTTCCAATACTTTATATTGCGCCTGCATATTTCGCTTTTCTTCGCTCAATTGCTTTTCTTCGGGTGATTGTATAGTGGAAACAAAAATAAAGAAAAAAAATGCACCTAAAGACAATCCTGAGATCGCATGAATCAACGTTTGTTTTAGCCAATGTGTAAAGGTATGTTCAATTTGCTCGTAACTTAACGTTTCGGGATTGAAATGGAATTTTTTCTTTGCCATAAAGGAATTTTGGTTATATTCAGTGCGTTTTATACTAAGCACACGAGTCTAAAAATTGGAGGAAAATGCAAGTTAATCAATCGTTTCTAAAAGAAAATCAACATGTAATTACAATTTTTATACCAACACTTGCTGCAAAAATAATAAATTTGAGCTACTTTTGCAGTCTTTATTTGGTATTATTAACCTAGAACCCCTAAATCCCCTAAAGGGGACTCTTTGTACTCTCTTTAGGAGGCAGGGGGTCATAGCAAATTATAAAAATGACATCACAAGAAATTCGTCAGTCTTTTCTCGATTTTTTTGCTTCCAAAGGACACAAAATCGTTCCGTCAGCGCCCATGGTTATTAAAGATGATCCAACTTTGATGTTTACCAATGCGGGTATGAACCAATTCAAAAATATCATTTTGGGCAATGACCCGATAAAATATTCAAGAATAGTCGACTCGCAAAAGTGTCTTCGCGTAAGCGGAAAACACAACGACCTGGAAGAAGTTGGACACGACACCTACCACCACACCATGTTCGAAATGTTGGGAAACTGGTCGTTTGGCGATTATTTCAAAAAAGAAGCCATCGAGTGGGCGTGGGAATATTTGGTTGATGTATTGAAACTAGATACCGAAAGACTTTACGTAACTGTTTTCGAAGGATATGCTCCGGAAGGTTTGGAACGCGATGATGAAGCCGCAGCTATTTGGGAACAATTCCTACCAAAAAGCCGTATTATCAACGGTAATAAAAAAGATAATTTTTGGGAAATGGGCGATACCGGTCCTTGTGGTCCTTGCTCCGAAATTCATATCGATATCCGTGACAACGAAGACCGTGCAAAAATTGACGGATTGACACTAGTAAACGGAAGTCATCCTCAAGTGATTGAAATATGGAATAATGTATTTATGCAGTACAATCGCAAAGCTGACGGATCGCTCGAAGGATTGCCAGCCAAGGTAATTGATACAGGAATGGGCTTCGAACGTTTATGTATGGCCATGCAAGGCGTTAAGTCGAACTACGACACAGATATTTTCACACCTATTATTGCAGAAATTGGAAATGTGTGCGGGGCAGTGTATGGCAAAGACGAAAAAGTGGATATTGCTATGCGTGTAATTGCAGATCATATTCGCACCATTGCATTTTCTATCACCGACGGTCAATTGCCTTCGAATGCCAAAGCAGGTTACGTAATTCGTCGTATTTTGCGCCGTGCCGTTCGTTATGGTTACACTTTCCTTGGTCAACGTCATGCCTTTATGTATAAATTAATAAGCATATTGGGCGATGTAATGGGTAAAGCTTACCCCGAACTAGTTTCGCAAAAATCGTTGATTGAAAAAGTTATTAAAGAAGAGGAAGAATCATTCTTACGCACACTGGAGAAAGGCATCAGTATGCTTGACAAATACCTCCCAACCTCACCCCTAGCCCCTCTACCCGGGGAGAGGGGAACTGTATTGAGCGGTACAGTTGCATTTACTCTTTATGATACTTTTGGATTTCCACTTGATTTAACAGAGCTTATTCTTCGTGAGAATGGAATGTCCGTAAATATTGAAGAATTCAATGTTGAAATGAAAAAACAAAAAGAACGCGCACGCAATGCAGCAGCCACCGAAACCGGCGATTGGGTTACGGTTCGTGAAGGAGACATCAAGTTTGTGGGTTACGATTTTACTTCGTTTGACACAGAGATTTTACGCTATCGCAAAGTGAAACAAAAAAATCAGGAGTATTACCAATTGGTACTTTCCAATACACCTTTCTATGCCGAAATGGGTGGACAAGTAGGCGATTGTGGTGTTCTGGTTTCTGAGGATGAAAGAATTGAAATTCTTGATACAAAAAAAGAAAATAATCTGGCGGTTCATATTGTAAATCAACTTACAGCGGACGTAACTGCAACATTTACAGCAACAATTGATACTGAAAAACGCAAGGCTACCGAATGCAACCACTCGGCTACGCACTTATTGCACGAAGCATTGCGTGAGGTACTTGGTACGCACGTAGAGCAAAAAGGTTCGTACGTAAGCCCTGATGCATTGCGTTTCGACTTTTCGCATTACCAAAAAATGACAAAAGAAGAAATTCGTGCTGTGGAAGCTATCGCCAACCGTAAAATACGCGAAAACTATGCATTGAACGAAATACGCGACACACCGATAGCTGAAGCACAAGCACTTGGAGCTATGGCGTTATTTGGCGAAAAATACGGCGAGACAGTGCGTGTAATTCAATTCGGAACTTCAACCGAACTTTGTGGAGGAACACACGTGCAAGCTACCGGCGAAATCGGAATGGTGCGTATTGTTGCCGAAACTTCTATTGCTGCAGGCATCCGTCGTTTGGAAGCCATCACAGCTTCCGGCATCGAAAAATTACTTGACAGTCAACAAGACACGCTGGCAGAAGCCAAAGAAATATTGAATAATACCCCTGACCTACTGAATGCTATCAAGAAATCACAGGAGGAAAACAGCGAGTTGAAAAAGCAAGTTGAAGCATTTATGCATGAAAAAATCATGTCATTGCGTGACAGTTTACTAGCCAACGCCAATGAGATTAATAATATAAAAGTAATTCGTTTCGACGGGAACCTCAATGCTGATCAGGTAAAAACACTGGCATTTCAAATCCGGAATGTACAAACTGAGCATCTTTTCTTTGTAGCCGGTTGCGTTGCCGATGGTAAACCTTCGCTTACCATTTTGATTTCTGATGATCTGGTAGCAGCTGGAATGAACGCCGTAAACATTGCCCGCGATGCTGCAAAAGAAATTCAAGGTGGCGGTGGCGGACAATCGTTCTTCGCTTCGGCAGGTGGAAAAAATGCTGCAGGAATTAATCGTGCTATTGAGAAAGCTTTGAATGCTGTAAAATAGAATTTGAAAACATAAAACCAAAAAGTAAGGGTAAAAACTATTGTTAATATGCCATACATAGATCATCTTCCTGAAAATATTAAGTCTGTCATTTTAAGACTCAAATTCGTTGATACTCTTTACGCTAAGAGAGTTAATTATCAAGGCGAACATAATTATAATACAGAATTTGATTTTCATCCATATTCTCATTTCTTTGCATTGATAAACTATTTGCTTCTAACCTGTTTAGATGTTCTATCAGAACAAGAGAAATTTACTGATTATGGATCATGGATAAGAGCAAACAAAAACGATGTTAGAGACAGTGTCTTGGCAAAATGCCAAGAGGATGGATTAACACATCTAGAGTCTTCAAGATTGCTTTATGAGAAATACAAAGAAAAATTTGGGCTTAATAAATCTATTAAACATCTTGTTTTTGAAAACTTTTCCAGTAATAATAGAGAAAAACTGTTTGACAGTATAAAAGTATATAAAAAATGTATCAATAATAATGGTGATATTGTTTCTCAAGAAGAAATATTAGCCCATGAAGAAAAATTCAAATATTTACTCAACATTAGAAACAAATATACCCACGAAGCATTCTTATATACTGGCATTGATGATATGGGATTGTTTTTTAATGACAATTTCTCTTTAAAAGCGGGTAAAGTTCTTGGAGCTTGTGCAAATCAGACAAGAGTTGAAGAAAGTAATAGCAGTTTCAAAATAGTTTCATTATTGGGATGGCCAATTGTTATAAGAGAAATTCTTGCTGATTATATTTTTGAAAGATTTCAGTTAGATGCCAGATTAGTTTGTGAAAAAATTCAAGAGTACAGAGGAGAATATAATTTCGAATTACTTTGGTGCCAATCCGAAAAAATACTGCTCACAAATCGAGAAGATAACAAGTTAATTTATTTAGGTGGCAGTGTCTTTAAAAATGCAGAAGAAGCTAGGAATTACATGAATGATATCGTAAGCGATGCGATACAAGAAGATAATCCCAGCAAATATGGCAGATTGATTGCTGAAGAATCAGTACCAAATAATAAAAGTTATGCATTCTCTGTTAAAAGACCTTGGTTGTTTGGTTCAATTGTAAATGTTGTTGGGCAAGTTGTCTCAAAAAAAGGGAATAATTATCCAATAAGGTTTAAGAAACAATTTAACCAGTATTTATTTTGGGATAAAAATATTAGTAATTGGAGAGTTCAATTTACTAAAAAAACAGAAGTCCCTGAAGTGATAGAAGAAGCTCGAAAATACATAAATGACGTCTTCGAAAAAGGGTTTCGAACTTCAAGCATACTTGACAAAGAAACACATTAAGCAAGCTATTACTAAAATTAATTTGATCCTTCAAAAAACAGACTAAATTGGGTTCAAACTTAAGCAAACTATTTGAATATTGCCCACGAAGTTCTCAAAAAGATTCAGTCTGACAAACAATCCGTTGGAGGTAAAATCTGAAAGGAATTAAACGGTTCATTGAAAAAGCAATTGAAAGTATAAAATAAGTACAAAAAGTCAGATTATGAAATTTGTATTTCGACTTTATTATTTAGGAAAATTAAAGGACCAAACCATCCAACAAATTGACATAAATTTCTATTCCCTCTTCAATTTCTTCAACCATAATAAATTCTTCTGCCGTATGCGAACGAGCAGAATTTCCAGGACCCATTTTTAAGCTCGGGAAGTTCATTAACGCTTGATCGGAAAGTGTAGGCGACCCAAATAAAGTAAGGTTTAATTTTTGTCCATTTCTCACAATTGAATTTTCGAGCGGTGTTGCAGTGGAACTCAAACGAGTAGATCGAGCTTGCACATCGCAGCTAATATGAGAACGAATTTCTGCTAAAATTTCTTCGTTTGAATACATTTCGTTGCTCCTTACATCCACCACAAACGTACATTTGTCTGGAACAACATTGTGCTGCGTACCTGCATTAATCTGGGTCACGGTCATTTTTACCGCTCCCAGCAAGTCCGATTTTTTTCCAAACTCGTAGTTTTTGAACCATTCAATATCTTTTAAGGCTTTATAAATTGCATTTTCACCTTCATTGCGTGCCGCATGTCCGGCTATTCCTATGGAAACGCAATCAAGCACCATTAACCCTTTTTCGGCAACCGCCATATTCATTCCGGTAGGTTCGCCCACAATGGCGAAATCAATTTTTGGGAGTTCCTGCAACAAGCTTTCAATTCCATCTTTCCCCGATATTTCTTCTTCAGCGCTTGCAGCAAATATCAGATTATAAGCTTGTTGTTTCTGTGTAAGTTGAAAAAAAGCATGTAATAAACAAACGACACTTGCACCGGCATCATTACTACCCAAACCAGGTAATTTGCCATTTTCTAGTCTTGGTGAAAATGGGCTTTGAATCCAACCCGAAACAGGTTTTACTGTATCAATATGCGAATTCAATAATATTGTTGGTCGAGAAGTATCAAAACCAGGGCTTAATGTCCATAAATTATTTCCCTTTCTGGAAACAGCATATCCCTTAATTTCTATATACCGTTCTAAAAAATCTGCTACATCAGATTCTTCTCTGCTGAACGAAGGTATCGCTATAAGTTGTTGTAATAATTCAACTGCCTCACTTGTAAGTTCGGAATACATAAATGTTTAATTTTTTGATCGTTGATTGAATAAAATTTTCTAAAAAATAACTAAGTAATTGAAAATAATTATTGATATGTTATTTCAAAATAACTTTCAGTGCCGATAGCTTACGGCATAGCCTTGTAACCTGTCTACCGCAGGCAGGCTCGCAACTAAATTCTTGTAACTACTTACATGACAAGATTAAAAATAATCTCTTATCTGATTAATTTTTGATTTTTCAACCAGGTTTTCAATAATTCATCCCAATTATCAGCTGGAATTCCTTTTTTCCGCATTCCAAAACCGTGACCACCTACTTCAAAAATATTAAATTCTGTTGGAACTTTATATTCGTCGAGCGCCTTTTTCAAATTCTCGCTATTTGCAATTGGTACCGTTTTATCATCTTTAGCATGCACAATAAAAGTTGGAGGTGTTTTTTTTGTCACTTGTAACTCATTTGAATAGAGTTTTATTAAATCATCCGTCGGATTTTTTCCCAATAAATTATTTCGAGAACCCGCATGAGTTAAAGTTTTATTCATTGTCACTACAGGATAACCTAAAATCATAAATGCGGGACGTTGCAATTTTGTTTTAAAATGAGTTCCAACCGTTGAAGCCAAATGTCCACCTGCCGAAAACCCCATAATACCTATTTTCTTTTTATTAACGCCCCATTCTTTTGCTCTATTATGAATTATTGCCAGTGCCGTTTGAGCATCTTTCAATGGAATTTCATAGTGTCCATTTGGCATCCTGTAATATAACACAAATGCCGAAATACCTAATTCGTTAAACCATTTGGCAATATCGGAACCTTCTTTAATTATTGAGACTCCACTATATCCTCCGCCCGGACAAATCAAAACAGCCGCTCCATTAGCTTTTTCTTTTGCTGCAGGGAATGCATACATGCGTGGTTCTGAAATATTGACAATAAATTCGGGATCTCTAAAACTTTCTGCAATAGCAATTTCGTTACTTTCTTCAGTTCCGTTTGGATAAAGTTTAATTTCTTGCTGAGCTGTCAACACATTTATTGTTAGCATAAGAAATGCAAATAGAAAAAGATAATGTTTCATTAATTACGATTTTTTTAAAGTTTTATTTTTGTTCCTACTTCCGTATGAATCAGATTCGCCCGAGTAATCACAACTTGTTTTACACCGGCATTCAATGCTTCAAATGAATTTTCAAGTTTTGGAATCATACCGCCATTTATCACACCATCAGCAACATATTTCTCAAAAAGTTCGGGTGAAAGATTTGCAATCACACTTTCGTCATCATTCTCATCAAGAAGCACGCCTTTTTTCTCAAAACAATACATCAATGTCACATCAAAATATCTTGACAAAGCTTTTGCGGCTTCACCTGCTATTGTATCCGCATTCGTATTCAATAAATTGCCAGCATTATCATGCGTTAGTGGAGCAAGAACAGGAACAACTCCTTTACCAATTAAATCGGCTAATATTTCGGCATTAACCTCCTTTACATCGCCAACAAATCCGTAATCCACATCTTTAACCGGACGTTTTTCGGAGCGCATATAATTTAAATCGGCACCTGTCAATCCTAATGCATTTACGCCAATAGCTTGCAGTCCGGCAACGATTTGTTTGTTTACCAATCCACCGTAAACCATTGTTACTACTTTCAACATATTTTCATCGGTAATCCGTCGTCCGTTTACCATTTTACTTTCAATGCCAAGTTGGGTGGCAATAGCAGATGCCGAGCGACCACCACCGTGAACCAACACTTTATTTCCTTCTAATTTTGAAAAATCGGAAAGCAATTGCTTTAGGCTTTGTGGTTCTTCCACAATTTTTCCACCTACTTTTATAATTATTAATTTTTCCATCGTTTTACTTCAGAGTTCGCAAAAACTAGCAAAGTAAATAGAGAAAACTTTGCGATTCTCTGCATCAAACTTTGCGTTCTTTGCGTTTATTTATTAGAGTTTATATGAATTAATATGCTATTGTGTAAAGAAACAAAGATTTAATATTCACCACTAAGTCACTAAGCACACAGAGATTCACAAAGAAAATATTGAATACAGACCACTAATAAAAACACAAGTGTTTTTTTACATATATTCGGTTTTAAATCAGATAATGACCAAAATAAAACACGTGTGTTTTATGCTTATATAGACCGCAAGAATCAAGAGCCAATGGAGTACTCGACATCCCGCCCAGCGGGAGAGCCAAGATGTAAAGTGCACATTGTCAATTACATTACAAATTATTATGTCAGATATACAAACTCGTTGTATATAGTGTTCTAACTTATTTTTAAAATTTAATTTTTGTGAAGTCTTTGTGTGCTTAGTGGTATATGTTTTATTTTGAGTCTCATAATGTATTAATTTGAATAAAGCATATTAAAATTTGATTAACGAATGTATTTCTTTCGCCGATTCTAATCTGGCTTTCCCATTTAAAAATGTAAGTTCAATTAAAAAACTCACATAAACCGAATTATGTGAAAACTTAGTGAGCAATTCCAGCGCAGCACTTGCGCTTCCTCCCGTGGCAAGCAAATCATCGTGCAACAGAACTACATCGTCCTCATCAATAGAATCTACATGGATTTCAAGCGAATCGGTTCCATATTCCAGTGCATAATCAACCTTATACGTTTCGGCCGGGAGTTTTCCGGGTTTGCGCAACAATACAAATCCGGCGCCTAGTTTGTAAGCAAGAATACTTCCCAACACAAATCCGCGACTTTCAACTCCAACGACTTTGGTTATTCCTTTGTCTTTGTAATAATCATAAAGCTCATCAGCAATGAATTTCAACACTTCGGCATCTTTCATAGCCGTAGTAATATCTTTAAACATAATTCCGGGTTTTGGAAAATCCGGTACGTTGCGAATGGAAGCGATAACTTGTTCTAAATTTGCCCCCCGACCCACTGAAGGGGGAGTTAAGTGCCCCCCGACCCCCTGAAGGGGGAATTTGGAGTTTGTATCGTTATTTTCTGTAGTACTCATTGTAAAAAAATAAATTAAGAATTAACAACTTGGAGATAATCGGTTGTGTTTTAAATTCCCCTTTTGGTGGTTAGGGGGTAGTTAATAATCTTTTAATGACTACCTGAGCTGAGATTTCTCGGTTTGCAGCTTCTGGAATCACAATGGACTGAGGACTTTCAATTACTTCGTCGGTCACAATCATATTACGGCGAACAGGCAAACAATGCATAAAATGAGCATTATTAGTCACTGCCATCTGACGGCGACTTACTGTCCAGTCACGATCGGTACTCAATATTTTCCCATAATTTGGATCCTGATAAGCCGACCAGTTTTTGGCATAAATAAAATCGGCACCTTCAAAGGCTTTCATCTGGTCGTATTCTACTGTTGCTCCACGAACAAATTCGTCGGCCAACTCATAACCTTTTGGATGTGTGATTACGAAATCAACATCTGCTTCGTTCATAAAATCGGCAAATGAATTAGGAACAGCTTGTGGCAATGCTTTCGGATGTGGCGCCCAGGTAAGAACTACTTTCGGACGAGCTGTTTTTTTATATTCTTCTATCGTTATTAAATCGGCAAAAGCTTGTAAAGGATGACCAGTGGCGGCTTCCATGCTGAAAACTGGTTTGCCGGAATGTTGTATAAATTGATTAATAATGGTTTCCTGATAATCGAATTCTTTATCTTCCAACCCTGCAAAAGCACGTACGCCAATTACATCACAGTAACTTGCCATAACAGGAATTGCTTCCAGAATATGTTCTGGTTTATCACCGTCCATTATCACACCACGTTCGGTTTCGAGCTTCCATGCACCAGAGTTGATATCAAGAACCATGGTATTCATTCCCAAATTCATTCCTGCCTTTTGAGTACTTAAACGGGTTCTCAAACTGGAATTAAAAAACACCATCAACAATGTTTTATTTTCGCCGATATGTTTGTAGGCATATCTATTTTTTTTTATTTCAAGTGCCTCATTAATTGCATCCTGCAAATTACCGAGGTCTTTTACATTTGTAAAAGATGTACCCCTAACCCCTAAAGGGAAATTCGGGTTGATATTGTTGGTTTTCATTTTCGTGTTAAATTATTAATCGCAGAGAGCGCAAAGACATCGCAAAGAAAATTTTGTTTAATGGAATTCTGTGTGAAAACTCTGAGCTCCTGAGGTTTATTCTTATAAGTTATTTACTAATCTTTTTAATCCATCCACTAATCTCAAAACATTAAAATTCACTAACAAGCCTAGTTTACAACCAGACAGTTTGAGATATGTAATTACTTGAGCGACATGAATATCATTTAGCGCTTCAACTGATTTTAGTTCTATTATTACTTTATTTTCTACAAGTAAATCAAGTCGATAGCCAACGTCTAGTTTTACATC
Source organism: Paludibacter sp. (assembly GCA_010365115.1). Classification (GTDB taxonomy): domain Bacteria; phylum Bacteroidota; class Bacteroidia; order Bacteroidales; family Paludibacteraceae; genus Paludibacter. Next base: position 50,343 of record JAAFGX010000023.1, read on the forward strand.
TTTATAAATCAAAGGTAATGGTTTCTGTTTTTCAACTTTTAAACCAATTTCTTTTAATTCGAACCAAAGGCACTCTAAATATGCACTTTCGAGCAAACCCGGACCAAGCGATTTATGTACTTGAATTGCACAACCAATTATTCTTTCAGACAATTCATTTTCAGTCATAATTTCATTTAATTCTTCGGTTTTTTCTTTGCGTATTCTTGGCGTTCTCTGCGGTTTAAAGAGCTTTATTTCGGTTGCATAACTACAAGCGGAAGCAGCATTTCTTCCAATGAAATTCCACCGTGCTGAAAAGTGCTTTTATAATAGCTCACATAATGATTGTAATTATTAGGATAGGCAAAAAAACTATCATTATTTGCAAAAATGTAGGCTGAACTTACATTTGGACTTGGCAATCCAACCTTTGCAGGTTGTAATATTTCAAATACTTCTTTTTTGTTGTAACTCAGATTTTTGCCCACTTTATAACGCAAATTTACATTCGTGTTTCTATCGCCAATTACTTTAATGGCATTATTCACCTGAATGGTGCCGTGATCGGTTGTGAAAACCACTTTGTAACCACGTTGCGCAATCGCCTTGAAAAGTTCGTAAGTTGGTGAGTGCTTAAACCACGAAAGCGTTAATGAACGATATGCATTCGCATCGTTTGCCAATTCTCGCATCATTTTAGATTCGGTACGGGCATGCGACAACATGTCGATAAAATTTAACACGCACACATTCAGTTGATTATTATCAATGCGTGGCAATTGGTCAATCAACCGTTCGCACGAATTGGAATCATTTATTTTGTGATATGAAAAAGTATAATTTTTCCGATAGCGGGTAAACATTGTTTGCAACAAATCTTTTTCATTCATATTCTTACCTTCTTCGTCCTCTTCTTCCACCCACAAATCGGGGAACATTTGTTGTATTTGTAAAGGAAGCAATCCCGAGAAAATAGAATTTCGTGCATATTGAGTGGCAGTAGGTAAGATGCTGCAATACAATTCTTCTTCGTTGAACTGATAAAACTCACTAAGTAATTCGCGAATTACTTTCCATTGATCGTAACGGAAATTGTCAACTACAATAAAAAAAACTTTTTCTCCATTATCGAGCAACGGAAAAACCTTTGTTTTGAATAAATCGGGACTAATCAACGGACGTTTATCAGGATGCGCAAACCAATCTTCATAGTTTTTACGAATAAATTTTGTAAACGTATTGTTGGCATCCGTTTTTTGCATCTGAAGCATTTCATCCATCCCATTGTCGGTTTCAGCCAATTCCAATTCCCAGTAAACCAGCTTTTTATACACTTCCACCCAATCTTCATAAGTTAAGGAATCGTTTATTTGCATCCCTATTCTGCCAAATTGCGATTGATATGTTGAAGTAGTATGCTCAGTTACAATTTCCTTTTGATGAATATTCTTTTTCAATGTCAATAAAATCTGGCTCGGATTTACAGGTTTTGTCAAATAATCGGCTATTTTTCTGCCAATAGCCATATTCATGATATTCTCCTCCTCGCTTTTGGTAATCATCACCAGTGGAACGTTCGCATCAATATCTTTTATTAGTCCCAATGTTTCAAGTCCACTCAAACCGGGCATGTTTTCATCCAGAAAAATAATATCAAAACTTTCTTTCTGACATAATTCTACTGCATCCTTTCCATTTGTAGCGGTTACTACTTCGTACCCTTTTTCTTCTAAAAATAATATGTACGGGCGCAACAAATCAATTTCATCATCGGCCCAAAGTATTCGGTCTTTTTTCATAATCAGTAGCCCCCTAAATCCCCCATGGGGGACTTTTCTTTAGTATTTATTTTTATTATTATTAACATCTTTAGTTATGTATTTTAGCCCTTGAAGTCTCCTTTTGGGGAGGTTGTTGTGGCTTTTATTTCAAGTAATATTCTTGCATGAATTCAAAATATGTACTCAATGCATTTTTTTGCATCACTGTATTCAGATTTTTCTGCGAGCCAAGTAAGTTTCTGTAAACAGATCCTTTCAGCCCTTCGAATAACGCTTTTTCTTTTACCATTCTCAACAAATACGACTTTCCAATCTGTGCATCAGTTAAACTTCCAATAATGATAATTTGCTGTTTTTCAAAAGTTTCTAAGGTAACTTTCAGATTCATAACAGCGTAATTCAGTGCATTATAGGCATCAATTGCCGCTTTGGTTTTTTCATAATCGAAAGTTCCGGAAACTATATAAATAGCCACAAAATGAGGTTCGTTTGCACGATAAGCAAATAAATTCTTAAACAATGGCACATCATCAACTTTCGGCTGAACAGGAACAACCGCAGGAACTGGTTGTGTTTTTTGTACTTCTTGATTTGTGTTCTCACTTGTTTTTTTAGCTGATTCGGCTGCAACTTTCTGAACAGGTTTTTCAGCCAATACTTCCGCTGGCTTCTCAACCTGTTTAGTACTTGTTTTATCTATCGCCTTTTCAGGTTTAACTTCTACTGCTGTTGTTGGAACATTCTTGGGTTTATTTTCTTTTACAATTGGAACAACTTCTTGTTTTTTAATCGGTTTATTTGTTGCAACTTGCTGACTAGGTTTTACACTGTTTTGTTTTTCCTGAAATGCTAAATACTCATCCATGCTAAAAACCGTTCGCAGCAATGCGTAATTATCTTCCGATATAATTACTTCTCTATTTACCAAATCAGTTGTCAGTTTTTTCAACATTTCATCCGAACCAATAGAATTCAGATACCATTGAGCTTCATCGTACGATTCGAAGTTGGTAACAGACACAGCACTCCGAATACTATCCAATTTATTGATAACCAAATCAAAATCTTTAATCATAAACCGGGTAAAATTGAACGAAGCTAGATTATACAACAATTTGTTCAGCTTGTCAGCAGGAGCTGAACTAATCAACATTAATCTGTGTTTCGATAGTTTTTCAGTTGAGAATTGCTGCGGACTGATTTCGTTTATTTCCGTTTTAACAGTTTCTTCTCTACGAGTTAATAACGTTCCGCTGGAAGTGCCTGTTTTTGCTTCCTGACCTTGTTTTATTAACGCTAAAATGTCTTTTGACATTGCACTCACATCGCTTTCAGGATAAAGAGTTACCAAACTATCCAATGCAGCTCTGAATTTTTCAGGTGATTCTTTCTTGCCTATGCTCAGTGCATTTAAGAACAAAAACTTAGGCATAAGAGTTGACAAAGGATAATTCTTTTGTATATATTCCACATGGTTAAAAACCGTTAGAAAATCACTTTTGTTATAAGCTATATACGTTAAATTGTAAATAGAGTCCTGCTCGCTGAGCATTTTTTCAAATCTTTCGATATAATCGGGTTGCGACAGAATTTTATAATACTTTGAATTAGGGAATTCATTTATCAGTTTGGTTCGATATAAATTTGCATCTGATTCGTTATTAAGCTTTGTTTGAATCATATATAAATTGAAGTAGGCATCCGGCACAAGCTCATTGTCGCCAAACCTACGAATGAATTCATTAAATGTACTAATTGCCATCGGAAAATCTTCAATTTTATCTTTGTAAATCTGACCCATTGAAAACAGTGCAGTAGCAATCTCAGCGTTCGATTTTTTTATCTGAGACGGAGTAACCGGTATTTGTCTTAAATAAAATTCCGGTTTTTTATTATCCGGAACAACCTCTATTTGTTGGGTTGCAGCTGTAGAATCATTTACCGCCGGAGTGTTCATTGGTGTGGAGATTTCATCTGTAAAAAGCGAGGCCGTCTTATTTGTTCGTCTCCAGTTATCTTCAAGCTTACGTCTTCCCCATTTTTTCACAAATTCAGCTTGCCCGGAGCGCATCAAATCCGGATTGTAGAAATACCAGCCGCCCATACCACCGGGGTTCATACCTACAGGTGGCATGTTTGCAAAATCCTCATCCCCAGGATTGTTCTTAATTTCTTTTTCTTTTAATGCTTTTTCTTCGGCCAATTTTTCATCCGCAAAAATTTTATCGATTATTTTGTTCACCACTTCAATTCTTTTACTTTCGGGCAACGCAGCAAGAAGTTGCAAACTATCCTGTAATAACACAATATCATTTTGAGCAACTAATTCACCTAACATTTCTGCAAGTCGGGTCACGCGAGCATAATCATCATGTTCGTTCGATAGAATTTTTGAAGCTTCATCGTAGCAAGGTTGTGCCTTTACATAATTCTTTTTGATATAATACAAATCGCCGAGCGTAATAAGAGTCATGGCTTTATCTATGCCATTGCGCGTGCTTTTTTCTGTTGAAAGTTTGTAGTTATCAATTGCCTTTAAAGTGTCTGAATTTTGTAAATAGCTGTTTCCAAGAGCAAAATAGATCTGATCCAGGTATTCTTTGTTGTTTTGATTTTTCAGCATCTGTTTCAACTCTTTCCGAACATTGGTCACATTTCTATTATCCAGTTGCGTTCTGTTTATTCGGGCATTAAAATCCATTTCGAAAGTCGGATTCATTTTAATTACTTTCGAATACGCATTATAAGCAGCCTTGTCATCATTCATTTTATGATAAAGCTGTGCCGATAAATAGGTAAAGCGTTGTTTCATAGCTTTATCATTTTCTTTAGATAAAGCCAGTTCCAAAAATGGAATTGCATCTTTGTACTGACGTTTTTTAAGAAGCAAATCGGCATTTACCGACGCAAAAAGTCCGATATTCGAACGCTTTAAATCATCTTGCACAATCTTTGATAATACTTGTTCAGCTTCATAAATCCAACCCATTTCGGCATAAGCACGTACCATCCACAACTGGCATTTTGCAATCATATCCTTATCTTCGGAATAATGACGGGCAATATATGAAAATGTGCCAACCGAGCCTAAAAAGTCACCTTTATGAAATTCAGCTTTTCCTAACTGCAACCAAACATCCTTGAGCGCCGGATTAAATTCTTCTTGATTATAAAAAAGTTTGTATTCGGGTAAGTTTGATTTTTTTAGGTTTCGTTCAGGTTTGATTTTTATCGAGTGAAGTTTTATTGCTTTTCTGCATTTCTCAATCGTTCTATCCATTTCAGTGGTAGCCGCATTTGCATTTTTATGTCGGCTAATCGGAAACATGGGAATAATGGAAGAATAATCTTCTTCATTGGCTTTCAAGATGTTTCTTAACCCTTCATTATAACTTGTTGTTCCATTAAAAAATACATTGAAACGAGTATTTACGTCTTGATACGCTCTTGTTGCCCACGTATTTTTTTTCGTAGAACAGCCACCAACAATGAATATCAGCGATAGAATCGTAATTGAATAAAACAATCGGTTTTTCAAGCGAGTTTGGTTTGAAAAAGTGAGCATATAATGCAGATGTGTGTTATATTTTTTTTTAATAGAAAATCATTTTAAATGGATTTTTAGAACAATCCATAAAAAAGTACAAGTACTGATGAATTAAAACTTTAAAAAGCGCATTCTATTGTATTTTAACTCACAAAAATACGCAATTTTGAGCATTAATGGCTAACTTTGTATCGAAAATTACGTTGTATTAAGAAATTATTTATAAGTATATTTATATGTTTGCACTATTGTTATCGTTGGTAGTACTGGGTTTGATTTTACTGATTATCACACACTTTCAACGCAAAAATAAAACCGAAGAAATTGAAATAAATATCCAAACCAATGATGAATGTTGTGGAGCACATGAGGTTTGCGAGCAGGACAGCTTGTTGAATTCCGATAATAAAATTGCCTATTTCGACGACGAAGAGCTGGATGCATTAGCCAATATTCCACCATCGGAGTTTACACCCGAGCAAATCATACAACTATCCGAAGTATTTTTCACTTTAAAGGAAAGTGATGTTGCCGGTTGGTTGAGAAGTTTACAACTTCGTCGGATCCAATTGCCTGTTGAACTTCGCGAGCAAGCGTTATTGATTGTAAGTGAGAGAAGAACTGCGGTATAGTTGGTAGTAGGTAGTAGGTAGTTAGTAGTTGGTAGTAGGTAGTTAGTAGTTGGTAGTAGGTAGTTAGTAGTTGGTAGTTAGTAGTTAGTAGTTGGTAGTAGGTAGTTAGTAGTTGGTAGTAACGTTTGATTTTAATTTTTATTCGACATACGTTTTTTCAAATTGCTTTTTCAAAAAGAAAATTCCAAAAACTCCTATTGCTGCGCTTGCAATTCCAAGCCAAACTGTATTTCCAGTTCCAATTAAATCTATATCAGGCAATTGATATCCGTTATTTTTGAAATAATAAAAAATTACCGCCAACACATTATTTGTAAAATGTGCCAAAACAGGCAGCCACAAATTTCCACTCCAAAGCAACAAATATCCCAAAAAAGCACCCATAAGCAAGCGTGGGAGGAAACCATAGAATTGCAAATGAATGGCACTAAACACAAAAGCAGCAACCCAAATTGCAAATACCGCACCTTTCCAATCCTGAAGAATTCGTTGAAATGCACCTCTGAATATTAATTCTTCGCCAAAAGCAGGCAAGATGGCAATAAGCAATATGTTTAACAACAAACCTTGTATTGTATGAACATTGAGCAATTGCTGTGTAATTATCATTGCTTGCTCTTCGGAAGTTTTCATCCAATTCTCAATTTCTTCGAGGCCTTTAGGCAAAATTAATTGTTGGTTCAAGTCACCCAGTAAATTTATAGCAGGAATGATTAACACCATAAATATTAAAACATAAACAACTTCAAGACCAGCTGTTTTTTTATCGAGTTGCAAATACTTTAATGGCTTATTGCTCCATAAATAAGCAAGAAAAAGCGGAGGTAAAATAAATGCCCCAATTGCCTGGACAAATTGCAGGGTTTTGATAGTATTAACATCTGTTAAGTCGCGGTTTGTAAATACTGTCCAAAGCAGCATCCCGAACGTGGCAAAAAAAATACTTGTACCAACAAGTAAAAGCACACGAGAAATGGTACCACTTTCGGATAATATCCCTTTAAATTTATTCATCATAAACGATATTTCTCTAATAAAACGTTAAAATAATTATATCAAAAAACTTCTGTCACCTTTCGATAACAGAAGTTTCTTTTGTGAGTGCTTAAAATGTGAATTTTAAGCTTTTGGTCGAGCTTCTTTAACGACCATTGAACGACCATCAAATTCTGCACCGTTTAATTCTTCAATAACTTTTGTAGCAGCAGAGTCATCTGCCATTTCAACAAAAGCAAATCCTTTGGATTTTCCGGTCTCACGATCTTTAATAATTTTGCAAGATTCTACTTGACCATACTCTTCAATAACCCCTTGAAGGTCATTTTCGCGAACTTTGTAACTTAAGTTACCTACGTAAATGTTCATAAAATAAAAAATTAAATAATTGATTTTCAAGAACAGCATAAACAAACGAGGTTAAAACAATTCTGCTCTTGATTAGACAAATTGAAAATAACCATACGAAAAATACACTTTCTTTTCGACACAAAGAAAAACATTTATTTTGTAATATACAACAAATTTGGTAAATATATTTGAAATATAGTGAACAATTACCTGTTTATGTTTATTTTCTCGTAAGCCCGTTTCCTTTTATAATCCATTTATACGAACACAATTCTTCCAAAGCCATTGGGCCCCGTGCATGTAATTTTTGAGTGCTAATCCCAATTTCGGCTCCCAATCCAAATTGAGCTCCATCTGTAAAAGCCGTAGAAACGTTGGTATAAACGCATGCAGCATCAATTACCTTGTCGAAATAACGAATATTCTGTTCGTTTTCACTCACTATACATTCACTGTGTTTCGAACTGTATTTAGAAATATGATCTACAGCATCTTTAATTGAAGCAACCGTTTTAACCGACATTTTATAATCCAAAAATTCAATTCCGTAGCTTTCATCGGTTGCTTTGTGCAACAATTTTTTAGGATATTTTCCGTTAAGAAAAGTATATGCTTTAACATCAACATAAATAATTACATTCTTGTCTGCCAGTTTTTCGCAAAGCACAGGTAAATCGGCGAGTCGTTTTTCATTTATCACCAAACAATCCAACGCATTGCAAACGCTTACCCTGCGGGTTTTGGCGTTGTAAACGATGTCTTTTCCAATTTCAACATCGCCAAATTCATCAAAATAAGTATGGCAAATGCCGGCACCTGTTTCAATTACCGGAATGCGTGAATTGTCGCGTACAAAGTCAATTAACCCTTTTCCGCCTCGAGGAATAATCACATCTACCGTTCCAACAGCATTCATCAATTCCGCAGTTGCTTCACGACCGGCAGGTAGCAACGTCACTATATTTTTATCCAATCCAAATTTTTCTAATACCGACTGAATTACCTTTACAATAGCCGAATTGGAATGATGTGCATCAGTACCACCTTTGAGTACACAGGCATTGCCCGATTTCAAACAAAGTGAAAATACATCGAAACTAACGTTTGGGCGGGCTTCGTAAATAATTCCCACCACGCCAAAAGGAACAGTAATCTTTGATATTTTCATACCGTTTGGTCGCTCAGTTTCACTCAACGTTTTCCCTAATGGCGAAGGCAAAGTTGCAACATTACGAATATCGGCCGCAATTCCTTCAATGCGTTCTTTGCTCAACAAAAGCCTGTCGTACATTGGATTTGATTTATCCATTGCCGCCAAATCTTTTGCATTTTCGGATATAATTGTATCAGCATGTGCTACGGTTTCATCGGCAAGTGCTAGTAAAACATGATTAATCGTTTCGTCATTCACCAGATTGAGCGAACGTGAAGCAAGTATTGTGAACTGTTTCCAATCAGATTGTATCATATTGTGATTTATTTTCCTTTAATGGTATTACTTACATACCTTTGAGTATGTTTTATTTTATTCAGTTTGCTTTTTATTTCTTTTTATACGGAGAAGGTTCATATTATATTTGATATATTCATCTTCATTCATTTGTAATCCCGGATTTGGAATCAGTTGTACATCTTTATATCTACTACCTCCATTGCCTTCATAAACAAAACGCATAAATCGGTATTGTTGTTTTTCGCTTTTAAAGATACTTTTTCGTTGAACTATTATTTTTTGAAAAATATAATCTGTTGAATTATACGTAAATCCAAATCCCAAAAGCATTTCTGGAAAATATGTTTTAAATCTTTTTTCATGCCTTGCAACAAATACTACTCGGGAATGAAAGGACTCTTCTTCAATACCATTAAGCACCAGTCCACCTGTCACCTGATCAAAACGACTCAATTGAACCCAACCGTAAATAGTATCAGATTGAATATTAATTATATAGCCAGGTGCATCAATAGCAAAACAATCAATCGTTTTTAATGATATAAGAACAAATATAACGAGTATAATTAGCCGTTTGCAACATTTCAATTGCTTCCATGAACTATTTTTAATCATAATTTATTGAATTGATTATAAATGCATTTTAACGTAAGAAAGCTTTAAACCAACATTATTCCAAATACAAATAATCGCAATGTACCAACGGTTTTTGATTTTTTTTGCCCAACATTTCGCGGGCTTTTTCGCTGTCGTATTGAACTTTGCCAATACCCAGCGAATGTTTGTTATGGTCAAAAATACGAACTATATCATCTTTCTCGAAATCTCCTACAATTCTGATGGCACCAATTGGAAGTAGACTTACAGCCTTTTCTCCGGTTAGTGCTTTCGCGGCATTTTCGTTCACGTGAATTTCGCCTTTGGCAAAACCTTCGCTGTGCGCAATCCATTTTTTTACACTCGACACATCGCCTGTTGCAGCCACAAATTGAGTGCAAACCACCTCCGATTTTTTATCAATCAATTGCAACAAAATGCTATCCCTTTTGCCATTGGCAATGAATACTTCAATTCCCTGATCGGCAATTTTTCGGGCAATGGTCGTTTTGGTCATCATGCCACCACGTCCGAAAGTAGATTTGGTGCTTTGAATAAATTCGGTCACATCCTGTCCCTTTTCAATTTGTGGAATCACCTTCGAATCGGGATCAGAAGGATTCCCGTTATAAATTCCATCGATATTGCTCAGAATAATTAATGCCTGCATATCCATCATCGAGGCAATCATACCGGAAAGTTCATCATTGTCGGTAAACATAAGTTCTGTAACCGACACAGCATCGTTTTCATTCACAATCGGAATCACCTTATTGTCGAGCATCACACGCATGCAATTTCGCTGATTCAGATAATGACGGCGGCTGCTGAAGTTTTCCTTTGTTGTGAGCACCTGACCAACAATAATATTATGTTCCCTGAACAGTTCATAATAATGATTGATTAGTTTCGCCTGACCCACCGTCGAAAAAAGTTGACGTTGATCTACTACATCCATTTTTTTATGAAGACCCAATAAACTTCTACCGGAAGCTACCGCACCGGATGAGATCATCACTATCTCCACTCCTTTTTTGTAAAGTTGTGCAATCTGATCTACCAATGCCGACATTCGCGTTATGTCCAATGTTCCATCAGCACGTGTCAACACATTACTACCAATTTTTACGGCTATTTTTTTAAATCGTAATGACATATTTTTCTTTACTATAAACTATGAACTACAAACTACCGACTACAAACTATTTTTCATTATAAACCACATGCATCAGCGTTGTTCCTACAGCATTGAGCGTGTTTTTATCTATATTATCCATTGTGTCGTTTATAGTATGCCAATACGCCCCAAAACCACTCACAGAATTTGGATCGTATTGTATGATATCAATACTAGGAATTCCCAATATCTTATTCACATAAATATGATCATCGGTTATTGCACCGCCTTTCTGATTGATGAAATAATTACCAAATCCCAAACTTTGAGCTTGCGTCCAAACTTTTGAAACTACATTTTGCGCATAATAATCAGACGCTTGTTCCCTGTAAAAAGTGGCTTGAGGCGCACCCACCATGTCGAGCAAAATTCCGTAACGAGCGGTGTATCCAGGAATATGAGGATTTTTAGCCCAATACTGAGTTCCCAAACACCAGGAATCTTCTGTGTTTTCACCTTTAAAACTTTCGGGAGCTCCATAGTCTTCCGCATCGAAAAAAATAATGTCAACACCAACAGTTGGTTTGTTTTGTCCAAACTGCCTTGCCATTTCCAGCAACACTCCTACTCCACTTGCACCATCGTTGGCGGCCATTACCGGTTTTTTTCTGTTCTCAGGAATTGGGTCATGATCGGCCCATGGACGTGAATCCCAATGAGCAAAAAGAAGAATGCGGGTTTCGGCCTCCGGATTGTAAGATCCAATAATATTTACAGATTTCAGTACAGTTCCATCAAACGCTATCAAGTCTGCCTTTTGTTCAATGACTTGCGCACCGAAGCGTTTTAGTTCCGTTGACAGATAGTTTGAACAAGCAACATGAGCTGATGTATTTGGAACGCGTGGTCCGAAATCGACTTGTTTTTTCACAAAAGCATAAGCAGAATCGGGAGAAAAGCTGGGCACATTTATCGTTTTTTCTTCACTCGGTGTTTTTTTTGCTGCCTGATTGCAAGCCGTAAAAGGAAGAATTGTAAGCAGAAAGAGCAATATTTTTCTCATATATTACGAAATAAGCCACAAAGATACAGATTTATAGTGAAAAACCGCATCAGAATGCAAACGTAAGTGACAAAAACGAACCATTGTAAATCCTACTTGTATACAGCTTAACCTTAATGCTAAGGAGCAAGCTTGTGATTCATCACGGATAGGTTCAATAAATGAGTAAAATAATAGGACTGTTGGGTGTGCAATTATTCCTGTTAGTTGTGACCGTTGGTTCACGTCATACAGTGCGGAGTTTTGTACATTTATTAATAAGTTCGAAGGGACTGGGGCGTTGAACTTTTAGCTACTCCGAACTTTGCGGAAACGTAAATCGGCGGACAAATAGCTACTCATAACCCTGTCCTTCTGGACGAGTTCATTAAATGAGTAAAGAATGCTAACTGTTGGGTGTGATTTGTAATCACACCCTTCTGTTTTATAAGGATTTGAAATCCGCTACTATTGTTATTTCAATTAATTTTTTATCTTCGTGGAAAATTGTAGTGGATATGTAATTGGATTACACCCGAATAATTATCGGGAAAGAATACAAGAACTGGGATTACAGTGGGCAGATTTGTACATTTAAAGAAGAGAGTATATCTCAGTTGGGCGTAGTGTGTTTGAGTTCTTGGTGTTCGACATGGCGTCTTTTCGCTATGTCGAAGTTAAAAGGAAGTCTTCGACTTCCATATAGAAGTATAGTATTAAGAGCTAGAGCTTTCCTTTTAACTGCGACGAATTCGGTGGACTTGAAAAATAGAGACACCACCTCGACCGAATTTGAACTAAAAGTGTTTATAATCATATAGTTCAAATATTGAACATCTTGATTTGGAATTTAAAAGTATGTATTTTTGAAAACTCTTTAAAGGTTACCAGAATTTACACAAAACTTTCCTTGACATAATTATAAATTTCATGAAATCACTTCTAGATAAATAATAGGAAAGACAATCGTTTTAAAGTAAGTGTATCTAATTCCGTTATATTGCAAAAAAAGGCTGAGAAATACATCTCAGCCTTTTTTTAAAGATTATACATTACAACGGATTTTGTGTAATCACGCCACCGCTATTGTCAATTTCGGCCTGAGGAATAGGCAATAAGTCACTTATTCCAGCTCTAAAATTACCTTTTGATGCTAATACTGTGGCAGCTTTACCTGTACGTACCAAATCGAAAAAACGATGTCCTTCCATCGCTAGTTCTAACCTGCGTTCATTAAAAACATCTTCGAAAAGAGCATTGCCTGTACTAATTTTGGGGAGTAAATTAACTCGTGCTCTTACCAGATTAAGGTATGTGCGCGCTTCATTTTCTCCATCAGTAGCAGTTGGAGTTTTAGCACATGCTTCAGCATAATTCAGATATACTTCTGACAAGCGGATTAAACGATTATTCACTGGATTATTTCTGATTTCAACAGAGCGCTGTGCTGGTTTTAAATAAAACTTTTGATTCCAGTAACCCGAACGTACATTGGTTACTTTTGCAGCATTGGTAGCTCCTTCCCATAAAATCAAATCGGCCATTGTCAATAAGGTTGCATCTTTTCTTACAACATCACCTTCCGCATCAAATGCAGCAGCGAGATTTGCAGAAGGTTGGTTAATGCCATAACCATAGGTTACACCACCTGGCAACATCATTAGCACATGGAAATTTCCATTGTTAGTTGTTGCACCACTCTGCGATGAAGAATTGTAATGGTCAATTTCCAAAATTGATTCCGAACCGTGTTCACCAGCTAATGTGAATATATCAGCATAATTGGGTACTAAAGCATAGCTTTCCTTAAAAACTTCTTTCGAAGCTGCTTTACACAATTCATACTTTTTTTCAAACAAATAAACTCTCGACAACATGGCATTGGCAGCACCCTTAGTAATTCTTCCTGCTTCTTTTACTAAATTTTGATTTTCTTTTTTTGGTAAATACGATGCAGCATCAATCAAATCTTTCTCAATTTGAGCATATACATCGGCTACTGGAGTACGAGTTAATGTTTTATCGGCAATAGTAGGTGTTGAAGTCATTAATGGAACAGCTCCATAAGCAATCACCAATTCATGATAATAATAAGCCCGTAAAAACAACGCTTCGCCCAATAATTTATTTTTACTAATCGTTTTAAAAATCGCTTCGTCCATTTTTTTAATGCCTTCAATGGCCTGATTTGCCTTATTGACACCTCTAAAAAGCATCTGATAACGTTGTAAAACGCGCCCATTATCTACAGGATAGTTAAATGATTCCATGGTAGCATAAGCCTGCGCATCCGCAGCACTTCCGCTATAGGTTGCATCGTCAGAAAGCACATCGCCAAAAGCCCAGATGGTCCAGGTATAACGATAATCTTTCAAATCGCTATAGGCAGCAATTACTGATTGATCTGCATCGATTTCTGTGAGAAAAAATTTCTCAGTAGAAAGCGCGCCTAATTTGGTTTTATCTAGAAAACTATCACTGCAACTATTTAGTACAATACTAAAAAGAATTATTCCTATTATTTTTATTGATTTCATATTTTAATTGCTTTAGAATGTTATATTAAAACCGGCTGTTAAGACTTTGGCCTGAGGATAAGTTCCTATATCAACACCTCTACTTGTATAATTCGAAGAAGTGATTTGTCCGATTTCAGGATCAGCACCACTGTATTTTGTAAAAGTCAATAAATTTTGACCACTAACATATACGCGTAGGTTACTTACAAACAATTTAGACACTAAACTTTTAGGAAAAGAATAACCAAGTTGTAGAGTTTTCAATCTTAAATAAGAACCATCTTCTATATACAAATCAGAAATTCGTTTATTGTCATTTTTATCTTTACCGTTCAAACGTGGAATTTTGGTATTCGTATTGGTTGGTGTCCAATAATTCAATACTTCTACCGATTTATTAGTTACATCACCTAAATCGTAGGTAAAATAGCGCATAGCGTTAAAAATATCGTTACCTTGGGTACCTTCGAAAACCACAGAACAATCAAATCCTTTGAATTCGAGACCTAAATTAAAGCCATAATAGAAATCCGGAAGGGGATTACCAATAATAGTTTTATCTAAGTCAGTCAGCTTAGTATCTCCACTAACGTCAACAAAAACGACATCACCTAAACCCGCATTAGGCTGACGAGTAATCACATCTGCCAATTGCTCCGGTGTTTGTACCAAACCATCCGTTCTATAACCCCAGAACGATCCAATTGGATTTCCTACCGAAGTATAAGTAGCATTTCCGTTTCTTAGAGTTGCTCCTGAAATAAACTTCGAGGTTCCCATGCTCAACATCTCATTTTTGATTGTCGAAATATTAGCTCCGATAGTATATTTAAAATCATTGCCTATTCGGTCGCGCCATTCAACTTGTGACTCAACACCAGAGTTTCGGACTGAACCAACATTTGTAGTAGGGCCTTTTTCGAATCCTAAAAAGTAAGGAATTGGTTCAACCATAAGCATGTCTTTGGTCACTTTGTTATAGTATTCTGCCGATACATTTAATCTGCCATTCAAAAAACCAAGGTCAAGTCCGATGTTAGTCGATTCGGTTGATTCCCATTTTACATCTACATTACCCAAGTCTACAGCCACAGCTCCCTGATACACGACTTCTGGATTTCCATACAAATAGGCGTATTGAGCACTGGTACTCATTAAATTTTGAAAAGCATAGTTTCCAATATTTTGATTTCCTACCTGACCCCATCCTACTCTCAATTTTGCTGAATTTAGAAATTCTTGATTCATTTCTTTAAAGAAAGTTTCGTTATTTATTTTCCAAGCTAATCCAAAAGAAGGAAAATTACCATATTGATTTTTCTTTCCAAAGCGGGACGATCCATCTCTACGTATTGAAACTGTAGCTAAATAACGATCGTCATAATTATAATTTGCACGTCCGAGCATCGAAAGTATCGACGATTCGTATGCGCCACCCGTTGCAGTAGCCGAAGTTGCTAATTGTGCAGCATCTAGATATTGTAATTCAGGTTCATTGTTGGGAGTATTCTGTTTAGTAGCATAGATATTTTCATATCTTGTTTGTTCTGCTGTGTATCCAATCATTGCACCAACACTATGTTTACTGGCAAATGTATGATTGTAATTCAATGTGTTTTCAAAAAGAGTATTTTCTTTTTTGGAATAACCTCTCGACACTTTATTTACTGCATTTTTCTGATAAGTATTTACAGTATAAACAGGATCAAAATCATAAGAATCGTAACGGTTAAAATCAATCCCTAAAGAGGATTTAAAGTATAAATCTTTGTTAAAGTTTACTATTGCAAACACATTACCAACAAGTTTCATTGTTTTATCCCTGCTGTTAGTAAATTCAATAGCTGCTAATGGATTCGGGTAGTCGATATATTTAGAAGAACCCCATGTACCATCTGCATTTTTTACAGGTACTACAGGTTCCAATTTTATGGCCGAATTGATAATACCAACTGTATTACTACCTTCTAAAACCTTTTTTCTAGCTTCGTTTGAGAAAGCCAGATTGGTACCAATAGAAATTACCTTATTCATTTTGCGTTCTAAGTTGATACGGGAACTAATACGTTCGTAGTCAGTGTTTTTAACTGTACCTTCCTGATTAAGATAACCCAAACTTAAGTTATAGGTAAAATCTTCTCTTCCGCCCGAAAAACTTAAATCATGATTGCGCATCATAGCTACTCGCGATATCTCTTTCATCCAATTGGTTGAAACCGAAGGATCTACTAATGCCAAATTAATCGGAGTGGTGCGAGTTTGATTAATTACTGTTTGAAGATCATACCATTGTTGACCGTTCAGTAAATTCAAATTCGTATTTATCTCTTGTGTTCCCCAATAAGAGCTGAAAGAAATTATATCTTTCCCTATTTTTCCATGTTTAGTAGTAATCATAATTACTCCGTTTGCACCTCTTGATCCATAAATGGCGGTAGCTGAAGCATCTTTCATTACTTCTATTGACTCAATTTCGTTTGAACTTAAAAAACTGATATCATCCACTGGCATTCCATCCACTACATATAATGGATCCGAATCATTCACAGTACCAATACCACGAATTCTTACAGTTATAGATCCACCTGGCGAACCTGAGTTGGCAGTCACTTGTACTCCTGGTACAATACCTTGCAAAGCCTGCGCAGCATTCGAAACTGGTTGGCGTGAAATTGCATCGGCTTTTACAGACGAAACTGCTCCAGTTAGATCAGACTTTCTTACAGAGCCATAGCCCACTACAACCAATTCATCTATTTGTAGGCTAGATTCTTCTAATTGTAAATTGATAATTCTAGAAGTACCTAATTTTACAATTTGGTCATTATAACCAATGTATGTAAATTTCAGGCTAACTGCTTTTGACGGCGCATCGAGCATCCATTTTCCGTTCTCATTTGTTATGGTACCTGTTTTCGAATCAGGATCTATAACATTAACACCAATAAGTGCCTGACCGTTTTGGTCCGTGACAGTTCCAGAAAGCCCAATGGAGCTGGTTTGCGCCATTGTGAGTGTTGAAATAATGCAAAAAGCACTAAATAACATCGTTTTTTTTAATGAATGTGAAATTGATTTTCTTTTAATCATAATTTTTTAGATTTAATAATGACAATAATAGATAGTTTTGAGGTAGATTACTACAAGATTTTAAAAGGTGTTTTATTCATAGGCTTATTCTTAAACTTTAATTAACAAATATATAACTCTCAATCTCTTTTTTTAAAATAAAATGTAGTTTTGATGTTGTGTTTACTAATATGAGCTGCATTAAACCCTTTTCACTGCAATAGTATTATACAAAAATTAAAATAAAACAGTGTAACACACCTCTACTTATTTCAAATTGTAATAATTTATTTATATAACTAAATTAATAGAAAATTGTTTATCAATGCAAACGTTTGCAAAGATAAAAATAATTATAACTTTTTCAAGTTATTTCTCTTAATAATGTAAAATAAACTCATATTTATTCAATTTTTATTTCTAGAATGCTTTTAATCAACTGCAGTTCTGATAGTTAACAAACTTTGATATTTAAAAGATATTTAGAAAATTCAGCTTTGTTGTTTTTGTGGTTTAACTCCAATTCCGGGTAGCGTAGGAAGGGTAACTTTACCTTCTATTATTTTTAGTCCGTTATATCTGTCATTTTTAATCAGCAAATTACCATCTAAATCGGCCCAATCTGCCATTGGGGAAAGCTGAGCTGCCGCGGTTACAGCACACGATGTTTCAGTCATACAACCAATCATTACTTTCATTTCCAAAGCTTTGGCAACATTCATCATGTTGTAAGCTTCACGCAAACCGCCACATTTCATTAGTTTAATATTGATTCCAGAAAACACCTGATACAAATTTTTAATGTCGGTAATCCGTTGAACCGACTCATCTGCAATTGTAGGCAAAGGACTGTGTTGTGTCAACCAGGCCATATCATCCAATTTTTCTTTTGGCATAGGCTGCTCAACAAATACAACATTTTTTTCGTGTAGCCAATTAATCATATCCAAAGCCTGGTATTTATCGCTCCAGCCCTGATTTACATCAACACAAAGTGGAACATCGGATACAGAACGAATTGCATTTATCATCTCTTTATCACTATTTTTACCCAACTTAACTTTTAGAATTTTGAACTCATTCTGTGTTTCTTTTACTTTTTCGATCACTACCTCGGGAGTGTCTATGCCGATTGTAAAAGATGTATTTGGGGTTTTTTGCGGATTCAAACCCCACAATTTATAAAGAGGTTGTTGAAGTATTTTCCCAAGCAAGTCGTGCAAAGCAATGTCAACAGAAGCTTTTGCGGCGGTGTTGTTTTTATCTATTTTTTCGATATATAACATAATTTCGTCCAACTCAAAAGGGTTGGCAAACTTCGATAAATCTACTTTCTGTAAAAACTTTACAACCGACTCTTGAGTTTCACCTAAATATGGAGGCATTGATGCTTCTCCGTATCCAACCAAGCCCTGATATTCTATTTGAGTTAGTACCACGGGAGTAGTAGTTCTGGAATTCGAAGCTACGGTAAAAACATGTTTCAACAGTAAGTTGTATGGGGAAAATGATAATTTCATAACAGATTTTTCTGAATTTAGTGTTTTGATCCAATTGTTTGTCCTTCCGTATAAAGGATAATCAATAAGTGACAAG
Source organism: Paludibacter sp. (assembly GCA_010365115.1). Lineage (GTDB taxonomy): Bacteria > Bacteroidota > Bacteroidia > Bacteroidales > Paludibacteraceae > Paludibacter. The sequence continues at coordinate 69,025 of JAAFGX010000023.1, forward strand.
CCCAAAGTTAGAGCAGAAAGTTTTATAAAATCACGTCGATTCGCTGCCATATTATTTTTTTATTTATTTAATAAGTTGATAAAAAGGAGAGTCCTTAATTTTTAGGATGCCGGTACTTCCAATATTATTCAAATAATTTTGATACTTAACAAGTGTATTAAGCCTGTAGGAGCTAAACAAAGGGCTTCTCGAATCGAAACTATTAATGGAAACTCTACCCGAAGCGTGTATGAATTTCATTTCGCCTAAATACAAACCTACATGAGTTATAGCCTTAGCGAGATCGCCATTTGATTCACTAGCAAAAAACAACAAATCAGCTGCACTTATTTCATCAAACCCATTTTCTAAATTTACCTGCTTTCCATAAAGGGCTTGCTGTGAGGCATCGCGTTGAATTATAATTCCATTTACAAAATAAATCATTTTTGTAAATCCCGAGCAATCAACTCCTTTCACCGATGTTCCACCCCACAAATAGGGTATACCCATAAATTTCTTTGCAGTGGATACGATAATTGCAGGAGTTGGATTGGGCTCATTAATCCACGATTGATAATCTCTGCAAAACTGTTTTTCGACAAAAGCAACGCGTTGGTCAGGGTAAGCCACTTTTATAAACTTCTTGGATTCTGAGACACACATCAGTACATCGCCCCACACCAAATCAGATACCCTTTGAGACTTATTGTCTGGTTTTTCGTAACTATGTCCAAAATCATTACAAAAAAGGACTTTTCTATCAGATGTCCATTGGTTCATTTGATTTTTATTGAAACGGACAATACTGCTTTTTTCTGTCCATGCTATATAATTATCGGGTGTTTGTACTCTTAACCAGCCTGATGTTTGTTCTAGAATTAAAACTGGCATACCAAGTAGTGCCTGCGATAACATTTCTGAGGAATGATGGGGATGTGAACGTAAATTGATTACCGATTGACATACTACTCCGTATGACTTTTCAGTTAAACTAGAATCCGGCAGCTGCACAATTTTGTTTAAATAAGGAATTTTCAGATGGTTTATTTGAGCAATCAATTCATTGAACGCAATAACCGAATTCGTTTTACCTTGTAAAACATTCTGTCCGCTGCTATCATTGATTATTCCTACATCAAAAACCACCAATCTACTGTCTGGTGCAAATTTCTTTTTAATTTTAATGATTTCGGAATTGATAATATTATGCTTAACACTATCGTTAGCAACACAAAAGTCGGAATTGTAAAAAAAACAAACCAGTAGTAAGAGGAAAATATTTTTTATGGGTCTCATTTTGTATAATAAATTTAAAATCCTGATTAACTAAAATTTAATTGATTTGTATAAGTGAATTTTATCCCTATATTGTTTTAAGAATCCTATTTTTAATGTAGTTTCTTTCTATGAGTTTTCAAAAGTAATTTAATTTATTTAAAAACCAACCAATATTGCAAACGTTTGCATAATTCTCAATACAATTCAAAAATTGTATTAGTTTGACACATTCAAATTACGAATTAGTATTGATATAATTCATTATTCTCTTTTCGCTGTACCGTATAATTTAGCGTACGATGTTCGACATGGCGTCTTTTCGCTATGTAGAAGTTAAAAGGAAGTCTTCGACTTCCATATAGAAATATAGTATAAAAGCGGAGTTTTACTTTTAGCTGCGACGAAGGTTGGAGCTATTCGCCGAACGTTTGCGCTTTATACGTTTTATAAACAATAGGAAACCGAGTCTTTCGATGAAAAAACGCCCTGCAAGGTATCAAAGGATACACATGCAGAGCGAATTTTTTCTTTCAATCAGAATAGATACTCAGTATTATTGACCGAGTGAATTTTTATGGTTTCTATCCCAATAATGCCAGTTAAGGTCAGTATACCAATTCTGGCATTTAACCCTTCCGTTTTTATTGGTCGTATGCCACTGAATGGTTATGTCATTATCATGTTTAACTGTTTGAATTAAAAACTGAGCATCAAGTCCCGCTTCATTAATTATATCGTATTCGAGGTAATTGCCCACATTGGCATCCATCGTATCAACAAGGGTGTATCTCAAACTCATGTTCTTTACCCAAGTAATATTCAGATAAGGACTGCCCTTAGACTCTGGTCCTTTGTTCAAAAACCAAGTAGCTGTTAAACCATCACGGGAAGATATGCCCGTAAACCAAACGTAATTTGAAAAGTTCACACCCAATCCACCGGATTTTGACAAGTACATTTTCCAGAAAGTGGAGTTGCCATTAACAGTCCCTTCCAGTTTACAAGTATAGCTAATCCCGAGGTTTGATACGGTATATGTTCTTACCCACATTGAACTGTCCGCCATAAATACAGCTGGATGTTTGAATGCTTCCTTGAAAGCAGTAATAGGTAGTACTGTGTTTAAATAAATTGCGGTATTCCAAGCACCGATTGTTACTGCTGAAGAAATCCAGTTGTTATATTGGGTTGTATCATCTGATCCAACCGATTTAACAGCAGAGAATGTAGTTGTTGATTGGAAATTTGAAAAATCCATTACCATACTTTCCTCAGGAGGCAATACAGGTTCTTGTTTGCTAGCGTCATCTTTTGTACAAGAAGTAAAAATAGTTACAACCAGCATCACTAATACTATTGTTTTAGAAATTAAAGTTTTCATATTATTTATTTTGGTTTTTAAATTAATTACATATGCAAAGTAAGTTCATTTATCAGAATTAAAGTTGCAAGATTCTGTTTAAAAATTGTAAGATTCGCACATTCTACACTTATTTTTGCAAAAACCATGTTCATAAAGTCAATAAACAAATAATGTCGTTAAATACTGAGATCAAAAAATGTACACGCCGACAATCTTCAGCATTAATCAAGATAGCTTATATCCGAAGATATGTGATATTTAGTGCTTAAGTAAAAAAAGGAGATGCCTAGAATATACAGCTTTCCAATTTATAACTGCATCAGATTATTCAATTAATTGTAATCCAGAAAACTTTTAATTATACTATCTGTTTTAATAGTGTAATTTAAACTACAAACAATTGCTCAATACGATAATGTTGGCAATTATTATTCAAACATTAAACTAAAAAATATGGCTATTAAAAGAGTATGGCTTGATGAAAGCAATGATGAATGCATTTCTTGTGGAGCATGCGAGATAGCATGTCCGGAAGTATTTGAAGTACCAGATAAAATGGTGGTTAAAACAGGAGTAGATTTTAATTTATACGAATCACAAATTCAAGAGGCAATTGATAGTTGTCCAACTGAGGTTATTAAAGCTGAATAATTACATTCTGCAAAATGTAGAATAACTATTATTTGGATATGTCTTTTGGAATTTCTGATAATTATTAAATCATTTATGAGATTGACAATTTATTCGTATCATTTACTTCTTTTATCTGTGATGCTTAAACCAAATGACAATTCCTGAAATAATAATTAAAAGAATTAGCAGTCCAACCAAGGGAACCACCAAAATATAAAACATACCGAAAAACACACCATAAATCCGTCCAGTGTGGACCTCAAGGGCTAAACTCCACAATGACATGGGCGATTTTTCCAAAATTCGTTTTGGCATTGCTGGAAAAGATGCACCTCTATTGATATTTAGATTTCCAGTTACATATTCAAATGCGATGGGCTGATGATTGAAATCAGTACTAAAACCCGATATTTTATAATCACCCACCGGAGGACCTTTCCTGATTGGTCGAATATAAACTTGATTTTTTATCAAATCGTAGACTTCTCCTGTTTTATAATTCCAACTGAAAATACCTTCGAATGAGCCAATCATTAATTTGTCTTTCCCTAAATCTTCTAGTACAGTTACTCCCATTACACTTGCTGGTGGCTGTGTTTCGAACAACTTAGTTTTTCCGTTGAAGTTAGTATCGGAAAAATAAAAACCTTGCGATGTAGAAATAACAAAAATATTTTTATCTGAAATAAAAATGATACGACGTAAAATATCAAACCACGGATTGGGTGAGTCCAACTCTGTATAAGGAATCTTTTTTACCCTTGCATCAGCAATGGCAATCAACAAAGGTGGACGGAGAAACATCCCTGTCAGCGTAGTGAACACGAGAAAAATACCAGTAATCCATCCAATTTTATTATGCCATTTTAAGTTCCACTGATAGGTTTTCTTTAACTTTGTTCGTTTCGATTTATCAGCTTTATTTCGCTTCAATCCTTTTTTTGAAAAGAAGAGAACAATTCCGCCAACACTCAGCAAAATAAGAATCAACGCTGCTAGATCAACCAATAGTTTTCCTGCAACTCCGTAGATTTCACCACTATGAATAACCCACAATGTTTTGAAAAGACCTACTTTATTATCGTAGTTTTCGGGAGCTGGAATGTGAATGATATTGAAATGTTTCAAATCTGTTGTCAAAAGCAAATTCGAACGTGTCAACACATAAATACTATCCCCTTTTTGAAGCAAATCCACCACGTTTTCTTCATGGATAGGTAAGGTGAGTTTTGCCCATTTCTTTTCAATTTCATTAAATTCGTACAGGCCATATAATGTTCCGGCGAGTAATGCTTTCTTTGTATTTAAAACTTTAAATATCTTACGGTTATCTATTCCGTCAGGAAAACCAGCATTGAAATCATTGAATGTTGAAAAAGCAGAATCGGTTTGCCAAATGCCGATATTTCCGTACACCAGAACACTATTTGTTTCAACTTTTACGGTAGAACGCACCGCAGCATTATTCCAGTTTTTGTATCTATATTCCTTTGGTAAAAAACGTCGATTTATATCAGCGGAGGAGAAAGTTTGGCGATGATTCAACACAATACCTGACACCGAAAATAGAATGACAATCACTGCAATAAAAATTCCGACCCATTTATGAGTTACTTTTAAGAACTTGTACATATTTTACCAATCCAATAACTTTCGGTCTCCACTGATAGACTGAATCTCTGATATTTCCTGCGAAACTTCCAGCGTTCCTTTAAACTCTTTTTTGGAATTCCGTACGGCAAAATATTGAATCAGAATAAATTTCGGTCCCATATGAAACCAAAATGAAGCCACATCCTTTTCACCACTTCTAAATGACTCAACAATCTTTTCCACCACATGCACACTTTCCGGTGGATGGCAAAATTGCACTTTACGACCAATGATAGCTGGAGTTCGTGGAAAAATACGATGTGGTGGATTGGAGTAAAAACGCACGGTATCGTTTTCGTCCACAAAAGTAATATCGACAGGCAAATGATTAAAAATAAGATTGAATTGCTCAATAGACAACACTCCGGTTGGCAAATGAATCATGTCGTCAGAAGTGAATAATTTCTTTTCTTCTACAACAACTTGCTTTTTTATTTCGGCAAAAGGCAATCCTATTTCAATGGTTTGCTGCAACATATCGCTGAGCATTTCTTCAGAGAATGTTTCGAGAATAATGGGAAAAATTATTTTCTCCTCACGAAGTATAATAGTATTCAAATTGAAAAATATCAGCCCCATTAAATTATTAAATTCCTTCAGATCTAACGTTTCGTTTTTTAGAGAATCAATCATTTTTCGGATATTTCGTCTAATGTCATCATGAAACGACCACATTATTTTTACGCATTGATGGTGTTTCCATTGGGTTTCGAGCAATGGGAAAACAACATTTTCAATCACGGTATAATGCAAGCCGAATTTCTCTATTTCCTCAAATCTTTCTGCCAACACACGGAACAACTCAGGATCAGGTGTAACATTGATTGCTTTGATGAACTCCCGGGTATCTTTCAGTTTTTGAAGTGCGAGTGCATTATCTTTAATGTACAAATCTAATACTGAATCTTCTTTAGGAGTCAGTGCCGGATACGTCAAAAGGGTTTGGTACAGAATGTTGAACAACTTGTTCGATACAAACTTCAGGTCTGTAATGCTCACCTTTTTATCCATCAGAATATCAAACGCATTGATGATATCCTGCGGAATAAATTTGCTAGTTTTTATCTCATGTTTCTCTATAAGTTCAAGGCCATTTTGACCTTGTAATAAGCCAAGCATATAGTCTGCAAGTTCGGCAGCTCGGTATGCTGAAGTGTTGGTAAATTCTGACATTGCAATCGTTTAATAATGATTATTACCCCTAAATCCCCTAAAGGGACTTGAAGAATAGGATGCTAAAATAGAGGATATTTATAAGTCGAAAGTAATTATAAAGTCCCTCATGGGGAATTTATGAAGCTTATTTTTTCACAAAATAAATCTCAAAAAGTTCATCGTTTTGCGGATTGATCCAGTGTACGAAATCCATTCCTGTAGCTTTATCTATGAGAGGAATCGGCAAAAAAGGTGCTATTAATTTATAGATCTCGTTTTCTTTCATTTTTTTCAGATCTTCCATTACCTGAGCTACTGGATGATCACCACTTGCAAGCATTTCTCTTACATCAAACTGCTGAACAACTTTTTCGGAATCGAACCACGATGGCTTATTGTAATTGTATTGACCTTCCTCGGCATGAATGCTTTCGGCAGTCTGACCAATTTTCGACCTCAACGTATTTACCAAATCGACAACACTTATGTTCCCTATTTGAGCTGCTTGTTGCAAAGTAGCAATCTTTCCAACAGTACGACGTAAAATTGGATTTTTTAGTTTTTGAAAATCAGGCACATAACCTATTAGCACGTCTTCCAGTTGTGGGTATGCTTCAATAATATCAAACACCTTGGTTTTTGGAGTAATTATAAGTTCTTCTTTTTGCATGATGAATTCAATTTTTAGTTATCAATAATAATTATTGATATATATTTTTTTTAGATACAGTGATTTTAAAATTCAAAAAAATAGACTTGGAACACAGAACACGAAACAATAAACAATAAACGCATCATTTATACGAAAGAATTCGTTGTTCGCCTTCCAGCTCTCGATAAGGCGCAATATTATGCGAAACTTCCAAAGTGCCTAAGTATTCGCCTTTGTCATTACGCAAAGCGAAATACTCGATGTAAATCATTTTATCGCCCATTTTTATCCAGAATGGAGCCCTACTCTGACGACCAGTTCTGAAGTCTTCAATAATTTTATCCACAATATGTGCACTTGCAGGTGGATGGCAATGACGAACATCGCGGTTCAGAATGGCTCTGTTGCGTTGAAAAATACGCTCAGCACTTTGCGAGAAATACTTCACTTTATCATCCTTATCCACAAAAGTAATATCGACTGGCAATGTATTTAAAATAGTCATAATTTCTTCTGCCGAGAAACTACCGCTTGGCAATTGAATGTGGCTGCCACTCTTTTGAGATTCATTGATGGATTCTTCTTCAGCCCATTCAGGTCTCCAATCAATTTCCGGATCGTACAGACAGAATCCAATTTCGAGTGATTGCTTGCTTATTTCATACCATTCTTTTTCATTAAGCGTATCTAAAGCCATTGGAAACAAAATTTCCTCTTCTTTAGTAATCATATCCTGAGCAGCTTTGACAGCTGAGTTCAAAACGATTTCGGATATTGCCTTGAATTCTTCTTTGGTCATTTCAGTAGTTTGCAATACTTCGATACAACCTTTTATTAATTCGCGAATTTCGTCGTGTTTTCCCCACATAACTTTTGGTGGTCCTGTAATTTCCTTCTTTTCCAAATAAGGGAACAAAAGGTATTCTTTACGTTGATAATGTTTATCTACATCGTATAGATTGTTAAACAGTCCTCTAAGTTTCGTTATTTTAGCAGACATTTCATTCTCTGGTCCATAACTGATTTCAGAGATCAAAGATAAAATTACGTAGGTTAAGTTACGAATTTCCTGATTTTCGTTACGGAAAACATCCACAGGATGACCTTCGGCAACCGGTTTCAATGCAGAAAGATCGACACGACCTTCGAGCACCGCAGAATGCGAATCACAAAGATCCATTATTTCTGATTCCGGCAATCCTTCGGCAATAAGCTCTTGCTCCACTTCAACCACTTCGCCATAAGGGATCTGACTCAACGAAAGTAATAGTTCATTTTGAACGGATTCTGTTGATCCGCCATGATGAATTTGCAATAGAATTTCCTTCAGTTTTTCTTTTCTGCTTCGGGAGTTATTAATTAGTTCGCTCATAATTTTAATTATTAAATTCTACAAACATCTTTCAAAAGTAACATCTAACCTATAAAGACATTATTTGATAAACAAGTTTTATAATTGGAATTCGTTATTTTGCATCATAAATTCAGACTTCACTCTGAATATTTTATTACTACTCTTGGGCAGCATTCAGCTGCTTCCTTTATTTTCGATGTATAATCAGCATAATTTATGTCTTCGATGACGTATGCAATTGCATCAATTTTAAACATCTCAGGACATATCGATGCGCACAAACCACAACCTGTACAGCCTTCCTCTATCCAAACTTTTTTTATTGCCATATCTTATTAGTTGTATTTAATTTATCATCAGATTGCTAATACCAATTGCAGAAATAATTCAGTCCTATGTCTACTTCTAATTGGACTGTCTATTTCTAAGCATCGCCATTATACCAAAGCTGACTTTGGGTCGAAAAAAAGATTTGAGGATAAAAAACATGCAGGAATATTATAACCATTATTCCTGCATGAATGTTTTTATTACAAGTTAGTCTACTTTAGGTAATTGTTTAGCAAAGAATGTTTTATGAACTAAGTCATAAAAAATAATTACTCCACCAAGTAACATTGTTCCATCAGGTATAATTCTCATCCACATCCAGAATTTCATTGGCTCAACTGCACTTCTAATTCGTGTATAATAATAGCCCAAATCGTGTGCAATTCTACTTTGTTCTATACCAATGATAATCGTAGGGATTGCATATAACAATGCTCCAACTGTTAAAATCCAAAAACCCCATTTACTGATTTTTTCATTCCAAACCAAACCTTTAGCCAAAGAATTGGTTCGCGCAGTCATATATAGGAACGCAATAGAAATATATCCAAATGCTCCTAACAAAGCAATATGTGCGTGAGGCATAATCAGATAAGTTCCGTGTGAGTAATAACTGATAGTTGGAGTATTGATAACCATTCCTAAGAAACCAGCACCAATCCAGTTAAGAATTGCCGAACCTGCCAACCACATAAATGTGGTGTTGAATTCGAATCCATTACCAGATTTATTTTTCTCGCGTTGGTTTTTCATAGCTTCTAAGATCATCAATGCCAATGGAAGTGGCTCAAGTGCTGAGAATATTCCACCTACTGCAATCCAATATTCATCCAAACCTTGCCACCACAAATGGTGTCCAATACCCAGTGTACCGCTCATCATGATTAAGAATAACTCAAACATCATGGTACGAACAGCTACTTTGTGCGAAATAAGTCCTAATGATACGGTAAAGAATGCAATAACACCGGCTGCAAATAGCTCAAATGTTAATTCAACCCACAGATGGATGACCCACCAACGATAATAATCATCTATGGTATAGTTTGGAATAATTTTGTGAACAGGCATCATACCAGCCATATACAAAGTAGCAATGGCAAATGCCGACCAAATAATGGTACTTACAAGCGGGTTATTTGTAGCAGATTTACGAATTAACGATACCACTAATAAGAACCAGAACACAAGCCCAATAACCAATCCAATGTCCCAAACTCGACCTAAGTTGAGTAATTCACGACCTTCATTTCCTAGCCAGAACCATGTTTCACGTAATTGTCCGGTTGCTCCCATGTATAAACCAATCATTGAACCTACAGCCACAACTAATAAAGCTCCCCAAAGAACATCTACCAACCATGGATATTTGTGATCTTTATTTGCAACCCAAGGCGCAATTAACAAACCTCCAACAAGCCAACCTACAGCCACCCAAAGAATAGCTAACTGAGTATGAATTGAACGTAACACGTTGAAAGGCAATATACTTTGAGAGAAAATAAAGTCACCCTTTGGCTCAGTGTATAAATGCGATAAATAACCACCAATTATCATTTGAACCAAGAATAGTCCAGCTACAATTGGGATGTATTTTAGTAATTTTACCTGTGAAGGAAATAAGTGTGTGATTTTGATGGCAGGTTCTAATTTGTCATCCGGATCTTTCTTAAACAGATACTCGTACGATAAGAAAATAACAACAATCGTTAATGTCCAAAGAATTAAAAATTCCCATAACGAAACCATGTGCGAATTAAAACTTACGCCCTGATCTAATTGTGGCACATTGGGCCAATTGTTGGACCATGTTCGGTTGGTACCAGGACGAAGCGTGGAAGCGACCAATTGCGACCAATCAAAGAATGCAGCAATTTTCACAGCTTCTTCCGGACGAATAATTCCGCCCTTAAAAGCCCGCTCTGGATCGCCTTCCACCAGCATTTTGGTAATGTAGGTAACATTACGATGATAAGCTTCTGCTGATGCATCAGTGTAAACAGTACCGCCTTCCAATAATTTTGTTTGTTGCTTAACATCTTGCTTAACACGTTCTTTTACAGCTCCACGTTCAACATCGGTGAGTTGAGCATTGTTCTTTTTGAACAATTCCTGTCCATAAAAATCATACAAATACTCCGTGCGGTAATGCAACATTTCTGTTGTAAAATCGGGTCCAATGTATGCGCCCATACCTAATAAACTTCCCCAATCCTGAAGGTCAAATTCTTGGAAATATCCTTTTCCGGCAACAATATCGTCATAAGTATAAAGCTGTTCGCCACTTACCGATGATACTGTTTTAGGAAGAGGAGGAACCTCTTTCTGCAAATTTGCTGTGTAATAAATCAAAATGGAAACCATAAAGAGTGAGATGATCCAAAAGCCTGTGGTCAGACCTTTTCTACTCATAAACTTGTCAATTAATGTTTCTTTCATTGTACATTTTTAGTTTATAATTTATATTTAGTTAGGAAAATTAATACAAATAAACAATTTATTTAGCTAATGCTTTGGGGTATAAAATATTATTTTCAAGATGAACATGCACATGTAAATCATCCTCAAATTCTTCGAGAAGTTTATAAGCAACTCGGTAAGTATTACAGCCATCTGCCGGCACTGCGTAATTTTTACTTATTTTATTGATGTAATCCATTGCGCCACCTGCAAATTCGTGTTCACCAGTCATGCGGCTAATTTCCGAAATAATAGTAGCTTTAGCTTCTTCGCTATTACCTGCAAGTTGTTTTTTAATGGCAGGGAACAAAACAGTTTCTTCATGATCAAGATGTTGAAGTAACTCAGTATTTATTTGTGCTACCAAATCTTCTATTTCCAATAACTCGGGATGATTTGCACCATGTACTTCAGCAATTTTCTCTGTGTAAGCAACTATCTGTGGCAATAACCGTAGAACAGTTTTATGATGTGTATTCACAATATAATCACACAAAAAATCAACATTCCATTCTTTATAATTATGGTGTGTTGAATTTGTACTATTATTCTCAACATTATCCAACGAAGATTCCAATTCTTCAAGGTTGATATTTCGGTCTTTGCAGGCTTCCGCTAGGTTTTGATGACCTCCACAGCAAAAATCAATACCTACTTTTTTGAAAACTTCTGCCGTTCTAATGTCTTCTGTTACAATTTCGGCAATTTTTAATGCTCTATAATGTTTCATATTTTAATTTTTATAACAGCCCCCAAACCCCAACCTCACCCCAACCCTCTCCATGAGGAGAGGGAGAAAGAGTGGGCTTAAAGACCTTATTTTTGGATTTTATAATTATATTCTCACTATTAAGTTAATTTATTATTTAGGTAAATATAAATTAATATTAAGTGAGTATCATTAACTTACCTCACGCATATCCCCCCTTTAGGGGGTTAGGGGGCAGGCATTTTTTTGGATTTTTTACAAATATATTTCACCTAATTCTTCCACCATTTTTATATATTTATCGTGATACTCATTCTGTGGAGTACTCACATTGATATGTTCAAATTGTGTTGTCATATCTTCGCCAACATTTACGGGTAATATTCTTTCAGCCATTGGATAAAGTATATTGTTTTCTTTCCCAATGTGTTGAGTCAGTAATTGACAATAATTCAATACGTTTTCTTGAATTTGTAGAAATGAACTAATATTCCCTTGCTTAAACAGTTCAATTCCTGTTTCAGCTTGTTTTATGAAGTCACGGCCTTCGTTATGCTCATGAAGCATTACCGCTATTGGACCACCTTCGCGTGACATTCCAAATTTTTCCATCTCCATAAAAAGAATGTCTTTCTCTTTCAGATGGTGATATTTATCGGCAAAGTTTTTAATAAAATCAACGATACTTTCAACATGATTTACATCAACTGTCAAATAATCATCTGTTTGTAGAATTTTTTCAGCAATACTTATCATCTTCAGAATGTAATCGTGCTCATCTACTAAAATATCAATAGCTTTCATAATATTAATTATTAATTTATTTCAACATTCCCGCTACTGCCTGTCTGTTTTGGTCAGCACTAGGCGTTGGTGTTTTTACAACTAATACTCTAAAATCTGCATTGCTTTCGTTATACAAGCAATGAGCAATATTTTTAGGGCTGTCAATCAGCATATCCTTTGTAACAGTTTGCTTTTCATCACCAATTTCTACTACACCTTCTCCTTCAAGAACATAGAAAAATACATCTACTGCTGTAGTGTGTTTCTTGAGGTGTTCGCCCGGTTTCAAGTGCATGTGAACCACTTGTGTATGTTCATTACCATGTATTTTACGTGCATCAACACCGTGAGGATTGTTTGTTGTAAGAGCATCTTTATAGCTTATCACTTTCATATTCGTTGAATTTAATTACTACTTACGTGTAGTACATATGGATAAAAAAATTAATTTCTATTTATATTCGAAAAATCAATATTCGAAAGATTTTTATTGGCGAAAATTTTTAAATACTCATTCTTTAAATGTTTAAATGTTTCATGCAAAGCACAAGGGTTTTTATCGCTACATTGCTCAAACCCCAACACACAGGCAAAATGTTTATTTAATCCTTCAGTAACGTTAATTATATCTTTTAAATATATTTCATCCAAATTTTTATTAAAAACATATCCACCGTCTCTACCCTGAATACTTCTGATAAATCCGGCTTTTGATAAGTCAGTCATTATGCGTCTCAGGTATTTATCTGATATTTTCAATTCCTCAATTAAAAATTTAGCCGAATATTGTCGAGTGGGATCTTTGACCATAAAGGACAGAATTCTCAAAGCATACTCCGTTGTATTGGTTAATATCATAATATACTATCTATATGTATTATTTACAAAAGTAATGGAATATATTTTACAAAAAGCTTTTTATATGTTATTATTTATTAATTCTAATAAAAGATTAAAATATTTTTGCTTATATATGTATAAATCGCTTAGTTTCATAACAGGACAATAGGTAGTTAAATTTCAAAAAAAAAAATTGTGGGTTCAAAAGCCGACAGTCATTAAATTTTATTACATCTATATGTTTTATATGGCAACATACAGTAGGTAAATGTCTCAACTTCACTTCTCCATCTTCAACTGTGAGTTTAAAATTGTGTAACTTGCATGAACACATAATTTCCGTAGCTATTGAAATTATGTGTAACATCTATAGATTTATATTAGGTTAATTTATATCTTTGCAATTAATTAAAATTGATTACTAAATAAATGTTCGAGCATAGCCAAATTTGTAGTAGAAAAGTAGCACATGACAAATATAGTACAAAATCAGATGACCGAAATAATTGGGTTGCATTAATTTTCTTTTTCATCTTCATCTTTAAAAGATAGCACCTTGACAGTAGACACTAAAAAATGTATTAAGTACATACTTTTTTATATCGGAATAATTAGTTATTTTCTTTTGGCAGGTTGTAAATCAAATGATCAAAAGTTATACCCCGAAAATCTAGCAAATGCTATTAATTATTTCTATCTCGAAAATCAAAATGATAAAGTACAGGAAGAATTAATAAAAACATTAAAATTCCAACCGGATAACAGAACAACTCTGCTTTGCAAAATCTTTACAGCGGCATCTGTTTGCGAATCCAACCATTATGATAGTGCTGCTTATTTGTTCCAACAAATTGATTTATCTTCCGTCAAACGCAATCAGGAATTATATTTCTGGTACAATAGCATTAAAGGATTAATCCTTTTCCGTCAGGATCAGTTCTCGCAAGCTTACAATTTATTAGCACTTACCACATCCAAACCAGCTACTGACATACGGGCTATCGGGCTTAATGAGAGGTTGATGGCAAGAATTTGCTTTCAGTTGGGAGATTATTCAAAAGGAATTGAATGGCTACTTTTATCAAACAATAATTTTAAAAAAGCCGGATTGTCTAAAAGTCTTGCAATTAATAACAAGATACTTGGACGTTATTATATGACTGTCGGAGATTATAATCAGGCATATTTAAGTTTTAAACAGGCAGAAACCGAATTAGAAAAGGTTAATGATAAACTGGAACTGTTTTATGTTTATATAAATTATATAGATTATTATCTGAAACAAAATAATCTCAAAATTGCCAGATTCTATGCCAATCGGTGTCTTTTGCAATGTGAGAACATTGCAGATAATCAGATGAAAACGATAGTTTATAATAATATGGGTGAAATAGAACTCCAGTATAAAAATTATTATGAAGCAATAGCTTACTTTCAAAAAACACTGGAAACACCACTAGACTATACAACAGCTAAAGTACGAAATATAAACGCACATCTTAATTTATCAAGGGCGTATAAATTTCTGAATAAACCTGATGAGGCTTTATCTGAAGCTAAAAAGGCTAAATATCTTGTTTCTAATTCCAATCAGAGTTTATTGCGTTATCAAATCTATGAGAATCTGGCAACTTGTTATAATAAAAATAAATTGGTTGGAGTAGCCTATTGTTACCTTGATACAGCGATGCAAAATCTCGACAGTGCTTATACTTCTGTCTCTTCAACTACTAATGCATATTATGAAACAAAAGGCGAATTAGTCAATGTTTCAAACCGAATGGAGCAGCTCAAACTGAGAAGCAAGTGGCAACATTTACTTTACATGTCAATTATTGGGGTGCTTTTAGTGCTTTCAATCTTAGCATTTATCGTATACAAGCTACAACAATCGAAGAATAAAGTTTTAAGAGAACTGGTAAAAAAGAACCTCGAAATTATTGATGAACAAAAGAAGTCATCCCAAACTGTACAAAAGTTGACTCATTCTAAAAAACTAATACGAAATTGTGTAGAAGCTGAGAAATCTGAAATGCTCTATAACCAGGTAGTCCAATGGCTGGAATTGGATAAGCATTATTGTTTAAATGAACTTTCGCTTGAAATGGTAGCAAAAGAATTGAGCACGAATCGTGATTATCTTTCCAAGTCAATTAATGATCAGAATGTGCGTTTTAATGATCTGATAAATAAATACCGCATTCAGGAAGCCATACGCATCTTCTCGCTTCCACTCAAAAATAACGGACAACTCAAACTCTCCTATATCGCCAATCAGGTTGGATTTAACTCCAATTCTGTATTTATTGATGCCTTTCGCAAACAAACCGGCATGAATCCCGCTCAATTTAGAAGCAATCTGACACCATCGGAGTAGCTCTTCAAAAAAATTATTTCATTTACTATCAGTCGATTGTGATTTTGAATTGTTCAATTCAAAAAACATTTTTTTGCGTTGTAAATATTATTATATTACTTTTGAAAATAAAATTTTAAGCCTAAAACGAAAATAAGGTGTGTAACTAATTTTTGAAAGATGTTGATCTAATTTCTTAGTAAAACATATTTTAATATAAAACAAAAAGGATTGTAATCCTGATATCTTAAAGAATTTCGATTTTAAACAATTATGGAAGTCCTATTGCCTATTTTGAAAGCACAATTATTAAATTAAAAAAGTAATGAATTTATCCTGACTATGAGTACCGTTGTTGAGATTAAAAGCTTACCAAAATTATATTGCCGGTAAACTTAAAAAAAATTGAACAACTGGCTTCTAATTATTACATGTAACTCGCCAAATTATATTGCCCGTTCCTAAATTTTTGATTTGTCTTAAATTAAATTTAAAAAACTAGAGATTATGGAAATTGATAAAAAAATTTTAGAACAAACAGAACATTGTCAGAAGAACTTTGACTGCATTAAAAACAACAACATTTGTTGTAAGGTTGAAAATTGTGTCAACAAGACAGTGCATTTTGTTGAATGCAGCGAAGATAATTTTTGCAGTTACAGAATGACTTTTGGCAAATCCCCCTTTTGTACTTGTCGGACTAGAAAAGAAATATACAACAAATACGGAATTTAAAACTAGCTACTATACTTTCAAAGTTTTATTTGAAACTTTAATCATATGTAATTGTAATAAATTTTACAATTTGCTTATAACATCGAATCTTAAACTTAATTAACAACTAAATATCATCCTCAATCAAAGTCTCTTTGAATTCGTTGAGTTAAAAAAAAGTCAAAAGAGATCTCCAAATTCAATACCATAAAAAAATGGTTAAACAATTAAAAACGAATAATAACGACTGAAACTACCGGGAAATAATCGAAAAGTGATAGATTTCTTGAATAAAAATTATTCTTTGGCGAATATCCAAAACCTAATAAATATAATTAAGATTCCGCATCAACTTTACAATTGAAGCGGAATCTTATTATTGAAAATTGAATAGAAATATTGAAATCAAATTCAAAAAAATTGTCAATCAAATAATTATTCGGTTAAAAATTCCATTTAGCACCTAAAGTAGGACATACGTTAAATCCCTGAACTCCTCCGAAGTTAGTAGAAAATTCAACTTCGCTACCAACAGAAAGATGCTCGTTGAAATTATACCAAAGTTGTGGTTCGGTGATAAAGACTGGATGTGTTATTCCATCGTAAATATAAGTATCTTTTTCCCACCATAAATCAGCAAAACCCGTGAAACTTAATTTTTTATCCATAAAGTGAAGTCCCCAAACTGCTGTTAATTGAACTGACTCCTGTTTCCCTGCAATGTGTTTAAACAAAGCTTTAAGGTTCAATGTTTTTGTAAAATCGGCATTATTGATCCCATAATCAACACCAATTAAATATGAATTATTAATTGAAAATGCAGCATTCCCTGTCGGACTAGTAGCGGTAGTATCTTGAAAAGCTCCTAATCCACCATTGTATTCAACATGTAAACTCAATGGACCGTTCCAAAACTTTAAACAACGAGCAATTTCCATATAAGCTAGCGCTGGGTGTTTTTCCGCTCCCATATTGTAATCGAAATCTACAAAGAAAAAAGTATTACCCCATTTATCCGGCTTAAACATTTCTAAAGTAGTTGTAACATAATTGCGGTTTTTGCCAAAATCGTAATGAACTTGAAGGTTCTGAGCCATCGTACCAGCCGAAATTAAAATAATAAATAATAGAAGTACGTTCTTTTTCATTTTTAAATATTTTTAGTTGATTATTGAAACCTGTCTACCAAGAGTAAGAATAGTTTCTTGTAATTAAAAAATTTTGATTGCAAAGATATGTTTTTCTAATGTCTTTTACAACAGTTAATATATTGTTTCATAAATTACGTAATAAAATGGCGTTTATTATTTTGTTTCGTATACGTTTCTCCGTATTTTTACATTTAAATAAACATTATTCGAAAAAAAGATGAAAAAAAGATGAAAAAAAACATCTTTTCACAAATCATCGTAATTCATATTAAAGCCCTCATTACATGACATGTAAATATATAACGAGATACACCATTTGACAAAATGACAAAAAAACAGGTTGTAAAACATATTTTTTGACTTGCAGCAATAGAATTTTACCCGTTTATTTGCATCGTTAACTAAACAACACAATCTTTTTTATACCTTAAAAAAAAACTAATACCTATTTAAACGCGAGACCTTGTGAAAAGTCTCGCGTTTTTTCATGCGGTTACTTCAATTTTATGCACATTTTTGGAATTTTGTGCATATAAAAATTGGTACTTAAAGAAAATTTGCTATTTTTGCGGGTCTTTTTCCCGACCTGTTAGGTTTGAAATCTAAAGTAAAAATCAGGTTTGAAAAAATGACAAATTATTGAATATATATTGAATTATTAAGTCGAAATATTAACTATAATTGATAAAAAATGAGTTTTAAAATTGTTGTTCTTGCTAAGCAAGTACCTGACACACGCAATGTGGGTAAAGACGCAATGAAAGCCGACGGAACAGTAAACCGTGCAGCGCTTCCTGCTATTTACAACCCCGAAGATTTGAATGCGTTAGAACAGGCTTTGCGCTTAAAAAGTAAAATTAATGGTGCAACGGTTCACATTCTTACTATGGGACCGGCTCGTGCTGCCGAAATAATTCGTGAAAGTATGTATCGGGGTGCCGATGGTGGTTATTTATTGAGTGGACGCGAGTTCGCAGGTTCTGACACACTAGCTACTTCTTATGCACTTGCTTGTGCAATCCGTAAGATGGGTAAAATTGATTTGATTATTTGCGGTCGTCAGGCTATTGATGGTGATACTGCACAGGTTGGTCCGCAAGTGGCCGAAAAACTTGGTTTAAATCAAATTACTTATGCCGAAGACATTCTGGATTGTTCGGACAACAAAATTACAGTCAAACGTCGTTTGGAACGAGGAATTGAAGTGGTTAGAGGTACGTTGCCAATGGTAGTCACCGTAAATAGTTCTGCTGCTGAATGCCGCCCTCGCCATGCAAAATTAACCATGAAGTATAAACGTGCTGCAACTCCTTCCGAAAAACAAGAAGCTGGAAACGATTATACCGATTTTTACGATAACCATTCTTATTTAAACATCACTGAATGGGGCGTAAACGACATTGAACATGATATCCAATGGTTAGGTTTGAGCGGTTCGCCTACCAAGGTAAAACAAATCGAAAACGTTGTGTTTACAGCTAAAGAAAGTAAAAGTTTAACGGGTTCAGATTTTGAAATCGAAAGTTTGATGAAAGAATTAATTGCTAACCATACGATAGGATAATTTACCATGAACAATATATTTGTATATCTTGAAATTGAAGATGGCATTGTAGGCGATGTCAGTTTGGAATTACTCACCAAAGGACGTAGTTTAGCTAAACAGCTGAATTGCAAACTGGAAGCTATTGCTGCCGGTTATAAATTGGATGGAATTGGCGCACAAGTTTTCCCATTCGGAGTTGAAGTGCTTCATTTGGCCGACGACAAACGTCTTTTCCCTTACACTTCTTTGCCGCACACTTCACTGTTGGTAAATCTTTTTAAAGAAGAAAAACCACAAATTGCATTGATGGGAGCTACTTCTATTGGTCGCGATTTGGGACCGCGTGTTTCTTCGGCATTGTTCAGCGGTTTAACTGCCGATTGTACTTCACTGGAAATTGGAAATTACGAAGACAAAAAGCAAGGTAAAATATACGAAAATCTGCTTTATCAGATTCGTCCTGCATTTGGCGGTAACATTGTTGCTACTATTGTAAATCCGGATTGCCGTCCACAAATGGCAACCGTACGCGAAGGTGTAATGAAAAAAGAAATTAAAGATGCTAAGTTTGTTGGCAAAACACACAAACTGGATGTTTCTAAATATGTTGCTGATACAGATTATGTGGTGGAAGTTATTGAACGCCATATGGAAAAATCGAAACTGAATATTAAAGGTTCTCCTATTATTGTTTCGGGCGGTTATGGAGTTGGAAGTGCTGAAAATTTCAAACTGTTATATGATTTGGCTGATACGTTAGGCGGAGAAGTTGGTGCTTCACGCGCAGCGGTTGATGCTGGTTTTGCTGAACACGAACGGCAGATTGGACAAACAGGAACTACCGTTCGTCCAAAATTATATATTGCTTGCGGTATTTCGGGTCAAATTCAACACATTGCCGGAATGCAGGAAAGTGCTATGATTATTGCTATCAATAATGATCCAAAAGCGCCAATCAACCAGATTGCCGACTATATAATTACTGGAAATATTGAAGAAATATTACCAAAAATGATTAAGTATTATAAGAAAAACAGTAAATAGTTTATAGTGGATAGTAGGTAGTTTATAGAAAGAAAAAGACAGATATTTGTAATTTAAAATACATAAATTTAGACTTAAGTAACTATAAACAAAAACTACTAACTATAAACTTCAAACTATAAACTATAAAGAAATGAATTTTTACAACGACAATCCAGCCATAAAATTTCAGCTTTCTCATCCATTGATGAAGAAAATAGTTGCCCTGAAAGAGCGCAATTTTGCTGACAAAGACAAATTTGATTATGCATCGCGTGATTTCGAAGATGCAATTGATAATTACGAAAAAGTGCTTGAAATTATCGGAGGAATTGCCGGTGATATTATTGCACCAAATGCCGAAAGTGTAGATCATGATGGTCCACAAGTAGAAAATAGCCGTGTAATTTATGCTCGTGGAACACAAGAAAACCATGATGCATTGATACAAGCAGGTGTTTATGGAATTACACTGCCTCGTCAGTACGGCGGTCTGAACTTCCCAATGGTGGCTTATGTAATGTCAGGCGAAATGGTTTCGCGTGCTGATGCCGGTTTTGCTAACATCTGGGGATTACAAGACTGTGCCGAAACAATATCCGAATTTGCTTCCGACGAAATTAAAGCTGAATATTTGCCTCGTGTTTGCGAAGGTGCTACTTGTTCGATGGACTTAACTGAGCCGGATGCCGGTTCTGACTTACAAGCCGTTCAGTTAAAAGCGACTTACAACGAAAAAGACGGCATGTGGTACTTAAACGGAGTAAAACGTTTTATTACTAATGGCGACGCACAAATCAAATTAGTGTTAGCTCGTTCGGAAGAAGGAACCAGCGATGGTCGCGGATTATCTTATTTCGTTGCCGACAATAAACACGACCATACAGTTTTAGTACGCCGTATCGAAAATAAATTGGGTATCAAAGGTTCACCAACTTGCGAATTGGTATTCAACAATACACCTGCAAAATTAGTTGGAAATCGTCGGATGGGTTTGATCAAATACGTAATGTCGTTGATGAACGGTGCACGTCTTGGTATTGGTGCTCAATCAGTTGGTCTTTCGGCTGCTGCTTATAACGAAGCATTGTCATACGCCCGTGATCGTCGTCAGTTTGGAAAAGCCATTATCGAATTTCCTGCCGTTTTCGAAATGGTTTCGCTTATCAAAGCCAAACTGGATGCTTCTCGTGCATTGCTTTATGAAACTACCCGTTTTGTAGATGTTTACAAAGCATACGAAGCCATTGAAAACGAACGCAAACTTGAACCACAGGAAAAAGCAGATTTCAAAGAATATTCACGTTTGGCAGATGCTTTGACTCCAATGCTAAAAATGTTCACCAGTGAATATGCCAACCAGAATGCATACGATTCAATTCAGGTTCACGGCGGTTCAGGTTTTATGAAAGATTATACTTGCGAACGTTTATTCCGCGATGCACGTATTATGACCATTTACGAAGGAACTTCACAATTACAGGTTGTTGCTGCCATCCGCCACGTAACCACCGGAAATTATCTGAAACAAATTCGCGATTACGATGCTCAACCCATCAAACCTGAATTTACATCGTTCCGCAAACGCTTACAGATTATGACTAATTTGTATGAAAAAGCTGTTATTCGTGTAAACGAAGCTAAAAATCAGGAATATCTTGATTTCCAGGCTCGTCGGTTGGTAGAAATGGCGGGACACATTGTAATGAGTTATCTGTTAATTATAGATGCTACTCGCGATACTGAAGATCAGTTCCGAAAATCAGCTGAGATTTACTTGAACTACGGAGAAGTAGAAGTACGCCGTCATGCAGCATTTATTAAAACGTTTGAAGTTGAAAACGTAGATGTTTATAAAGTTCAATAATAAGAATTAATACCGATTGCACAAACAATATAGTCCAATTTCGACCCTGCCTGCCGCAGGCAAGTTCGTCTTATGGAACATCCCGTGTAACGGGATTG